>CACJBW010000007.1 GCA_902591775.1 uncultured Pelagibacteraceae bacterium
GTTTGTAACTGGTTAGGACATAATCATTATAATAATTGTAAAGCTATTCATGTTAATTGTTTAAATATGAGACATCCAAAAGGAGCAATAACTACAAAAGAAAAAAAATGGGAACAAAGATTTGCTAAAGAGCAAATTATGCAAGAGGGATATAGGACACAACAGGCAACCAAACCTCAGTCGTTAAGTTATGCAATGATAGATAGCCCTGTGGGTACTGCTGCATGGATATTAGAAAAATTTTATTCATGGTCAGACTTAAATAAAGGTAATATTGAAAATGTTTACTCAAAAGATTTGTTACTAACTAATATTATGATTTATATATTAACAAAAACTTTTAATTCTGCAGCTTGGATTTATTTTGGCAGAAGAGAAGAAGGTGGTAGACCTTTCCCAAAAAATTTTAAAAAAATTAGAATACCTACTGCAATTGCAGAATTTCCAAAAGAAATGTTGAGCTGGCCACCTAAATCGTATGTAAAAAGAATTTTTAATGTTAAAAGATGGACAAAAATGAAAAAAGGTGGACACTTTGCGGCTCTTGAGGAGCCAGATTTATTAGTTAATGATATAAGGTCATTTTTTAATAAAGATTTAAATATTTAAGATGGAAAAAAATAAACTTAAAAAGACTATAATTAAAATATTTTATAATTTTAAACTTTCAAAAAAACACGCAGGTATTTGTGCTGATGCAATAATTAATGCTGAATTAGTAGGCGCTCCAACTCATGGATTATCTAGATTAAAAATGTATTGTGATCGGATTAAAAAAAAGCTGATCAATCCAAGACCTAAAATCAAACTAAAAAATATTTCCCAATCTGTTACTCATATAAATGCTGATGATAGCATTGGATTTGTTGCTGCAGATACAGCTATTAAAAAAGCTATAAAAAATGCTAAAAAAACAGGAATAGGACTTGTAGCAGTTAAAAACAGTGGCCATTATGGAATGTCGGGATACTACGCTGAGCAAGCTGTAAAAAAAAATATGATCGCCTTAGTATTTACTAATGCACCCCCTGCTATAGCCCCACATGGTGCTATAAAATCTTTATTTGGCACAAACCCAATTTGTTTTGGATCGCCAACTGGTTCTAAAATTCCGTTTATATTGGATACATCTGTCTCAATGATTAATAGAGGCAAAATAAGAGTTGCATCAAGATCTAATTCAAAAATACCTGAGGGTGTTGCTTTGGATAAATTTGGTAATCCAACAACAGATGCTAAAAAAGCACTTGAAGGTGTTCAGCTTCCTATAGCAGGATTTAGAGGATCAGGACTTGCCTGGATGGTAGATATATTGAGTGGTGTTTACACAGGAGGTAATCACGGTGGGAAAGTGAAAGATCCTTTTGATGATTTTTCTGGGCCACAAAATATTGGTCATTTATTTATTGTAATGAAAGCAAATTTATTTCAATCAAATTATAAAAAAAGAATAAAAGAAAACATAAAAAGAATTAAAAAACTTCCTAAATTAAAAGGACTTAAAGAAATATTATATCCAGGGGAAAACAAATTAAGAAGATATAAAAAGAATTATAAATCTGAAATTAAAATTCCAAACAATACAATGGAAGATATTCGTATTTTATTGAAATAGATTAAATTGTTAACCTGCTCGTCCTAAATAATTCACCATTATAACCCCAGTTACAATTAAGCAAATACCAATAAGTCCATAAATATTGGGAACTTGATTATACTTTAATATCCCAAACAAAACTACACCTGCAACTGTTAATCCGCTGTAAGTTGAGTAACTAAATGCAACAGGTATGACTGACATTGCTTTTGCCAAAGAGAACATTGTAATACTCATTAAAAGCAAACAAGCAATAGTTGGTGTCAGCTTTGTAAAACCATCTGAAATCTTTGCAAAACTGTTTGCAGCTATGCCTGTAGTAATTCCTAAGGCTAAAATTAAATATCCTACAAATGGTTTCATATCCTTATTATTTACTAATTATTATTTATTACAATAACTGATAATTGTTAAGAATGCCTAAATTTTTAGATTATTTATTTGATTATTAAAGTTAAATAGAAACAAAATATCCAAGTACTCCTAATCCAAAAAATAGTGATACGACGATAGCTTTATTTTTAAAATTATCTTTATTTTCTTGTTTAATCATTTTGAGTTTAAGAGCATCAATATTTACTTTTTGAGGGGTATCAATATTTACGTTACCTGTTAATTGAGAAGAAATTTCAATATCAGATGCTCTTTTTAGGCTATTCAAACTCATATAAAAACTATTAAAACACATATAAATTTTGATGCTATTTCTCAAGTGTCCGAAATGGGTTATTAAAATTTTATTTGATGTCCAAAATGGGGTCAAAAGATTAAAATGGGTTTGCAGAAAATGATTAAAAACTCATCACAATTAAGTGAAAACAAAATTCAAAACACTATTGTAGAAAATTTCGATGAAATAGCTCCCTTTTACTATAAGTTATTATCTGAATGGACTAATTCATCATATGAAACATTTCAAGACATAGATAAGTATTTAATAATTCTTTATCTTATAAATAAAGATTTTGATTATTATATTCAAAATGGACTTGTAGAAAGTTATGATGCTTTTTTCTTATATGATAAATCATTAGAACTAGACAGAATAAATATTATTGAAATATCAAAAAATCTAATTATTCCCAAAGAGAGTGCTAGAAGAAAAATTCTTCGCTTAGAAGAATTTGGTGTACTAAAAAAAATTGGCAAAAAGATATATATCGACAGATCAGCTTTTAGACTAGTTCAACCTAAAAATACTCTTCAAAATTTATGTGTATTACTTTCAAAGATTAATGAGATATGTGAAAAAAATAATTTAATTAATCAATCTAAGCAATTTGATGAAATCTCAAATGAAATTAAAAATAATTTCACATATTGTTGGTATTTTTTTTTGGAGTTTATTTTTATTTTTACAAATAGATGGAAAAAACAAGTAGGAGATCTTGAAATATTTTCAGTTGGAATGGTTATAATGTGGCATTCACTTGTTACAAAATCTTATGAAGCTAATGGATGGAACTTTTCAAAGTGGAAAAAGAACAAAATAATAGTTCCTGAAACTGGTGTTAATACTATGTCAATTTCAGAAATAACTCATATTCCAAGACCAACTGTTGTTAGAAAATTAAATTATTTGCTAAAAAATAAATATATAAGTGTTAATAAAAAAAAACTATTTAATGTTAACATGCAAGATAAAGCTTTATCTGATACCATTAAACTGCAGGAGAAAAATGTACTCTCACTTTCTTATTTAATCTTTAAGATATTTGAACAAATAAATATTAAGTAGATCTTCTAAGTATAAAAATCATTATAAAGCCAGTTAAATACATAATCAGAGCATATGCTGCTGTTGGTATAATATAACTAATGTCACTAAATATTTGTGTAGCTACAAATATTGCTAATGTGCCATTTTGAAGTCCACACTCAATTGAAATACACTTTCTTTGCTTTATGCCAGTGGCTAATAACTTGGCTATGTAATATGCAAGTACCATCATGATAATATTAAGTACAAGAACAGCAAAACCCGCTTGTTTTAAGTAATTGAGTATATTCTCTCTTTCTTCAATCCATATTGTTGCAAAAACAATTACAAATAATAAAGTTGTGATTTTCTCGATTATAGAAATATTTGAAGAAACAAAATTTTCTGCAAATTTCCTTATAATCATTCCTAAAATAACAGGCACTGTAACAACTAGAGCCATTTTTAATGCAATGCCAGTCATGGTGATATCAGAAGATATATCTGTAACTCCCAATAAATTTGCTGATTTAAAAATAATAAAAGGAACAGAAATAATACTAATCAGGCTTATTATAGCGGTTAATGAGATTGATAATGCAACATCTCCATTTGCAAATTTTGTCATTACATTTGATGTTACTCCACCAGGAGCTGCAGCTATAATCATAACGCCTACAGCAATTTCAATTGGCAAATCTAATATTAATACAATTATAAATGCAACTATTGGTAAAAGTATCAATTGGCAGATAAAGCCGATTATAAAATCTTTAGGATTATTGATTACTCTTAAAAAATCGCGTCCTGTCAATCCTAATCCAAGACCTAACATTATAAGAGCTAGAGCGATCGGAGCTATTTTAGTAACTACTTCCACTATTTATCCTTATATCAATAATAGTATATTAGTTTTTTTATTAATTTAGTATATATAAATTCAATGCTTTCAGATAAATCAACAGTTTGTCCGATCAATTTGCTTGATATCGCTCACCAAAAAAGAGGAGCTAAAGCTGCAATTGTAAATGCAGGCAAAAGACTTCCCATGCTGTCTGTAATGGACTCCGTAAAAGAAAAATTAATAATTCCCGTTTTAATAGGCGATGAAATAGAAATAAAAAAAAATGCTGAGGAATTAAAATTTGATATTTCTGATTTTGAAATAATAAATGAGCCAATTGAAAATAACACAGCTAAAGTTGCTGCAAAGCTTGCTGGTGATGGACAAGTAAAAATAATTGTTAAAGGTCACATACATACAGATATTTTAATGAAAGAAGTTTTATTAAGAAAATATAATTTAATCGGTAAAAAAAGATTGAGTCATATTTGGCATATGACGTTAGATAAAGAAGATAAGCCATTAATAATAACTGATGGAGCTTTAAATGTTAATCCAAATGTTAAAACAAAAATGCATATTCTGAAAAATGTAGTTGATTTTTGCCATAGAATTAATATCGCAAAACCCAAAATTTCTATTTTGTCTGCAACAGAGGAAGTTTTGGACAGCATGCAAAGCTCAATTGATGCTAAAGAAATATGTAAATTAGCTGAGAAAGAAAATTTAAATGCAGATATATTCGGCCCTCTTGCCTTTGATAATAGTGTATCAAAAAAATCAGCAGAGATAAAAGGTATTCAAAATATAGTAGCTGGAGACGCCGATGTATTACTAGTTCCAAATGTTGAAACAGGAAATGCTCTTGTTAAAATGATGATTTATTTTATGGGTGCATGTGCGGCAGGAGTGGTTATAGGAGGGAAAGTTCCTGTGGTAATTACTAGTAGATCGGATGATGCGACAGCAAGGCTAGCATCTATTGCGGCAGCTGTGGTAGCTTTAGACTAAATGAATATTGAAAAAAATAATAATTAAATTAGGATTTAAAGATGGCAATAACATATTTAAAAAAATCACCAAAAACTTCATCAACAGATGACACAAAAACTAGAGAAATTGTAGAAAATATTTTAAAGGATATAGAGAAAACAAAAGAAGAAGGATGTATCGAGTTATCAAAAAAATTTGATAAATATGAAGGTGAAGTAATCGTTACAAGAGAAAAAATTGAACAAATTAAAAAGAATTTAGATCCTAAAACTAAAGATGATATTCAATTTTCTCATGAAAGAGTTAGAAAGTTTGCTGAAGCACAATTAAAAAATTATGGTCAAGATTTTGAAGTAGAGCTATCTGATGGTTTGTTCGCTGGTCAAAAATTAATTCCTGTCAATACAGCTGGATGTTACGTACCGGCAGGAAGATATGCTCATATTGCATCTGCAGTTATGAGTGTAACTACTGCTAAAGTTGCTGGTGTTAAAAATATTATTGTTTGCAGTTCACCAAAACCTGGTGTTGGAGTTCATCCTGCTATTGTTTACACAGCTGACTTATGCGGAGCAGATGTAATAATGAATTTAGGTGGAGTTCAGGCTATTGCTGCAATGACTTATGGTCTTTTTGGTAATGCACCTGCTGATATGCTTGTTGGTCCTGGAAATCAATTTGTTGCAGAATCAAAAAGAATTTTATTTGGCAAAGTAGGTATAGATTTATTTGCTGGTCCAACAGAGATTGCAGTTATAGCAGATGAAACAGCAGACCCAGAATTAGTTGCATTCGATTTAGTTGGACAAGCAGAGCATGGTTATAATTCTCCTGCCTGGTTATTTACTAAAAGTAAAAAATTAGCAGAGTATGTAATGCAAAGAGTTCCTGAATTAATTGCAGATTTACCAGATTTACCAAGAGAAAACTCAGGAGCTGCATGGAGAGACTATGGTGAAGTTATTTTATGTGACACAGACGAAGAATTGGCAAAAATTAGTGATGAATACGCACCTGAACATTTGGAAATTCAAACTAAAAACCTTCAATGGTTTCATGACCGATTAAAGAATTATGGATCATTATTTATTGGAGAGGAGACTACAGTTGCATATGGAGATAAATGCTCAGGAACCAATCATATTTTACCAACAAAAGGTGCGGGAAAATATACAGGTGGTTTATTTGTAGGAAAATTCATTAAAACATTGAGTTTTCAAAGAATGACTAAAGAGTCTACTAAAGAAGTGGGTGCAGCTTGTGCTAGAATTTCAAGATATGAAGGAATGGAGGCTCATGCGAGAACAGGGGATGTTAGACTTAGAAAATATGGATTTCAAAATTAATTAAGTCAGATTCTAGAAAATAGTAAAATTGTAACTCCAATAACAAAAATTATTATACCAATTATTTCTGTAACTCTTACTTTTTCTTTAAAGAAATATCTTGAGGAAAAGTAACTGAATAATAATTCGATTTGCCCAACTGCTCTAACGAAAGAGGCTTGTATTAATGTAAATGCATAAAACCAAGATAAAGAAGCCAAAAATCCAGCAATCCCTATTAACATACAATCGTATTTGTCATCATAAAGTTTTTTTAACTCTTTTTTTTCAAATAATAAAAGATAAATAGTTAAAATTATAGTTGGTATCAAAAGTCCAAATAATAAAGTTGATATTACTTTTTCAAAGTTTGAGTTGAAGTTCTCCAAAGATAAAGCTGCAGATCTAAAATAAACAATACTTAAGGCTAAAAATAAACCTGATATTAACCCTATCAATGTAGTTTTTGAAAATATATTTTGTAAAAATAACTTTAAATCTTTAATTGATAAAATTATTACTCCTAAAGTTGAAATTACAATTCCACTTATTCCTAATTTGCTTAGCTTTTCATTAAGTATTAAATATTCAAATATTGCAACTTGCACAACCTCAGTTTTACTTAAAGAAGTTCCAACAACAAAGTTTGAAAACTTAAAAAGATACAAAAGGACAAATGTAAATATTACTTGAAAAATCGATGCCATTGTAACATCAATTAAAAAACCAGGCTGGTTAATAACTTCTGCTAGAACAGAATAATCTCTAAAATATATAAAGAAAAGAATTAATGCTAAGGGTAATGCGAAAGAAAATCTTACATAAGTCGATGCAATAGTGGAGACATCTTTATTAATTTTTTTTTGAAACGAAGATCTTAGGTTCTGAAAAAATGCAGCTATAATTGTAACAACTATCCAGTTCATTTTAATTTAACAACGGTCAAGCTCAAAAAATGATTTAAATTCTACTTCCGTGTTCATCAAATATAAAAATATCTTTGGAATCAAAATTAAGCTCGCTTTGAAAATCAACTTGGCTAGATATTTTTGCGCTGAGTTCTAAATTATCATTACTCATGTAAACAATTTTCTCATTTCCTAAATTTTCTACTAGATCAATTTTAGGTTTAAATTTAAATTCTGAGCCATTTGAAACATTAAAATGTTCTGGTCTTATCCCCAAGAAATAATTTTTTTTGTCGAATTTAGTTTGTGCAAAAGTAATTTCATTTCCCAAAAAATTTATTTTATTATCTGAAACTATACTCTCTGAGTTTAATGGCAGAATATTCATTTTTGGTGTTCCAATAAACTGTGCTACAAAAATATTAGATGGATTATTATAAATTTCATCTGGAGTTCCTACTTGTTCTATATTTCCAAGATTTAATATTACGATCCTATCAGCAAGAGTCATAGCCTCAACTTGATCATGAGTTACATATATCATATTTGTTTTAATTTGATTGTGTAATTTTGAAATTTCTACTCTCATTTCAGCTCTCAATGCTGCATCTAAATTTGATAGAGGTTCATCAAATAAAAATATTTTTGGATTTCTTGTAATTGCTCTCCCAATTGCAACCCTTTGTCTCTGTCCTCCTGAAAGTTGTTTGGGTTTTCTCTCTAAAAGCTCTTCGATTTTTAAAATTTTTGCAGCTTGCATTACTTTTGACTCAATTTCTTCTTTAGATTTTTTTTCAATTTTTAAACCAAATGACATATTTTCATATACATTCATATGAGGATACAAAGCATAAGACTGAAAAACCATTGCCGTTTGTCTTTTCGAAGGGTGGAGGTCATTTATTTTCTGGTCATTAATGAAAATTTCTCCTTCGTCGATTTTTTCTAAACCTGCGATCATTCTTAATAAGGTAGATTTTCCGCAACCAGATGGTCCAACTAACACAAGAAATTCGTCATCCTTGCCCATTAAATTAAAGTCTGTAATTATTTTATTTGATCCAAATGATTTATGAACACCAGTAAATTTTATATTAGCCATACTAAATCTTAATTTTTTCTAAAACGTCTACACCTATTTGCTTTAATATATGAAGTATATCAATTGGCACCCAATTTTCACGGATTTTCCCCTGATCATGATGATAAAAATCCATCACTCTCATTGTTATTTTTTGTTTACATGCATTAAATCCTAGCCAATCATTTGACCCATAAACACCCTCTAAACTATGCCAACCAGCACACAAAGAGAATTTTCCATCCCCTATTTCACAATAATGTCCAAGCTTATAATAGTCTCTATCAGTAAATGATCTTCTAAATGGTAATTGATGCATATCAATAAAACCCTCTAAAGATCTAGAAGTACCTATCCCACATGGTCCATACCAAATCATTTTATCATGCCAGAATTCTTTCTGTGGATGGTCAAGCAATCTTTGTTTTAGTTCATCATTTGAAATATTTTCTTTTTCTGGCTTAAAGTTTAAGCTTCTATTCATTGACAAAGATTGTTTTAAATTTGAATTTGAGACTTCAATATCCTTTTCAAAAAAATTTACTCCATCAGTATTTATTGGAGGCATCCAAGCACCTTCTGGTCCTCTTGATGGGTTAATTTTTAAATCACCACATTGTCTTAAGAAATCTAAAACATCTAATAATATATAGCTCTCGATTATCTTATCTTCTTTTAATTCATGAATTTCACAACATCTAAGATTTATCATTTTAAAATTTGGTTTTATGCCTAACCAAGATTTCTTAAAATAACCTGACAACACAGAGTATGCTCCTACTAATATTTTATCTCTAAAAGCGCCTCCCAAGACAATATGTTCTCTTCTCTCTAAATCTGGAAAACCCTCCAGTAGAGGTATCCAAAGTTTCTCCTTTAAATTTTTTAATCCTGTAAATTCATTTAATGGATAAAAACAATTCACTTTTACGTCGCTAACGAAAGCCTCTTCTAAACTTTTATCAATTTCTTTTATTCCTAAACTGATAATTTGATTTAAATAATTTCTAATTAAATTTTTATTTTGTAAATTTTGTTGTGGTGAAAGAATAATATCTTTTACATTTGTTTTGGTTTTAAGCCCTGTATCAAATTGCTCTATTTGCATATATATTTATTTATTGGAAATATTCGTGTATCACAATATTATAATTAAAAAAATATGAATATTAGACTTGCTAAATTTCAAGATTTAACTCCAAGTACTTTGCCATTTGTTGAAGGTAAATTAGAAGGGCACAAAGAGAGAAAAAATTACTCAATATTGGGACCAGGTGTTGCAGAAGATGCAAATCAATCTATAAAAATATCAGAACCTCATGGATTTAACCTGGGTGCTGTTTCTGCAAAACCCTTGAACGGTTCTGGTCTTCATAGCCATTTAACTGCTGAAGTATTTATAATTTATTCAGGTAAATGGAGGTTTTATTGGGGATCGAAAGGCAAGGACGAAACAATATTAAGTGCAGGAGATATAATATCTATGCCAACAAATATGTTTAGAGCATTTGAAAATGTAGGAGATGAAGAAGGTTTTATTTTTGTTGTTCTTGGAGGCAATGATCCTGGAATTGTAACATGGATGCCTAAAGTTCTCGAAAGAGCAAAGCAAACCGGTATGGCACTCCTAGATGACAATTCTTTAATTGATTTAAATAGTGAAGAAATTCCAATTGGTAGAAAGTTGCTCGACCCAATATCAAACGATGAAATTATAAAATTTGATAATTATAACCTGGAACAATTACAAAAAAATATATGCGAGGTCAGCAAAAGAATTAAGAATGAAAATAATATTGGAAATAATATAAAAATTTCACATATTTTAGGTAAAAAATTTCAAAACAAATCAATAACACCAATAATACAACAAGATACAGGATTTAATTTAACCACTTTTAGATCTAAAAAAGGAATAGTAGATAATTTAAAATTTGATCAGCCTACAATTTTTTTCTCACAAAAAGGAAAATGGAAAATTGAAACAGAAAATTCCTCTTATGAAATAAATTATAAAGACACATTTTCAGTTCCGGTTGGAGCACATGTCAGTATTCAGACAGACGGAAAACATGATTCTCTTCTCAATTGTGTATCAAAAGTATAATGAAAGGTTTTGATAAGAAATATAAAAATTTCCCTGACTTCATTTTAAAAATTACTGAGCAGATATGGGAAGGCAAAGATGTTGAGTCCATTAGTGAATTTTATACAAAAGATATACCCGTAAGATCACCATTTGGGGTTACTTATGGAAATAAAACGGTCATAGATGCAACTTATGCAACTTTGAAGGAATTTCCAAACAGGCAGTTGTTAGGTGAAGATGTTATTTGGAACGGAAATGATGAAATCGGATATCACTCATCTCATAGAATATTAAGCAAAGGTACTCATCTAGGTGAAGGTTTTTATGGAAAACCAAGTGGAAAAGATATTTATTATAGAGTGATTGCTGATTGTGCATGTAAAGATAATCAAGTTTATGACGAGTGGATTGTCAGAGATCAAGGTGCAATGGTAAGACAGATTGGATACTCACCAAGAGAATTCGCAAAGATAATTATTGAAAGTGAGGGAGGACTTTCAAGTGCATCCAAGTTATTTAACTTTGAAACTGATATGCATTCGAATTATGAAGCTGAGAAATATAAAAATGGATCAAAAGCTGAAAAATATTCAGAGGTACTTAAAAATATATTTAATAATAACTATAAATATGAAGAATATAATAGAGCAGCCAATATTTTCTGGCCTGGGAATAAAATTGGCCATGGAAGAGAAGATATTAAAGAAAAATGGAACTCTCTAAAAAAAATATTTTCTTATATTAAGTTTAGTGTGGAACATGTAGGTTTTTTAGAGGAAAAAGGCCAAAACTCAAGAATATCGATTAGATGGTTTTTAGAAGGTATACACAGTAATGAAAGTAAGGATTATGGTAAAGCGTCAAATAAAAAAGTATTTATAATGGGAATTAATCATGCAGAATTTGACTCAAACTCAATTATAAGAGAATGGGTATTGTTTGATGAAATTGCTATTTGGAAACAAATTTTACTAAATCATGGTTAAAATAAAAACCACACATGTCGGGAGTTTGCCTAGATCAAATGAACTCTCAAGCCTTTTAGCTTTAAAAGATAATAGGGAAAAAATAAGCATAAAAAAATTTGATAAAGTTGTAAGAAATAATGTTTTAGATGTTGTAAAAAAACAAATTGATACCGGTATAGATATAGTAAGCGACGGAGAAATGTCAAAAATAAGTTATGCTACATACATTAAAGATAGAGTTGATGGTTTTTCAGGTGAAAGTGAAAGAAGAGCTCCAAAAGATTTAGATGATTTTCCATCATTTAAAAAAAAACTTATTCTATCTGGTGGAACTCCAACTTATCAAAGACCTTGTTGCACAAGTGAATTAAAAATAAAAGATAATGTTTCAATTAACAAAGATATTGTTAATTTTAAAGAAGCATTAAAAAAAAGTTCTCATAGTGAGGGATTTATGAATTCTCCATCACCAGGGGTAATTTGTAATTTTCTGCCTAATAAATTTTATAAAAATGATGATGAATATTTAGAAAAGCTCTCAGATATTATGAAATTTGAATATGAAAAAATCATTGATAGTGGACTGTCTCTACAAATCGATTGTCCTGATCTCGCTCTATCTAGGCATATGATTTACAAAGATATTTCAGAACAAGATTTTTTAAAGAGAGCAAATAAACATGTTGAGGTTTTAAATAAATCATTAGAAAATATTGATCCATCTAAAGTAAGAATGCACATTTGTTGGGGAAATTATGAAGGACCTCATACTCACGATATTGGATTGAATAAAATTATCGATATAGCTTTTAAGGCCAATGTAAGCAAATATTTGATAGAGTCTGCTAACCCTAGGCATGCTCATGAATGGGAGGTATTTGAGAACATAAAACTACCAAAAGATAAAATCATTATCCCTGGCGTCATAGAGTCCACAAGTAATTTTATTGAACATCCAGACGTTGTAAAACATAGAATTCTAGCCTTTTCCAGAGTAGTAGACCCTGACCAATTAATGGCTGGAACTGATTGTGGATTCAGCACTTTTGCTGGTTTTGGAAATGTTGATGAAAACATAGTTTATAAAAAACTAGAGTCACTTGTGGTCGGATCTGAACTTGCGTCAAAAGTGATTTAAAAATCACTTTTATTAAACAATCCTTAAAGATATAGTTTTTGTTTAGAATAATTATAAACAACCAAAAAAGAGAGATAATATGAAAAAAATACTATTAACTTTATTGTTCATACTTTTTGGAACAACCGCATATGCTGATGGGCATTGCAGTAAACCAAGTGGTTCAATAAATATTTTAGCAAATGATTTTCCAGCATTAAGAACTTTTGTTGAAACAGCTAAAGGATGTAAAGGAAGTGCAGATTTTAAGGTTACTCACTCATCTGAGCATAACAAAATAGCTGTTCCTGCCTTAACCGCAAACCCTTCTGAGTTTTCAGCAAGAATTGCAGCTAATAGTTCTATAGTGCCTTTGATGAACCAGGATTTAATTAGACCTATGGATGATCTAGTTAAAAAATATGGAAAAGGAATTCAAGACTCACAATTAATTACAATAGATGGAAAAGTAATGGCTGTGGCTTTTATGGCCAACACTCAACATCTATATTATAGAGAAGATGTTCTAAAAGAATTAGGTATACCTGTACCTAAAACTTACGAAGAAGTTGTTGCTGCATCAGAAAAAATAAGAGCATCAGGTAAAATGCAACATCCTTATGCAGCTGCATATAAAGCTGGATGGAATTTAGCTGAGGAATTTGTAAATATGTTTATCGGTCACGGCGGTGAATTTTTTAAAGCTGGTACTGCTGAGCCAAATATAAATAATGCAAAAGGTGTAGCTACATTAAACATGCTAAAAAAATTAGCTAGTTTGAGTAACCCTGATTATCTTACTCATGACAGTGAAGCTATTAAAGTTGAATGGGAATCTGGAAAAGTTGCGCTTATGACATTATGGGCATCAAGATCAGGAACTTTGTTAGATGATGAAGGAGATGCAAAAATTACTGCAGCTACCAAACTAACTGGACCAGCAACTGTTGGTGGAGGAAATATTCCAGCTGCAACATTATGGTGGGACGGATTTACTTTAGCAAAAAATAGATCTGACAGTGATGCAGAAGCATCTTTTATAGCTCTAGCTCATGCTGCTTCAAACAAGAAAATGGTTGCAGATGCAGCCGACCAAGCTGTTTGGTTGGTTGAAGGCTTTGTGCCAGGACCAAAATCTATTGGTGTAATTGAAGCTGTTAAAATGGGGGCGAAACCTTACCCAATGTTACCTCAAATGGGTTTAATGCATGGTGCATTAGGAAGTGAAATAGTTGAATTCTTGCAGGGAAAAGAATCTGCGGAACAAGCACTAAAAGATGTCGAGGCTGCTTATATAAGTAAAGCTAAAGAACAAGGCTTTCTATAAAATAAATATTTAAGTGGGGATTTAATCCCCACTTAATCGTAAATGCCAAATAAAACTTTTTTCTGGTTTTTTTTGCCAACTGGTTTGGCAATGATTCTATTTATTGGGCTCCCGATAATATCTACTGGTATTCAATCTTTTTATGCTCAACATGATCAAGTAGTAAAAGAAGTAAAAAAATGTGATCCTTTTGGTTGTACTGTTTCAATTGTTGTTGACCAAGAAGCAACATCCGTTCTAAGAGATGAGAGGCCATTGGGTAAATTTAACGGATTTGGAACATATGTTGATAGAAATCATTTAGCAATTGAGCAAATATCAGAATTTTGGGATGAGACTGACACACTTGGAGATTTTATTGACCAAGTTACAAATTTACCTTTTTATAAAGCACTTTTGTTTACTTTAACATACTGTTTGTTTGTAACTCCAAATGTCTTATTATTAGGCTTCATCATAGCATTAAGTTTAAATGCAATATCAAGAAAAATAAGAGGCCCGCTAATATTTGGCACAATATTACCAATGATAGTTACACCATTAGTTGGATCACTTGTTCTATTCTGGATGATTGATGCAGAGGGTATTATTGGTGCAAATTTACAATTAATGATGGAAGATCCATACCTATCATTGAAATCTTCTAGAACACTTACTTGGATAACAATAATAATTTATGGAATTTGGCATCATTCTCCTTTTGCTTTTGTAGTTTTTTATGCAGCTTTACAAACAGTGCCTCAAGAACCAGTTGAAGCAGCAATTATTGATGGAGCATCAAGATACCAAAGAATTAGACACATTGTTCTACCACATATTTATCCAGTTGTTACTTTTGTAGCTTTAATATCATTAATGGATAACTTTAGAGTCTTTGAACCAATAATTGGTTTTAGTGCTGAAGGAAGTGCACAGTCTTTATCTTGGTTAATTTACGACAATTTAGTTAATGAGGAAGTAATTTTATTTGGATCTGCAGCAGCAACTTCAATGATGACTATAATTGGAATTGCTATTTTGCTGGCACCAGTATTAATAAGAACATGGAAAGAATTTAGGACCGCTAGATAATGGAATATGGATTAGACAAAAGATCAAATGCGTTAAAAACATTTAATACAACTTTTATAATTATTTGGTTGTTAATTGCATGCTTCCCATTTATTTGGACTTTTTGGGGATCTTTTAAGGTAAGAGCAGATTTTTTTTCAAGAGCAGATTGGTGGTACGCAATTTCTGCGTTTAATACCCTAATAGAAACTGGGGGACAATTTACATCAAATGCGTACTCTGAGGCTTGGACTGAAGGTGAGTTTTGGAAAGCTTCAAGAAATACTATAATAGTAACAGTCTTTGTAGTTACAATATCACTTTTCTTAGGAACATTAGGTGCTTATGCTTTATCTAGATCCACAGAGAGGTATGCGTTTTGGATACTAATTGCAGCATTAATTTTTAGAGCAATGCCACACATAACATTGGTATCAGGTTATCTTTTTCCCTTTTTTGAATTGCAGATTTGGGGAATTTTACCGACTACAATTGTAGTTTTAGTAGCAATTAATCAACCTTTTACTTTGTGGTTACTCTATTCTTTTTTTAAAACAGTACCAAAAGAATTAGATGAAAGTGCATTAATAGATGGTTGTTCATACTTTCAAGCATTTAGATATATAATTATGCCTGTAATGTGGCCCGGCGTTATTACTGCCGGTTTGTTTAGTCTAATGTTAGCATATAATGATTTTACTGTAACAGCGCTACTTCTAAACCAAGAAAATCATACAATGGTACCCAAAATTCAAAGTTATCTTGGAACAAATCAACATGAAGGTAATTTGATGTGGGCAGTATCTGCAGTTGTTTCTGCCACTGCTCCTCTATTTATGTTAGTTATGTTTTTCCAAAGACAAGTAATTAGTGGATTAACAACTGGTGCCGTCAAAGGCTAATGACGATTAAAGCAGTTTTATTCGGATCAATTGGCACAATTGTAGAAACTTCAAATATTCAAAGACAATCATTTAACAAAGCTTTTAAAAAAAATGGTCTTGATTGGTATTGGACGAAAAAAATGTATCAATCAATGTTACAAAAACCAGGTGGTGAAATTAGAGTTAAAAAATATGGTATATCAAAAAAAATTTTAGTGAACGCAAAACAAATAAGAAACTTAAAAACATTTATATTCAATCAATATTTAAAAAAGAACAAGTTAAAACCACGAGCTGGAGTAAAAAATATTATTAAATTCTGTAAAAAAAATAAAATAAAAATTGGGTTTGTTACCTCTACAACTAAAAATAACGTTGATGGAGTGTTTAAATCTTTAAAATATCATTTAAAAAAAAACGATTTTGATTACATAGGTCATGATAAAATTATTAAAACCTTCAAAGATAAATCAGACATTTATAAACATTGCTTGAAAAAATTAAATCTTAAATCAAATAAATGTGTAGCTGTCGAAGATACAGAAATAAGTCTAAGTTATGCAAGAAAAGCAAAAATAAGGTGTATTGCCTTCCCGGGAGACTTTCATCTTACCGGGAAGTTCAAAGATTCACTTATAAAAGTCAGAAGACTTAATCCAAAAATATTTTCTGGTTTATAGTTGGTCTATTAAACCTGGTGCAATTTTCTTAGATTTTGAGGAAAATCTAAGTTTTTTAATAGCATCCAGATTAGATTTGTCATCTCCAACCACCACAAAACCAATCATTCCCATATTTTTGTGTGGTGTACACCAGTAAGCATATATCCCCGGGACATCGAACTTGTATTCAACATCCTTGTTATATTTTGATTTGAATTTGCCTACTCCCTCTGGCACACCCTTTTTTATGAATTCAACGTTATGTCCTTTGTCATTTGCTTTCCAAAGAACTGTATCTCCAGTGTTTACTCTAACAATTTTAGGCTCAAAGACATTCGACTCCTTATCAAGCCTATTCAACATTTCCACTGTAACATCCGCACCTAATGCTATATTCGTAAAAAATGTACTGATTAAAATTATAAATAAAATTATAAGTTTATTATTTTTTATCATGATTGGCATATATTATCTAAAATTAGATAAACAATGTCTAATTGGTGTAACAAGTTGACACGTCTTTAACTTAAATTTTTTTATATGATCTATCAGCTCTCAGGATTGTAAAAATTATTATTATCAAAAAGGGTATGCACAATATGTTCATAGTTTTCCAGCTAGTATAACTTAATACAACACCTGCCGTTAAACTTGCTGTAGCTTGAATTGAGAAAACTATAAAGTCATTAAAACCTTGAGCTCTAAACCTTTCTTCTTCTCTATAATTTAATACAAGTAAGCTTGTCCCCGATATAAATAGAAAATTCCATCCAAGGCCTAAAAATATTAATGAAAAAAGATAGTTTGTAACTGTTTGATCAAGATAACTAAGAAATATTGTGATTATAAAAAATAATACCCCACAATACATGATTTTGCTGTGTCCGAATTTTTTAATCAGATTTCCAGTAACTAATGCTGGTAGGAACATACTTATAATGTGCAATTGAATTACAAAACTAGTGCTATTTAAAGACATTTTGTCATGAATATGCATACTTATTGGAGTAGCTGTCATCAAAAACGACATAACTGCATAAGCAAATGATGAGGAGACTAATGCCTGAAGAAACCTTGGTTGAGAAATTAACTCTGAAATTGATCTTCCTTTTGAAATTTTTTTTTTTTCAATAATTTTCTTTTCATTATAAAAAACTAAAAAAATAATTGATGATAAAGTTAATAATGACAAACATAGATAAGAGCCGACATATAAACCCTCTGGAATAATATTCTTTCCAAAATTTGCTAGATTAGGACCTAATAAAGCTGATAAAATTCCTGCAAAAAGTAACAAAGAAATAGCTTTTGGAGCCTGTTTTTTATCTACACTTTCAGCTGCTGCAAAACGATATTGATGAGCAAATGCCATCCCAAATCCAAGTGAAAAGCAAGAAAATGAATAAAGAATAAAGTTTTGTCTCATCACTGCATAAGCTGCTAGTAAAGCAAATAATGAGGTTGTGATGGATGATAATATAAATCCTTTTTTTCTACCAGTGATACTCATTATTTTGGAAGCAGCTATTATAAAAATGGCTGTACCAACAATTGATAATGACATTGGCAAAGTCGACAAAGATTTAATTGGGCTTATATTAGATCCAATAATTCCGCTTAAAAAAACTGTTACAGGTGCAACTGAAAACGCACATGCGTTGCTAGCAAATAGCAACCATACATTTTTATTCATTAGAGAATTAAACTCTTTTCTTACCTTGAACTACTCTGTCCAATATTAAGGCAACAAATAATATTGCAACACCGGCTAAAATTCCTTGTCCTACATTTGCATATTGTAAAGCTTCTAGAACATCTTGTCCTAATCCTTTGGCTCCTATTAATGATGCTACAACAACCATTGCTAAACTTAACATCACAGTTTGATTTACACCAGCAAGTATTGATGGAGTTGCAAGTGGTAAATCTACTTTTCTGAGAAGATACCATTTAGATGCTCCATAAGCTATTGCTGCCTCTCTGATAGTTTCAGGAACTCCTCTTAATCCTAATACTGTAAGTCTTACAACTGGTGTTCCTCCAAAAATCATTGTAATAATTACAGCCGCAACCTTACCTGTTCCAAAAAATGCAATGACAGGAATCATAAATACAAATGCAGGCATTGTTTGCATAAAGTCCATTATTGGTCTTATCATTGAATAAAACCTTTGACGTCTTGCACAATAAATTCCTAAAGGTATTCCTATAACAATACTTAAAATTGCTGCTGTTCCTAATAAAGCAAGTGTTGTCATAGCTTTAACCCAAAATCCCAAAAAACCCATGTAAGCTAAAAATCCTGCAGAGTATATCGCAGTTCTTATTCCTGCTGACAAAGCAGTTAAAACTACAATGGTAGTTATAATCACAATCCAAGGTGTTTTTACAAATAAAAGTTCTAAAAAATCAAGAACAGATCTAATTCCAATTGTAATTGCAGTAAATACTGCATCTCCTTTGATAACAGCATAATCAAAAATTGTTTCTACCCATTTAATAGATGTAAGTCTTATTTCTGGGTGAGTAGGAAAATCATTCATTATTGAGAAGAAACCTGGGAAGCTATAATGTATTACTGAAAAAAACATTATAACTATAGTAAAACCAACACTTAATAAATAATTTTTTGTTTTCATTCCAGGGTTAATCGTTTTATTTGACAACCATTCGGAGTATCTTTTTTCTAAAACTGTATTCGCTAATATTCCTTGAATAAATTTTACAAAAATTAATAATAAAATTCCTGAAATAGTAATCCATATTGCTGAAGCCTCAATTTGCTGAACATCAACTACATATTCCTTCATTGCCTCTTCAAGTGATTTAATTGCCCTCTCGTAGACTTCGACTTTATCTGGGTTGTTTTCTTTTGCAGCCTCTAATTGTTTATATCTAAAATCGATAGTTGATTGAATTTTATCAATTTTTTCAACAGCATCTTTAGTGATGTTGCCAAATAATCCTCTAACAATTTGAACAACAGCAAATGTTTCCACAATTAGAAATGCCAGAGCATAATTCCATACATTTCTCACTCCAAACCATACTGGTCCAAACAGTGCTGCAAATAAGTTAAAAGAGTAAGAGTATGATGGTTTGCTACCAATTTTTTTAAACTCTTTGATATAGTAGTCTGGATTTGAAATTACAAAATTTTTAATAAGTTCAGATCTTGGTAAATTTTTAATTTCCTTACTCATTATCATTTCCTTCAACAACTGCCTTTAATAGGTCTGATTGAGTAATAATTCCAACTTCAGTATTATGGTCGTTTACAACTACAATTGGTTTATCTTTTGAAACAGATGTTTCAATAAGTTTGCTTAATATATCGTTTTCATTCACTTTTTCATTATTACTTAAATTTTCCCCAAAATTTTTTTTATATTGTTCTATAGGTTGCATAATAGTTTTAGCCTGAACAACTTTTAATCTTGAAATTCCTTTTACAAAGTCTGCAACATATTCGTCAGATGGATTTACAACTATTTCTTCAGGGGTTCCGATTTGAACAACTCTTCCATCTCGCATTATTGCTATTCTATGTCCAACTCTTACAGCTTCATCAAGATCATGAGTAATAAATACAGTAGTTTTTTTCATCTGTTTTGAAAGTTTAATAAACTCTGTTTGAAGTTGGCGTCTTATAAGTGGATCAAGTGCACTAAAAGGCTCATCCATGAGTAAAAATTCAGGATCAGCAGCTAATGCTCTGGCCAACCCTACTCTTTGTTGCATTCCTCCAGATAATTCATGTGCGTATTTATTACCCCACCCTTGTAATTCAACAATATTTAAGATGTTATTTGCTGCATCTAACCTATCATTTTTACTTACTCCTCTTATTTCTAAAGGCATTGCAATATTATCTAAAACAGATCTGTGGGGCATCAATGCAAAATTTTGAAATACCATACCAATTTTTTTATTTCTAAGTTCTTGTAAATTTTCTTTATTAAATTGCATTACATCCTGATTGTTTATTAAAATTTTTCCAGATGTTGGATCTAATAATCTATTAATATGCCTTACAAGTGTTGACTTACCACTACCTGATAATCCCATAACACAAAAGATTTCACCTTTATTAACATCAAACGAAACATCAGAAACTCCAATTACTGAATTGTACTTTTCTAAAGCTTCTTGTTTTGAAATTTTCTTATTTTGGATTGCATCTAATGCATCATTGGATATATTTCCAAATATTTTCCAAACGTTTTGGATCTGTATAGCAGCTTCCATAAAAGGATTTTAGCTTAATATTATTGAAAATGATACCTGGCAACTATAGTCGCCAGGTAAATTAAATTTAAATTGACTAAATTAAAGACCTAACCAACCATCAACTGTTGATTTATTTTTAGCCATCCAGTCTCTTGCAACTTCACCTGGGTCTCTTTTTTGAACTGAAACCTCGAATGCCATCCAAGAAACATCATCTGCTGTAATCTGAAAATTTTTGAAAAATTCAACAATTGCTGGTGATTTACTTTCTAAAGAAGTTCCCCATCCGATTTGAATTTGTTTCAAAGCATCCTTTGAAGCTACATATGATTTTTGATACCAATCTGCATCTGCTTTTGGTTGTATCATTTTGTATTTAGCTGGATCATACTTTGGTTCTTCCAACATAACTACATCAGCCATTCCCCAAATAGCATGAGGTTTGTAACAATAAAATGCGTAACCCTCACCCTTTTTGATCGAGTCTAAAACTCTAGCATTTTTTACAGCTTCAGCAGCTCTTATTGGCTCTATACCAGCATCGTAGAGTTTATAATCTCTAAGTTTTACTTGGTTTACATTTGCAGAAGCCCATCCGTCAGCACCAATCCAAAACTCACCTTTTCCATTTCCATCACTATCCATTGCTTTAACAACTTCTGGTCTCCCCAAATCTTCTATTGCAGTAATATTCATTTTCTTTGCAAATTGTTGTGAAACACAATAGCCTTGATTTCCCTCGTAAGGGTTTTTGCTTAATTGTAATGTTCCTTTTGGCACTAAATCTTTTGTATAAGCTTCTTGATTTGGTAGCCAAATATCAGGGTGAACTTCGATTTCACCTTTGCTTCTATCAATCGCTCCATAGATTGCAGTATTGTTACCTGGAACTAACTCGGCTTCACCACCCATTTTATCAATGACAACAGCAGCAAGTAAATTTGCAATTGCAGTTGCACCCGTCCAACCAGGATCACCAATTTTTACTTTTTCAGCAAAACTTGAGGCTGGTACAAACAATGAAATTACTCCAGCAACAAGAATTTTTTTGATTATATTCATATTTTCCCCATTTAAGTTATTTTTATAAACAAAATCTAACTTTGTTTTAAATTTAGAGTCAACATTTCTAATAAGCTAAAATGTAAATACTGCTATGCAAAAGCCTAAAATGGCCGATTTAAATAAGAAAGTCCTCAACAACTTGGTTAAATTTCTGAGGCTGCTCAAGATGTACATTGTGACAGCAGTTCTTAAATATTTTTAAATCACTATCAGGAATATTATTGTTAAGTGTTGAGACTTGTTCAAAATTATAGGATTTGTCTTTATCTCCCCAGATTATCAAGGTTTTGTTTTTTATTTTTTTTAAATTTTCTAATCCATTCCAGTCTCTCATGGCTATTAAAGCGTTACGCGCTGTTTCTTCAGATATATTTTTAACTGCATTTTCACATAAATAATAATTTTTAGCTTGATCTCCATCAACAAACCATTTCGGTGGTATTCTTTTTACTTGTTCCTTAATTCCTTCCTCACCCAACTTTTTTATCGATGTATTTATAGGTTCAAATCTTCCTGGGATGTCACCTATAGGTCCAGTAGCGAAACAAATCAATTTATTAATTCTATCTCCAGATATATTTGCAATTTCTTGTACTATCATTCCACCCATAGAGTGACCCATTAAATTAAACTTATCTATATTTTTTAAATCAATTTGTTGGATAATGAATTTAGCCATTAAACTAATACTATTTAAAGATTTTGCATTAAAGCTTTCACCAAATCCTGGTAAGGCTGGTGCAATAATTCTAAATTTTTTATGAAGATAATCTTTTTGGAGTTTCCACATTTCTGATGATCCTAGATATCCATGAACTAAAACTAGTGGATATCCTGAACCAATATCATCAATATAAATATCTTGCATAATTGTTTATAAAATATAGTTGTATATTGTAACTTTTAAAACAAAATTCAAAGTAGATTTATGATTGGTATTCTTGGAGGAATGGGAACACAGGCTGGATTAGATTTTTGTAATAAACTTGCGAAAATAAATGCTGGAAAACTTGATCAACAATATCCAATGTTTGTTTTATATAACAAGTCTAACATTCCAAAACGACCAGAAAATTTAAAAAAATATTACAACGTTTTAGATTCACTTGTTGAAGGGTGTAAAATGTTACAAAAAAATAATTGTAAATTCATAGTAATGCCATGCAACACAGCTCATTATTGGTATGATGATTTAAGAAAAAAAGTTAAAATACCAATACTTAGTATGCCTAAAGAAGTTTACTTAGATACATCAAAAAACTGTAAAAAAAACTCTAAGATTGGTATTTTATCTACTGAGGCTACATTAAGTACTAAAGTTTATAATAAATATTTTGATAAAAATTTTAATTTAGTAAGTCCTAACAAAAGTTTACAAAAAAATTCAGTAAATAAATCAATAAAGCTAGTTAAAATGGGAAAAATTAAAGAAGCAGAAAAAGCAATTAGACCAGCAGTAAGTTACTTAATGAAAATTAAATGTAAAAAAATTATTCTAGGCTGTACTGAGCTGCCAATTGCAATATTTGCTTATAAATCTTTTAAGAAAATTAAACAATCAAAAGTATTTGTTGATCCAAACCTTCTGTTGGCAAATATTTCTATGAAAAAATATAAAAGATTTTAATTTAATCTCAGTTCTAATTATTAAACTAGAACTGAGATAATAAATTAATCCGAAATCCTTATTACTTTGTAGGATCTGGAACTTTTCTTAAATAAGGCTTAACTGTTTCCCATCCATCTGGATATATTTTTTTAGCCTCGTCGTCTTTTACAGCAGGAAGAATTACAACATCTTCACCTTTTTTCCAATTAGCTGGAGTAGCAACTCTATGTTTTGCAGTAAGTTGCATTGAGTCTATGGCTCTCAAAATTTCATGGAAATTTCTACCTGTAGCCATTGGGTAAGTTAAATAAAGACCAATTCTTTTATCTGGTCTTACAACAAAAATAGTTCTAACAGTCTCATTATCAACTGCTGTTCTTCCCATTGAAGTTGTTCCTGCATCGGCTTCTAACATATTGAAAAGTTTTGCAACTTTTAAATCTTCATCAGCGATAATAGGATAATCAGGCATCGTTCCAGATACATCTTTGATATCTTCTAACCATTTTTTGTGATCCTCAACTCCATCTACACTTAGTCCGATTACTTTTACATTTCGCGCATCAAACTCAGCTTTCATTTGTCCTAATGAACCTAATTCTGTAGTACAAACTGGTGTAAAATCTTTTGGGTGAGAAAATAATACGCCCCAACTATCTCCAAGCCACTCATGAAAAGAAATATCTCCCTCTGTAGTTTTGCATTGAAAATCAGGACACATACTGTTTATTTTTAACATTTAGTCTCTCCTTAGTTATTATTTAGAATAATTATAATGAAGATTGATTTGGTATGCAAATTTTAATAGTCTTTTAATATGATATTTAACCAATTGTTTGATGAAAAATCCTCAACTTATACCTACATTATTTCTAGTGGAAAAGGCAGAGAGGCTTTGATCATAGATCCAGTTATTGAGCATACTGATCAATATATAAGAGTTTTAAAAGATTTAGATTTAAAACTAGTGAAGGTAATAGACACTCATATTCATGCTGATCATGTGACTGGTCTAAACGAGTTAAATAAAAGAACAAATTGCATTCGTATTATGGGTGAAAATTCTAAGTCGGAGGTCATTGATATAAAATTAAAAGATGAAGAAAATATAAATATTGAGAGTATAGAGCTTAAAGCTATATATACTCCAGGTCATACTGATTGTTCATATAGTTACTTAATGAATGATAGAGTTTTTACAGGAGATACACTTTTAATTAATGGGACAGGTAGAACAGATTTTCAAAATGGTAGTGCTCATCAGGCTTATGATTCATTGTTTGGCAAACTTTTAAAACTTCCAGAAGAAACACTTGTTTATCCTGCTCATGATTATAATGGAAAAAAAAATTCAACAATTGGTAGTGAGAAGAACAATAACCCTCGATTACAAGTCAGTTCAAAAGAGGAATATGCTGAAATAATGGATAATCTTAATCTTGCTAACCCAAAAATGATGGATATTGCAGTCCCTGCAAATCTAAAGGGATTAACACTTAAAGAACTCTAAAATCAGGGTTATTATTAGTATTGTTTTTAAAAAATATACAATTATATAACTCTTATGGTATGCAATAATACACACTGTAAATGTAAGAACTGTTCTTGTGACAGATGCGTTTGTAAAAATTGTGATTGCAAACCATCATCAGAAAACTGCTGTTGTAACAAGTAGTTAAATTTTAATAACTAATCTTAAATAAACATGAATGATTTTTTAGAGTCGATAATTAAAAGAGATCCTGCTGCAAGATCAAAGTTAAGTTTAATACTAACTTATCCTGGTGTTAAAGCTATATTTTTTCATAGAATTGCAAATTTTTTTTCAATTGCAAAATTTCATCTTGTTGCAAGAATAATTTCTCAGTTCTCAAGATTTTTAACAGGTATAGAAATCCATCCAAATGCTAAAATTGGAAAAAATCTTTTTATAGATCATGGTATGGGAGTAGTTATTGGAGAAACATCTGATATTGGAGATAACGTTACTATCTATCACATGGCAACATTAGGTGGAATTGCTCCAAGTATAAATTCAGACAATCAAAGAAATGTTAAGAGACATCCAACATTAAAAGAAAATGTAGTTGTAGGATCAGGTGCACAAATACTTGGACCAGTTGTAGTTGGAAAAAATGCAAAAATTGGAGCTAACGCTGTTGTTACAAAAGATGTTCCAGAAAATGCAGTAATGGTTGGGATTCCTGCAAAAAATGTTGGAACTGCATCTGAAGAATTTAAACCCTATGGTGTTGCACCAGGGGGTGATACAAAGCTTGATGTATGAAAACTTTACAAAATAATTTTGTCGAAGCAATAGGAAATACTCCTTTATTTAAATTAAAAGCCGCATCAGAAATTACTGGTTGTAATATTTATGGAAAAGCAGAGTACCTTAATCCAGGTGGCTCTGTAAAAGATAGAGCAGCTTTAGCTTTGATACGAGATGCTGAAGAAAAAAAACTAATTTCAAAAGGTGGAACAATTGTTGAAGGAACAGCTGGTAATACTGGAATTGGATTATGTCTATTAGGAAATTCTATTGGTTATAAAACTATTATCGTGATGAACGATAATCAAACACAAGAAAAAAAAGATTTATTAAGAAATATTGGAGCTGATTTAAGATTGGTTCCACCAAAACCTTATAAAGATGAAAATAACTTTGTTAAATATGCAGGAAGATTAGCTGATGAATTGAAAAGTAGTAACAATCATGGTGTAGTTTGGGCTAATCAATTTGACAATACTGCTAATTCTAAAGGTCATTATGAAACAACTGGGCCAGAAATATGGGAACAAACAAACGGCAAAATTGATGGATTTGTATGTTCGTCTGGTACTGGTGGTACAATCGCAGGAGTAAGTAGTTTTTTAAAAGAAAAGAATAAAGATATTAAAATATATTTATCGGATCCAACAGGTTCCTCTCTTTATAGTTACATTGAAAATGGTGAATTAAAGAGTGAAGGTGGTTCAATAACTGAAGGTATTGGATCTAGTAGAGTTACTGCAAATTTTGCAAAAGCAAACATTGATGGGGCATTTTCAATAAGTGATCATGAGTCATTGCCCGTTTTATTTGATTTAATTGAAAAGGAAGGTTTAAGTTTAGGTACAAGTTGTGGAGTAAACATTGCTGGAGCAATAAGATTGGGTAAACTTTTAGGTCCAGGTAAAACAATTGTGACAATTCTCTGTGATAAATCTGATAAATACAACTCAAAGATGTTTAATAAATCTTTTTTACAAGAAAAAGGTCTTCCCTATCCTCACTGGATATAATCACGCATAGCAGTACTGTAATAAATTCATTACATTTCTATCTTATAATAAACTCTAATATGACAATTAATTTAAAGGAGAAACTATGGACGTAAAAGAACAAATGAAAAAAGCATATGAGCTTTTTAACACGGGTGATATGGAAACATTTTTTAACGATATGATAGATGACGATATTGTGTGGACATTTCCAGGCAAAGAAGGAGTTCACCCATTATCAGGAGTTCATAAAGGAAAACAAGCTATGATGGCAACAATGTCTAAAATTCCAGCAACATGGCCAAATTTTAATTTAAAAATTATGGATATGATCAGTGAAGGAAATAAGATTTTTGTAAGAGTTCATGCAAAAGCTGATAACATGGATACTATGTTTGGACATTATTTTGAAATGAATGATCAAGGAAAAACTGTAACCATGATGACATTTGATGACACGCTTAGCATGTTCAACGCTATGAAGAAATAAGGAACAATATGTCAATTTTAGAAAAATTAAATAAAGTCATCATGGAAAAAGATGGTGCAGCAGCAGCTGAGATTATTCATGATGATTATAAGAGATATTCTCATCTTCAGGGAGCCTATACTGAAAGTGGAAAAACAGGTATGATTGAAGCAATTAACAAAGGTTTCATGAAAGTTGATAAATATAGAATTTTATATGAAAACGATGAAATAGGTTTTGATCATTCTATTGTTACTTATGCCGAAGATGGAAATAAAGAGGCTTTAATGTGTTATTGGAAATTTAAAGATGGTAAAATCATTGAACTCGAAACAGGCGCAACCAAAATACCAAAATAATTATAAACTAACAGAAGGAGTTTAATATGAGTAGTATTGAAGTTAAAACCTTTGATAAAGCAGATGAGGTAGTTGATAAGTTTAATAATGCTAAAATAGAAGCAGTTAAAGTAGGCGGTCAAAGAGTAGTTAGATTACATTTAAAACCAGGATGGAAATGGTCTACAGATGTTAAGCCACATATTGGAACTGACAGTTGTCAGGCAAACCATATTGGAATTATCACAAAGGGATCTGTTTGTGCAAAACACGATGATGGAACAGAGGTTACATATAAAGCAGGAGATTCTTACTCCGTAACACCAGGTCATGACGCTTGGGTAGTTGGCAATGAACCTGTTGAAGCATATGAGTTTGCCGGGGTTTGGGGAGAATAAAATGGTAAAAATGGTTGGTAACTTTGAAGTAAAAGACTGGGCTCACTGGAAAAAAATGTTTGATGAGCACTCTGGTCCTAGGGAAGCAGCAGGTATTAAAACTATTTACGTAGGTAATGAAATAGAAAATCCAAATAAAGTACATATTGTGATGGAAACACCAGCAGCAGACACTATGCAAAAATTTATGCAGAATCCAGAGAATGCTAAAGTAATTGCGGAATCTGGTCATAAACAAGAGACAACAGTAATGAGCGTTTGCTCAGATTAAATTAGCAAAAAAAAGGAGATATATTATGTTTGTAAAAATAGAACAAAAACTCTCAAAAGGTTTTAATTCTTGGAAGGAAATGATGCTTGCAAATAGTGAGAAACTTAAAAAGTATGGAATGACTATAGCTTTTGCAGGTGCAGATAAAGAAGATGATAATGCTATGACTGTAGTTATTCATTTTGAATCACCTGAGGGCTTAAAAGGTTTTGGTGGAGATGCAGAACTAACTCAAGCAAGAATAGATTCTGGAGTAATAATGGACCAATCTAAAATGACCATGATGACTGATGAATCTGTGATGAACCACAAAGGATAATTCTAATGATGAAAAAAATATATGTAATTATGTTGTTTTTAATATTTACAACATCAAGTTTTGCAGACGGTCATAAAGGAAAAATTGATCTTAAAGGTTTTATTGTTGGAGATAACAAATTTCTTACTGATAACGAGGGTAACTTTTTAACTTTTACTTACGATGGAGTTGGAGGATTAATGGCAGTCGAAGGTACAACATTCATGGATAATGCTTCACAATATTGTCTTGGCGCAGGCACAATCCCAGGAAAGGGATTTGAAATGGGACACTGTAAAATAAATCAAATGGATGGGGATACTATTTTTACATACTACGAAATTCCACTTGGAGACTCAATGAATGGTACATTTAAATGTTTAGGGGGAACAGGAAAATATAAAGGAATAGAATGTAGTGGCTCAACAGGGTACACACCAATTAACTCAGCCCAAGAAAATAAATTTGCCTCATCAATTTATTTTAAAGGTGAATATTCTTTAATGAAATAATTGAATAATCATTAGATTGATTTAAAATACTAAATAAAAAAAGGAGAAACAATATGGAAAAAGAAGTGTTAGTGATCGTAGATTTGAAAGAGGGAAAACTTGAAAAATTTATGGGATGGATGCAATCAGATGAAGGTATGAGTGTGAGAAAATCTGCAGCTCATCCAGAAAAAACTATAGGAGCAGTAAAGCCAGATAAAAGTGGCGTAATGTTTAAGGTATTTGTTCATAACATGGAAAAAATGAAAGAACTAATATCTGGTACACATCCAGTTGGAAAGGAAATTTACGATGAATGTGTTATCAAAATGACTGCTTGGGATTTAACAAAGGTTGAAATGTAATATGGCGAAATTTTATTTGGTTGGCAAAATAAGTGCAGAATTAATGAAAAGAATGCAAAATGATCCAACTGCAGATAGATATGCATCGACTAAGAAAGTTACTGAGGCGGCTGGTTTAAAATTGATCAGCTATGAATGGGTAAGAGGTAGATTTGATGTTATCTCATGTGTCGAGGGAGATTATGAACAAGCACTTTCCTTGAAGATTGCATTTAAAAATTCAGGTCTTATGGATGATTTGATGGTACATGAAGTTATTGACTACAATAAAGCTTTTCAAAATGCTGCAGATGCCACAAAGTCTGTTATTAAACCAGGAGAATAATTATGAGTGGTTATGCGATCTTTAACCTTAATGTTAACAATCCAGAAAATTATAAGGAATACATAGACAAAGTTAAACCCACTGCAGAAAAATTTGGTGGAGAGTATCTTGTGAGAGGTGGTACCAGCGAGACTATTGAAGGGTCATGGCAACATCCAAGGACAGTTGTGATAAAATTTCCAAGTTACGAGAAAGCAAAAGAATGGTATAATTCTGAAGAATATAAACCAATAAAACAAATTCGGTTAGATAACGCAGATTCTAATGGAATGATAATTGAAGGAGTTTAAAGGAGATAAAATGTCAATATTAGAAAAATACAGTGCTGCATTAAAAAATAAAGATGAAGCAGCAATGAATGAGCTTTTGCATGACGATTTCAAATTTACAATGCATAAATCAGGAAATACTTTAGGTAAAGCTGAAGTGATCAAATGGGCGATGAGCGGTGATATTAATCAAAGAGATACAAGAGTTGTATATGAAAATGACGAAGTTGGTGTACACCACGCATTTGTAACATTTGATGATGGAAACACTGAAGCAGTAATGGCAGTCTATAAATATGATAATGGAAAAATCATGAGTTTAGAGACTGGCGCAACACCAATGCCTAAATAATGAAAAAACTAATACTTTTATTTATTTTTATCGCCTTTAATTCAAATGCAGCTTCAATGAAGATGATTGGATCTAAAGGTGATCCAAATGATGTTACAAGAGTAATAGAAGTAAAGATGTATGACAATTATTATGAACCTAAGTCAATTCAAGTTAAAAAAGGCGAAACAGTAAAGATAATTGTTAAAAATTTAGGTGAACTGGTGCATGAATATAATATTGGCACTAAAAAGATGCATATTGATCACCAACCAGAAATGGCAAGATTAATTGAACACGATATTCTTTTAGGCGACCGGATTGATCATAAAAAAATGAAAGAAATGTCTAAAAAAGATCACTCATTGGGCCACAAACACGCAAATAGTGTAATGCTAGAGCCAAATAAAACAGGAGAAATTATTTGGAAGTTTTCAAAAGATATTTCTTTAGAAATGGCATGTAATATTCCGGGTCATTATGAAACTGGAATGGTTGGGCCAATAATAATTGAATAAATTAGAAAAGTTTGTAGATATTAATTTTAGATAATATTATTCTGAATTGATGAGTAATATAACTGCTTATATAATTTTAATTATTGCAGTTGCTCTTGGTACAGCATCAAATGGTTTTGCCAAAGCTGCAAATGGTTTTACAATTTTTTTACCAAGTGTTTTTACTGCAATAACAATTGTAGCATGCATGTATACGCTTTCTTTAGTTATGAAAACTATTCCTGTTGGCGTAACTTATGCTTCATTTGCAGGCTTATGTATAATAGCCACTTCTATTGTGGGAATTTATAAATTTAATCAAATCCCTGACTTTTTTACAATTATAGGTCTAATATTAATTATATCTGGAGTTTTAATTGTTAATTTAGTTGGAAAATCAAATTAACTATTAAAGTTCATCTGGAAGATCATGCTTACCGTCATCTTTTAAATCAATCATATATTCTTTAACTACAAAATCTAAATCTAGATCTGAGTATAAATGTGGAAACATGTTGCCATCAGTTGATTGCTCCCAAACTAGATTTTTTAATTTTAGAGCATCCACTTTAAGAATTATTAAATTATTTTGATTAATATAAAACTTATTGAGTGTTTGCTTGACCTGATCTTTATCTGATAAATGGATATAACCATCTTTTAAATCTAATGCAGTGCCTTTAAAAACATTATTTTGTTTTGCCTCACTCCACTCAGATTTTGTACATATCTTGTAAACAAAATCAAAATTCATTTTATTTCAAAAAGTCGTCTACTTCTACTTGATAACCTTCAACTAAACGATTTGTTTCATTTGCCATTCCGACAATTGCGATCATTTCGTTTATCATTCCGTCTGTTGCACCTTTTTTTCTGGCAGCTAAAGAATGAGATTTAATACAATATTCACAATTGTTAGTAATTGAAACTGCAACATAAATAAGTTCCTTTACAGCAGGATCTAATTCACCTTTTCCCATTACTTGTTGTAATGATCTCCAGGTTCTTTCTAATGTTTCAGGACTATTAGCCATTGTTTTCCAAAAATTCGGAATTTCAGTTATTTGTCGGGCTTCTTTTATTTCATCAAAAATTTCTTTTACTTTGCCAGTAGCCTCATTTTCAGAAATTTTTTTAAATATTGTCATAGTTTTCTCCTTTTAGTTATAAATTGACTCAATTTTTGGCATTAATTTTAGTAGTTCCTTAGTATAATTATGTTTAGGATTTTTAAACAACTCTTCTGTTTCTGACACTTCACATAATTTTCCATCTTTAAGCACAGCTATTTTATCACACATTTGTCTTACAACTGGTAAATCATGGCTTATAAATAATATAGTGAGATTTAACTGTTCTTGAAGATCTTTTAATAAGTTTAGTATTTGAGCTTGAATGCTCACGTCTAATGCTGATGTAGGTTCATCGCACACAAGAAGTCTTGGTTGGGTTGCTAGTGCCCTTGCTATTGATATTCTTTGTCTTTGACCACCAGAAAACTCATGAGGATATCTTATCGCCGATTGTTGACTTAATTCTACAGACTCTAACAAATCGTAAATATAATTGTCTAAATCCATAGATTTTATATTTGGGTTATGAAGTTTAATAGGTTCTGCAATAATTTCTTTTACTTTTAACCTACCATTTAAAGAGGAAAATGGGTCTTGAAATATCATTTGAATTTGTCTTCTAAATTTTAATAAATCTTTATTTTTTTTGATCTTAGTAACATTTACATTATCAAAAAATATATCCCCAGAACTTGGTTTAAATAAATTCACAACCATTTTTGCTATAGTAGTTTTACCACTACCGCTCTCACCAACTAGACCAAATGATTTACCTTCCTTGATATCAAAAGAAACATCGTCTACTGCCATTACTGAATTTTTTGTATTTTCTGTGAAAAAACTATCATCAAAAGATTTGCTCAAATTTTGGATTTTAACTAAGTTTTGATCTACAATACTTTTTTTAGACCATCTGTTTAATATTTTGATATTATTATTTTGATTATTTAAATTCTCTTTTTCAATAATTGTAAACCTTGATATTTTTTTATTTGTTGGTGGCACTGAGCTAACTAGACTTTTTGTATATTTTTCTTTTGGTTCTACTAAAACTTGCTTTGTTGGACCAATCTCCACCAGATCTCCATTTTTCATTACAGCTACTCTATCTGTAGTTTCTGCAATTACACCCATATCATGAGTTATAAGTATAACTGCTAAATTTCTCTCCTTTGTTAACTTTTTTATCAATTCAAGAATTTGAGATTGTATTGAAACATCTAGTGCTGTGGTTGGTTCGTCTGCAATTAATAATTCTGGTTCACAACATAAAGCAAGAGAAATAACAACTCTTTGTCTCATACCTCCAGAAAATTGATGAGGATAATTGCTAAATCTTTTCTCTGCTTCTTTTATACCCACCTCCTTTAATAAATTGATTGCTCTATTTTTTGCTTCACCTGTATTAATATTTAAATGAGTTTGTATTGTTTCAATGAGCTGTTCTCCAACGGTAAGAATTGGATTTAAAGAAGTTTGTGGATCTTGAAATATCAATCCTATTTTTTTTCCTCTGTATTGAACGATAGTTTCTTGATTTTCACTTATATTTGTTTCACCCATAAATATTGATCCATTTGAAATTTTACCTGGTTCATCAATCAAATTTACTATAGCGTTAGCAACAGTACTTTTACCCGACCCAGACTCCCCAACTAATCCGACTATTTCACCTTTATTAATATCTATATTTATATTTTTTGCTGCATTAACTGTTTCTTTCCTCATTTTGTAATCAATGCTTAAGTTATTTATTTTTAAAAAGGTCATTTTTTAAGCTTTGGATTAAGTGTGTCTCTCATCCAATCTCCTAATAAATTAATTGAGAATGCAAGGATAACTAAAAATATTGCTGGAAAAAAAGTTATCCACCACTCACCTGAAAATAAAAAGTCATTTCCTAATCTAATTAATGTACCTAATGATGGTGTTGTTGGAGGAACTCCTACTCCTAAAAAACTCAATGTTGACTCAGCTATTATTGCAAGTGCCAGACCAATAGTTCCTATAACTAGAACAGGTCTCATAATATTTGGTAAAATATGTTTAAACATAATCAGTAAATTAGAAACTCCTATAATGGATGAAGCTGAAACATAATCTTTATTTTTTTCTACTAAGGTTGCTGCACGAGAAACTCTAGCAAATTGAGGCCACTCTGAAATTCCTATAGCAAAAATTAAAACATAAATTGCCATCTCATCGTGCATTTCTCTTGAAATGATACCCCTTGCAATTCCATCTACTAATAGAGCCATCAATATACTTGGTACAGTTAACTGAACATCGGTTAATCTCATAACTATCATTTCATATTTTCCACCAAAGTATCCTGCGGTTAGACCAAGTGAGACACCAAGAATTAGACTGAAAATAATTGCTGAAAATCCAACTATTAATGAAATTCGTGAACCATAAAGTATAGTAGAGAGCATATCTCTTCCTTGTCCATCTGTGCCTAAAATAAACTTTGCCATACCTTCGTCTGTCCATGATGGAGGTGTGAATGCTTCCATTAATGATAGTGATGCTGGATCAAATGGATTATGTGGGGTAACAAATTCAACGAAAAATGAGCAAAAGAAAATTATTAATAGTATAATAGAGGATACAATTGCTGTTGGAGATTTTATAAAACTAAAGTAAATATCACTATCTTTGAATTTTTCCCAAGAATTTAATGTTCTATTATCCACTAGTAACATCTCCTTTAACTCTTATTCTTGGATCAATAAAATAATACAAAATATCTACTATAAAATTTATCATCACAAAAACAAAAGCTATAAAAACCAAATAAGCTGACATAATTGGTATATCTACGAATTGAACCGCCTGAATAAATAAAAAGCCCATGCCAGGCCATTGAAAAACAGTTTCAGTAATTATTGAGAAAGCAACTAATGTACCAATATTTATTCCTGCTATAGTTATTACAGGAATTAATCCATTTTTTAGTGCATGTTTATAATTAATACTTTTTTCACTTATACCTCTAGCTCTAGCAAATTTTATATAATCAGTTTGTAATATTTCCATCATCTCTGCTCTTACTAACCTAATTATATAGGTCATTTGAAAGAGGCTTAGTGTTACAGACGGAAGTATAATTGCTTTCAATCCTGAAACTGTTAAAAGTCCAGTAGTCCAAAAGCCTAAGTCAATAACCTCTCCTCTTCCAAAGGATGGGAGAACACCTAATATGACTGCAAAAAGGTAAATAAATAATATTCCAATCACAAATGTTGGAAGTGATACACCTAAAAGAGATACTGCTAGTATAAAGTCACTTAAAAAGCCTTTTCTATTAATACCCGTATAAACTCCCAATAAAGTACCTGAAACTAATGCAATTAATGCAGAAATTAATACTAGTTCAATAGTTGCTGGCAGTCTTTCAATAATTAATTCAGAAACTGGTCTCCTAAGTTGATATGAAATTCCAAACTCACCTTTGGATGCGTTTACTACAAACCTTGAAAATTGAATATGTATTGGATCTGTTAATCCAAGAGTTTCTCTTAATTCAGCTCTTTCTTCATCTGAAGTTTCTTCGCCAACCATGTTGTTAATTGGATCACCCACAAAGTTAAATAAAGAAAATGAAACAAATGATACAACAAGCATCACTATTACTGATTGAATCAGACGTTTGAAAAAATACTTTATCAATTTAAGAAATATTTATACTTATAAGCCCTTTGTTAAACAAAGGGCTTATAAAAAAGTTATTTATTTAAAACTTGCAAAACGGAATAATGGTTCATTATTCGGTCTTATTGGAACATCTACACTATTTTTAGTTGCCCAAGAAATTACTTGGTGGTGTAAAGGAAGATATGAAATATCATCTTTTACAATTTTCCAAGCATTTGCAATTGCTGCATTTCTTTTATCTAAGTCAACTTCACCTTCCATTACTCTTATAGCAGCGTCAACTTCGCTGTTGCTAAAGTTTACTTTATTCCAGCTAGCGCCTGACTCATATAGATAATGGAAAACATAATGACTATCTAATGTTGGAACTCCCCATCCTAGCATATAGAAATCACCCTTATCTTCTTTTAATTCCTTAAAATGCTTACTTTTTGTCTGAGCGAATAGATTAACATTTACGCCGATTTTGCCTAACATTCCAACTACTGCAGTACAAATTGCTTCGTCGTTTACATATCTATCGTTAGGGCATCTTAGTTCAACATCGAAACCTTTTGGATATCCTGCGTCAGCTAACAATTTTTTCGCAGCGTCAACATCATAAGGCAATCTTTTATCTAGATCTTTTGTGTATCCATTTACACCAGGAAAAGTTATGATACCCGCAGGCTCACTAAGACCTCTCATTACTTTTTTCTTAATTGCCTCTATATCTATTGCTTGATAAAGGGCTTGTCTTACTTCTTTTTTCTTAAATGGATTATCACCAGTATTTCCAGATCTTAATTTATCTGCTGCTTGGTCCATACCTAAAAAGATTGTACGCATTTGAGCTGTGCTCACTACATCATGATCTGCAGAATTTCCAATTCTAGCTAGGTCTTGAACTGGCGCGTCAGTTACTAAATCAACTTCACCAGATAATAATGCTGCAACTCTTGTAGCTGAGTTTTTAATTGGTAATAGGTGTATTTCACTAACACTATTATCTTTCATTGAACCCCACCAATTACTATTTCTCTCAAATACTGTCTTAGTATTTGGTTCTCTTAGAGTAATTTTGAATGGTCCAGTTCCCATTGCATTAGTTGCTGAGAATGTTTCTTCTCCACCATCCCAGTTTTGTGAATCTGTTGCTCCAAAATCAATAGACCATTTTTTAGACATTATAAATATGTTTGATAATTGGTTTAAAAGAATTGGATTTGGTTTACTTGTAGTCACTTGAACAGTGTAATTATCAATTTCTTTAACATCAGAAATTGTACTTATGTATTCTTTAAAATCTGATGTAGGTTGTTTTGCTCTCAAAATACTAAATACAACATCTTTTGCAGTCATATCTGTACCATCAGAAAATTTTACACCTTTTCTTAAATTAAAAACCCAAGTATTTGGATCAGTTGTTTTCCAATCAGTTGCAAGTTGAGGTTCAATACTCATATCCAGACCTCTTGTTACAAGTGCTTCATATACCTGTCTTGAAACTTGTGTTGTAGGACCTTCATTTTGGGCATGAGGATCCAAAGTTAAACTATCTCCTTGCATAGACCATTTAATTGTTTTCGCGTATGAATGTGTTGATACAAAAACAAATAAAATTGCAAAGAAAATTTTAATAAAATTTTTAAATTTCATTTTTCCTCCTAATTATTACAAATAAAATTAAACCTGATTAATAGGTTAACTACAAGGGTAAAATAGGTAACTTAATTGTTAAGAATGATATCGTTTTTGAAGTTAGTATATAAAATTTTTGAATAATTATTCATATTTGTCATATTTTCTTTGGCGTCTTTATCAAATTTTTCCAGAGCACCCTGTCCTAATTGATTTTCTAGTGCTGACTTATATTCAGGTACACAACCCCAATCATTTACAGTTGTATCTTTGATCTCTATGTGGAATTGAATGCCATAAGCATTGTTTTTGTATCGAAATATTTGATATTTTGTCTCTTTTGATGAAGCAAGTAATGTTACATTTCTATTTTTTTCTAATTCTTGAACTTCATAAGAGTGCCATTGTAATGATGTAATTTTTTGAGGAAAATCTGCGAAAAGTATATCTTTCTTTTTTTCATCCAAAAAGTTTACATCCAGCATTCCAATTTCAGGATTATTAGTTTTAACTACTTTTCCTCCAATTGCTTCTCCTAGTAATTGACATCCGAGACAAAAACCTAAGTATGGCTTATTTAATTCTACAACGAACTCTTTTATTTTTTTTTTTTCTTCGATGAGCCAAGGAAAATCCTTTTCCATCCAAGTATCCATAGGTCCACCCATACATAGCATACCGTCAAAAAAATTTAAATTATCTGGAATTTTTTCGCCTTCATCTAATTCAATAGTTGTAATATTAACTCCATCTTTGATCATTAAATCTTTTATATAACCAGGATCTTCAATATTTATGTGTTGAAGAACAAGAATTTCCATTGTTACACGATGGGTTTTAGCAAACCTAATATTTTTTTATGAATTATTTTATTGGATGATACTGCTACGTGTCCTGCTTGCTTTGCATCTTTATTATTCCAAGTTGTAGTAATACCACCAGATGCATTGATAATTGGAATTAGTGGATGAATGTCCCAAATTTTATTATTGCATTGTAATACAACATCTATTCTACCTTCACATATCTGAGCATATGACAATGCATCTGAGCAAGGGAATTGTATTAATTTGAGAAGTTTTGGAATTTTTTTTTGTTGATTTAATGAAATTGCTCCATGAAAACCAGCAGTTAATTTGATATCTTTAAATTTAACACTTTTGTTGACTGATATTTTTTTTCTTTTTTTATTTTCAACAACATATGCAATTTTTTTAGATTGATTATAATAATATTTGTTTAACATTGGGAAGTTTGCCAATCCAAATATTGGGTTACCTTTGTAATTTACTGATATTAAATTACTCCAAGTAGGACTTCCTATAACAAATGACCTAGTTCCATCTATGGGATCAATTACCCAACTAAAATCACTTTTAGTTTTTTTGTAACCAAATTCTTCTCCAATAATTTCATGACCAGGGAATTTTTTGCCTATCTTTGCTCTAATGAATTTTTCAAAAGCTTTATCGCATGTAGTAACAGGGTCATATCCTTTGCCAAGTAATTTATTATTAACTTTAAAAGGCTTATTAAGTTTTTTAAAATAAAAATTCGTTAAATCAATTGCTAGTTGGTTCAAAAACTTTGGAAATTCATTATTTTTAATTATTCGATTGCTATCCATAATTCCAATTACTACTTAATTTCTCTTGATTAAAGATATTTTTTAATTAATGCTCAATTTTATGAAAATTGAATTAGATAATAATAAGGTGTTCTTTAGAGATGAAAATCTGAATGAGGAAATTCACCCTTTTTGGCTTAGAGAAAGAGTAGAAAATGTTGAATTACTTGATCAAAAGACACAGCAGAGACTCTTTGATCCAAGCACAATGGAGTCAGACGTCATTATTAAATCAGCAATAATTGAAAAAGACCTCTTAAACATAACTTTTTCAGATGGAATAGAAACTAAAATTGATATTAATAAAATAATTCGAGAATTTAAAAATTCCCACTCAATTAGTAAAATTAAAGAGAAAGTAAAATGGACTTCCTCACTAAATAATGTAAAAAAATTTAATTTTCATGAGAATATTTATGAAAGTGTTGAAATGCACAAATTACTTGCTTCTTTTTACAAGTATGGATTTGCAATTTTAAAGAATGTTCCAACTCATGATAATTATTTAATCAAATTTGCTAACTCTGTGGGCGGTGTTAGAAGAACTAATTTTGGTGAACACTTTAATGTTTCTTCAAAACCTAGTCCTAATGATCTAGCCTATACACCTTTGCCATTGGCTCCTCATACCGATAATCCATATAGAAATCCAGTCCCTTGTATTCAGATATTGCATTGTATTGAAAATGAAGTAACTGGTGGGCTATCTACGTTGGTCGATGGTTATACTGTTACTGAAGATTTAAAAAAAAACTTTCCTGAATATTATGAAATATTAACTAAAGTAAAAGTAAAATTTAAATTTATTGATAAAGATGTGGTTTTAGAAGACTGGTCTGAATTAATAGAGCTCGATGAAAACAAGAATTTTAAACAAGTTAGATTTAGTCCTCGGCTTGATTACGTTCCAGTTTTAAAAAAAGAAGAACTAGACCTTTACTATAAGGCTAGAAAAAAATTATCTGATTTATATAACTCTGATTTTTATAGAATAGAATTTAAATTAATGTCTGGAGATTTAATTATGATGGATAATTACAGATTACTTCATGGTAGAACAGAATTTAATCCAAATGAGGGTAAAAGATTTTTACAAGGGTGCTATATTGAATATGATAGTACTGATAGTAAACTTAGACATTTACAAAGAAAGTTTAATATAAATTAATTTAACCTATGCTCTGTAGAAAAGGCATATACTCAAGAAGATAATAACCTAAAGCTTGCAACTGGTTAGTGATCATTAGTATTCCTGTAATTAATAGAAGAGATCCACCAAAAATATTTATCATCTTCATTTTTGCTTTAAGGTTTTTAGAAAAAATCATAAATTTTTGTATTAAGTAACCTGATAGAACAAAGGGTATTGCTAGTCCAAGAGAATAAAATGATAAAAGACCAATTCCTTTATTAATACTATCTTCAGTTGATGCGATTGCAAGAATTGATCCTAAAATTGGACCAATGCAAGGTGTCCATCCAAAACCAAAAGCCATACCAATTAAAATTGAACTTATTATTCCAGTATTTTTATTTGTCTGAAATCTCTTCTCATAATTTAAAAACTTAAGATTTATGAGTCCTAATATTTGTAAAGAAAATATTATAATGATTATTCCAGCTCCAATTCTGAGTTGATACGAGTTTTCTAATACTAAAGAGCCTAAAAATGTAGCAGTAGCTCCAAAACTTATAAATACAATAGAAAATCCGACTGCAAATAAAATAATAGGAAAAATATTCACAGTTTTTTTTTCAAGTAATTCATTAAGAGTTGATCCTGATATATATGATATATATCCTGGTATTAGAGGCAGAACACATGGAGATAAAAAGCTAAGCAAACCAGCTCCAAAAGCTAAAATAAATTCAATCATTATCCAGTATTTTTGATAGCTGCAGAAATACCTGCTATTGATGCCATCATTGCATCATTTAAATTTTTTTTATCTTTTTTATTTAAATTTCTTTTTAAAAGCTTATTCATCACTACTGCTTGTAAAACATTAAGGATTTCAGAATATATGTTTCTAATAATTGCTGGACCTCTAAAAATTTTTCTTTGTTTAAAAATTTCTTTTGGTGTTATTTGATCATTCAATTTTTTAACAGCATCAAATTGAAATCTTAATTTTTTTCCGACTCTGATAAGTTTATCATCAGCTAGGTTTTTTTCGTAAATTTTTGATATTTCTGGGTCTACCTTAGAAATTACCATGTCAAGTAAGTCCATTGTTGAATTAAAATAAGGCCAGTTTTTTTCCATATCAATAAGTGTTTTTTTAAATTTCTTTATAGATGAATATCTTAAGGCCTCAGCAGTACCTAACCAAGCAGGTAACATTAATCTAATTTGTGTCCAGGCAAAAACCCAGGGAATAGCTCTTAAACTATTTATATTATCAACATTTTTTCTTTTAGAAGGTCTAGAGCCAATTGATAATTTCCCAAGTGCCATATGAGGAGTTACGGTTTTAAAATATCTTATAAAATCTGAACTTTGATTTATATTTTTTCGATAAGAACTTGTTGATATCTCAGACATACTTTGAATTAATTGTCTCCAACTGTCTTTTGGTTTTGGAGGTGGGTTTAAAGTAGCTTCCATAACAGATCCAATATAACTGCACAAATTATATTTTGCTAAAGGCTCATAACCATATTTTTGCTGTATTACTTCTCCTTGATCAGTTATTCGAATTTTACCATTGACTGATCCAGCAGGCTGCGACCTCAATGTTGCTTGTATAGGTCCACCTCCTCTTCCTGCAGAACCTCCTCTGCCATGAAAGAATGTAACGTCTATTTTATATTTTTTAGCAAGTTTAATTATTTCTTCCTGTAATTTAAATTGATGCCAACTTGCAGAGAGTTTTCCTGCGTCTTTACTTGAATCAGAGTACCCAATCATAATTTCTTGCTTGTTATTAATATCTTTTCTGTACCATTTTAATGAAAAAAGTTTTTCCATTATTGGTTTTGCATTTATAAGATCATCAAGCGTTTCGAAAAGTGGAACTACTCTTAGTCTATTCTTAATGTTGGCTTCTTTTTGGAAAAACATAACTGATAAGATATCTGATGCTGAAGATGTCATTGAGATTACATACGCTCCTAAACACTCTTTAGGTTGACTTGCCAATACTTTAAATGTGGACCAAACCTCTTTGTTTTCCTTGTTTTTAAATTGAAATTTTTTTAATACATTTTTGCTTTGCATTTTATTCGATAAATATTTTATTTTTCGATCCTCGTCCCAAGTAGAATAATTTTGGTTTAGTTTTTTCTTTATGTATTCTGCTAATAATTGAGAATGTCTTGAAGACTCTTGTCTTATATCAAGTCGTGCAAGGTTTATTCCAAAACACTTAGCTCTTCTCATTAAATCTAATAGATCACCACTAGCTATATTTTCACTTTGGTTTTGTTCTAATGACTCTCTTACTACTCTCAATGGTTTTAAAATTTCTTCTCTCTCTGATAGTAAATCTTTATCATTAAAAGATTTATTGTTTGTTAAATAACCCTCTATTGCTCTATGAGTTTTTCTTAATTTGTCTCTTAAAGGTCTTAGATAAACTCTGTAAGGTTCGAATGTTTTTCCTGTAGTTTTTAATATTTTTTTTGAACATTTTTCCATAGAGTAAGATCTAATTAACTTTGTCATTGACTTCTCATAAAGTTTAGCTGCCTCCCACCTTGATAACAAAATAACTCTTTTAGTAACTTCTGCAGTAACAAATGGATTGCCATCTCTATCACCACCCATCCATGATCCAAACTCAATAGGATTAAAATTTTTAGGTAAACCCTTACCCATATTTTTTTCAAATATTTGATTTAATCTCCTGTATACTTTAGGAATTGTATCCCATAAACTATCTTCTATAATTGCAAGTCCCCATCTTGCTTCTTCTGCTGGAGTTGGTTTAGATCTTTTAATTTCATCTGTATTCCATATAATTGTGATCTCATCAAAAACTTTACGATCTAAAATTTTTAATTTTGAAGGATAATTTTTAAGTAAGTTTCTTTGTTCTAATATTTCTGTTAAGGAATGGTACTTCTGTATCAAAGTTCTTCTTTTTACTTCGGTTGGATGTGCCGTGAGTACAATTCCTATATTTAGACTTTTGGCAATATTATAAATTTTATTATTAGATATTTTTTTATTTTTAAAAAAATTTTCAAATATTTCTTCTATGAAAATATTTTGAAATTTTTTCTCTTGTTTCACATTTTCATAAAGATCTAAAGTTCTAGAAGCATCAATTGACTCAGCTAAATTATAAAAATTCATAAAATGATTAAATGCGCGAGTTAATTTAAACAGTAAATGTGGTGGTAATTTTTTAATTTCGTTTAAAATTTTTTTAAATGGGTCTTTACGATTTTTGTTAGCAATATTTGCTTTAGAAAGTAATCTAATTTTTTCAACTAGATCATAAAATTTCTGTCCCTCTTGTTCTTTAATTACTCTTCCTAATATATTTCCTAAAAATCGAACATCATCTCTAAGAGATTTTGTGGGTATTCTTTCATAGTAGAGGTCTCTTTTTAGCATTTTTAATTACAAACTTTTTCTGGTTTATACCAATAGCATTAGTTTGTATTTTAAATAAACTTCCTGAAAATTTAAATTTTTTAATTTCACTGTTTTTCATACCTTTTAATGCAGATGTGACAAATAAATCTGAATTTTTTGGACCACCAAAGGCACAATTAGTGATATTTTTTGCGGGTAAATTGATCTTGTGTATCTGTTTGGCAAATTTATTTAAAACACTTATGCAAGCTCCATGAAATTGGCATATCCATAAATTTCCAGCTTTATCTAAAGTCATGCCATCTGGCACTCCTTCCTTATTTGAAAATCTTTTAAATATTTTTTTACTTATTATATCTTCATTTTTATCTATCTTAATTTTGTAGATTATCTTTTTTCTACTATCTGTATGGTAAAAGTTTTTTTTATCAATAAATGCTGGTCCATTAGTAATCATGTAATTGTCATCTACTTTTTTAAGATTAAATTTTTTATCTAGGCAATAAAGAGATCCGTTTGGTATATTTCTTTCAGGGTTATCCATTGTTCCAAACCAAAGTTTTCCATTAAGATCTGTTTTGCCGTCATTAATCCTGTTCATTTTTAATGACTTTTCAATGGCTATTGATTTAATTTTTTTTTTACTTTTTAAATTTACAATTCTTAATTCACCTTGGAGACCTAATATAAATATATAATTTTTTATATGAGCTAAAAATCCTATTTCTTTATTTACTTTAATAGTTACTTTTTTTTTATTTTTTAAATTTAAAATATGAATTCTTTTTTTTTTGATGTCAGTAAAATAAATTGAATTATGCTTTTTGACCCACAAAGTACCTTCACCTAATGTACATTTTAAATTCCATAAAACTTCAGGTTTTGAGGTTATAATCTTAGCCATTGTACTCGTATTCTTTTATAAACTCTTTTTTTGGATTAATTCCAATTCCTATATTTTCTAATGGTGAAGCAAATCCATCTTTATCTTTAACCTGATCTAAAATTGAAAAATTTTCTTCAGCAAGATCTGAAATAAAAATATTTTTTTCAGTGGTATCGAATTCTAACATTGATTTCGTGGGAAATAGTCCACCTGGCATATCTGGTAAAGAAGTAAGTAAATGCAAATTTACTGCTACACTTAAAGCTGAACCCCATACATGATTTACTATTGGAATAAAATTAGACTGCGCTAACGCTGATACTTTTAAATATTCAGTAATTCCACCTAAACCACAAACTTCAGGTTGGGCTATATCAATACAATTGTTTTTTAAAAGTTGGTTCCAACCATATTTTGTAAATTCTGCCTCACCTCCAGCAATATTAGTCTTTAATTTTTCTTTAAGTTCTTTGTAACCATCATAATCCTCTGGAGCCACAGGTTCCTCAAACCAGTAAATATTCATTTCATCTAATCCTTTTCCAACATACAAGGCATCATTTTTATTATAAGCATGATTGGCATCGACCATTAGTTTAAAATTGTTGCCAATTGCATCTCTCACTGCGCTTATTAACTTTAAATCTTCTTTTGGACCTAAACCAACTTTCATCTTCATCGCCTTGAAGTTTTTTCCTTTTATTTGATTTGCTTCTTTTTTGAATAATTCACATAATTCTTCGACAGATTTTTTTTGCAGCATCATTCCATAACCATAAACTGGAATTTTGTTATTAGTTTTACCCCCTAATAATTGATAAAGAGGCAATTTTGCTTTTTTCGCTAGTATATCCCACAATGCTATATCAATTCCTGATAATGCCTGAATAGGCATTCCTTTTTGACCACTGTCTCTGAGTAAATTGTATACTTTGTGCCAAATATATTCTTTTTTAAGTGGATCATCTCCTTTTATTAAAGGTTGAATAACTTTTTCTACAATATATTTATTTGCAAGAGCTATATTTCCAGGCCCAAAACACTCTCCCCAGCCTGTGATCCCTTCATCAGTCTCTACTTCAACTAAGTGAGCCGTTCTATGTTTGTAATATTGTTGTGAGTATCCTAGTTCTTTGTCTAACTCATATCTAAGTACATGACTTTTGATTGAGGTTATTTTCACAAATTTTAAACAGCAACTACTTTAGAGTTCTGTTCTCCTAAGTTCTCTATTGATAGTTTCATTTGGTCACCTGCTTTCAGAAATACTTGTGGTTTTCTACCCATTCCAACTCCTGGAGGTGTTCCAGTTGTGATTATATCCCCTGGTTGTAATGACATAAATTTACTTACATAAGATACAATGATATCAACGTTAAAAATCATAGTACTTGTATTTCCCGTTTGCATTCTCTCACCATTTACATCCAACATCATTTTTAAATTATTTATGTCCTTAATCTCATCCTTAGTTACTAGGTAAGGTCCAGTGGGGCCATAAGTATCGTGAGATTTACCTTTAACCCATTGTCCCATTTTCTCAATTTGCCATTCTCTTTCACTAACATCGTTTACTAAACAATATCCTAAAATATGATCTTGTGATTGATCTTCTGAAATATGTTTAGCCACTTTTCCTATTACAATTCCAAGTTCAACTTCCCAATCTAGTTTTTTTGATCCTGAAACTATTTCTACATCATCATTAGGACCACACATCGAACTAGTAGCCTTCATAAACATAATTGGTTCTTTTGGAATATCAGCTCCAACTTCAGCAGCATGGTCTGAATAATTAAGCCCTATTGCAACAAACTTTCCTGGACTTGTAATGCAAGAACCTACTCTTTGATCTGATGAAATTTCAGGAAGATTTGATGTATCAACACTTTGAATTTTTGAAATTGTTTTAAAATTTAAATTATGTGGGTTTAAATCACTTACATATGAACTAATATCTCTTATTTTTCCATCACCGTCTAATATTGCTGGTTTTTCTTTTCCCTTTTCACCTACTCTTAATAGTTTCATTATTTCTCCTTTATATTTAAATTGTCATTCCACCATCTACAGAAAAAGTATTTCCTGTTGTAAATGTCGATTCATCACTAGCTAAATAGATAGCAAAATCAGCTATTTCTTGTGCAGTTCCTAGTCTTTCCATGGGTTGTCTTGCTATGAAATCTTTTTTTGCCTTAACTGGATCCGGGCTTTGTTTTACTCTATCCTCCCAAGAAGGTGTGAATACGGTTCCAGGTGCAATTGCATTACATCTAATTTTTTGCTTAACAAAATCAGATGCGATTGATTTTGTTAGTCCAATAATAGCTGCTTTACTTGCTCCATATACAAATCTGTTTGGAAGTCCCTTAATACTAGACGCAACAGAAGCAACATTAATAATACTACCTCCATTATTATTAATCATTGTTGGCAATGTAGCTTTACACATAAAGTACATAGATTTAATATTAGTATCGAAAGAAAAATCCCAATCTTTCTCCTCACAATCTAAAATTGTTCCATGATGGACAAATCCTACGGCGTTAAATAATACATCTATATTTCTAAATGTATTTATGAATTCTTTGATATCTTCATTTTTTGTTGAGTCTAATTTTTTTACTTTAATTTTTGGGTATTCTTTATTTAGTTCACTTAAAGTATTTTCATTAATGTCTGTAGCTGTGACATTTGCACCTTCGTTATGAAAAGTTATAGCTGTTGCTTTTCCTATCCCTTGTCCAGCTGCAGTAATGATTACTTCTTTTCCGTCAAGTCTTCCCATTATTTATCCTTTCAATTTCTTTATATAGTGAACTATGATCTGTTTCACCATGTCCATTCTCAACTAGTGATTTATACATTTCTTTAACTAAATTTGAAATAGGTAATTGAGTATTATAATTATTTGCACATTCTAAGATGTTATTCATATCTTTTAACTGACTTGAAGTTTTACCTTTAGGGCTAAAGTCTTTATCTATCATTCTTTTTCCATGTGTTCTAAGAACTTTACTATCAGCCCAGCCTCCAGATAAAGCCTTAATCATTTTATTTGGATCAGTGCCAGCCTTTTCACAAAGAGTGACCGCTTCAGCAACAGCTCCAATAGCTAAGCCAACTATAATTTGGTTTGCTAATTTAGAAACCTGACCACATCCTATAGGACCCACATGAGTTGGATTACCCATTGATTTTAAAATATGTTTAACTGAGTCAAAAACCATCTGTTCTCCACCAATCATTATTGCAAGAGAAGCTTCTTCGGCTCCAATTGTTCCACCTGAAACTGGTGCATCTAGGTAATTTATTTTTCGAGATTTTAAATTTTTTCCGTGATTAACTGCTGTAGTTTGTTTTACTGAGCTCATATCAATTACAGTTGAATTAGGTTTTAAATTATTTAAAAATTCATCGCTACCTAAAACTTCATTGACCGCATCATCATTAGTTAACATTGTAATTACCACATGACTTTCCTTAACAAGTTCTCTTATTGAATTTGAAATTTCAGCACCAAAGTCTTTTAATGGTTCAGCTTTATTTTTGGATCTATTAAATGCTCTAACTTTGTATCCAGCTTTTAGAATGTTTTTTGCCATTGGAAAGCCCATAAGGCCAGTACCAATAAAACCTATATTTTGCATTATTTTCTAGGGACAAAATCGTGGAAGTTTTGCGTCATTGCTTCTGGAAAGAACATAACACAAGCCAAAACAATCAATTGGATTACTATAAATGGTGCAAAACCTCTGAAAATATCAGTTAGTGAAATGTGTGGTGGAGCAACTGATTTTAAATAGAATGCTGCAGGACCAAATGGTGGGCTTAAAAATGAAACCTGCATATTTACACAGAATAGTATTCCAAACCAAATAGGATCAAAACCTAGAGCTAGTACTATTGGTAAAAAAACTGGCATAGCTAATAGAACTATTCCAACCCAATCCATGAACGCACCCATTATTAAAAACATTATTTGCATCATAAAAATTAAATACATTGGCTTTAAATCATAGGCTAAAATTGTTTCAGCAACATAAGTGGGTCCTCCTGCAAGAGAATAGGCTCCTGCTAAAACTGTAGCACCAAAAGTAATTGTTAATATAGTTCCTGAAGCTTTAAAGGTTCTAACAAGTGCATCTTTAAACAAAAACCATGTTAACTCTTTTCTAGCAGCTATTATAATTAGTGTTGCAACTACACCCATACCAGCTGCTTCTGTAATACCAGTCATACCAGAATAAATTGATCCCAAAACAATTATTACAATACCAATAGGTGGTAAAAGACCAGGAAGATATGACATCTTTTCTTTTAAAGTTAATGCTGGCTCATCACTAAGTGGTGCAAGATGAGGTTGTATTCTTGTTCGAATAAGAATGTATGTAATTATTAAACCGGATATCATTAGACCAGGAACAATTGCTTCTTGGAACAACATGGTAATTGAAGTTTCTGTTGTTAGTCCATAAATAATTAAAACAATCGATGGTGGGATCATTGTGCCTAGAGAACCTGATGCACAAATAATACCAATCGACATATCTTGATCATATTTCAATCGCAACATCTGGGGTAGTGCAATCAGCCCCAACAAAACTATCTCTCCTCCGATAATTCCACTCATCGCTGCCATGATTGTTGCCATGATTGCTGTTACTACACCTACTCCACCTCTAGTTTTTCTTAACCAAGCATTTAGCGCATCATACAAATCTCTTGCAATATTCGAGCGTTCAAGTAAGGAGGCCATGAATATAAATAATGGTACCGATAAGAATGAGTAAGTTACAACAAGAGAATAATATCTTGAAAGCAAAATTCCTAAAGCATGTTCACCTATATATAAAAATACAAGCACTGCTCCCATAAAACCTGAAGCAAAACCCATAGGCACACCTATTGATATCAATGCTAATAGTCCTACTATTAGTATTATCGATAGTGTTCCTATCTCAAATTCCATTTTATTTTAAATCTTTGGCAGGTTGGTACTGTTTTTCTTTAGGATTTTTCCAGTCAATAATTAAGTTATTTATTGATTGTAGTGCTATAAGAAATATACAAATAAGCGTGAGTGGCTTCATAGTTGCAGGAATTGGTGGATCCCAATAAGTTGCAAATCTCTCCCAATTTATAAATGATCTATATGCATCCTCCATTCCTCCATAAATTACGGCAGCTGCAAAAGTGACAATAATTACAGTACTAATTAGATCAAAAATACGCTGAGTTGGCCTACTTACATAGTCATATAATAAGACAATTCTGATATGACTTCTAAGCCTTGTTGCATATATTCCACCAACTAAATAACAAACACCAGCTAACCATAAACATAATTCATTAGCCCATAATGTTGGTTTAAATAGCACGTACCTCATAAAAATTTCATACATCATAACGATTACTATAACAGGGATTAAATACTTAATTGTGTGGCTTAAAAATAATGAAATTCTATCAATCCAATTTATTGGAAAATCGTCTTTGCTTGCAACTTTTTCATTTTGCTCTTGTAATTGCTTGTCTTGTAATTCTTTATCACTCATAGGCAAAAAAAATTTTATAAGAAGGGCCTATTTCAGGCCCTTCTATATTTTGTTAAGCGCTTTTTATTATAGGATACCGTTAGCTTTCATGTAAGCTTTATGAATCTCTATAAGAGCAGCAGCTTCTGGAGACTTTTTCTTCCATTCTTCCCAAGCGCCAAGTGCAGCTTGTCTGAATTTAAGTCTGTCTTCTCTAGACCAGTCATGAAGAGTAACACCCATTTCTTGTAAAGCTTTTACAGCTTCTGCGTTTTTTCTTTCAACCAAGCTAGTGATAGTTCTACCACAGATTTCGATTGCAGCTAACATCGCACCTTGTTCATGAGGCTTTAACTTATTCCAAACTTTAGTGTTACAAGCTAAGTGGTCAGCTGGCATAGAGTGGAAACCTGGATATGTAGCATATTTGTTTTGCTCATAGTGTCCACCAGCATAGTTTGTAGCTAACGATGAATAGTCAGCACCATCGATTAGACCAGTTTGTAAAGCAGTTGGAACTTCACCGAAATCCATAACGATTGGTTTAGCTCCTAATGCTGTAAAGATCATACTTTCCATTCCTGGAGGTGATCTAAATTTAAAGTCTTTTAGTGAAGCAACATCTGGAATTGGTCTGCTAGAAATTAAAGATTCATGTCCTGGTATCCACCAACCAATTAATGTCATTCCATATTTATTATAAAGTGCATCTACAGCTTCTTGAGCTCCTGGGAAATTCAAGAATTCGTATTGTTGATATGGGTTATCATATCCACCCATTACATCTCCTGCAAATTGGAATGCAGCATTTTTACCAGTTTGATAACCAGCACCTGTCATATCACAGTCAATAATTCCAGTTTGTGCAGAGTTAAATACCTCAGCAGACTTACCTGTTACAGATGACGAATAGAACATTTGTACTTTTAAGCTTCCCCCAGAGAACTTTTCTACATTCTTAGCAAATTGAGCTGCAACTTCACCATTTGGTGAGCTTGCTGTGAAGTGAGTTTCTATTTTAAGAGTTTTTGCGTGAGCAGAACCAAATAAAGCAATAGATACTACGGCAATAGCAGCTGTTAGTTTAGTTATTAATTTTAACATTATTTCCTCTCAATTGTGTTATTACCTAAATTTAAACACAAAGAGAAAAAGATTTCAAATAAAAGAAAGAATTTGTTTATATATAATATATATAATTTTAATGGTACAACCTTTAGTCGAATATTAAACCACTTCTGAAAGCAGTGGTTTATTTGAAAAAAAACACTTTAAATTATTAACTGCTAACATACTCATTGCTAATCTAGTTTCATGTGTCGCACTACCAACATGAGGTAAGACAAAACAATTATCTAATTCTAAATATCTTTTATCTAGATTTGGTTCATTATTAAATACGTCAAGTCCAGCACCATAAATTTTTTTGTTTTTCAAAGCCTCTATTAATGCATCGTCATCTACAGTTGATCCTCTTGATGTATTTATAAACACTGAATGTTTTGGAAATAATTTTAAGGTTTCTGAATTGATTATATTTTTTGTTTCCGGAGTAGCAGGAGTATGTAAACTTACATAATCACAATTAGGTAACATAGATTTTAAATCTGAGTAATAAGCAGCATCTTTTTCAAGATCTTTAGATAATTTATTTCTATTGAAATAAATTATTTTCATATTAAAAGCTCTTGCTCTATCAGCAACAATCTGACCAATTCTTCCCATTCCTATGATGCCTAAAGTTTTTCCTGTAATTTCATTACCCACCATTAATTTTGTAATATCAGGTTTATGATCTTTCCAAGTATTTGTTTTAACTAAATTATAAGCCTCTCCAATTCTTCTTGAAGATGCTAAAATTAGTAGAATAGTTATTTCTGCTACAGCATCATTTAATACATTCGGTGTATTCGATACTTTTATGTTTTTTTCCTTAGCTGATTGAGTATTTATATTATCATATCCAACTCCAACATGGCCAATTACTTTTAACCTCCCTGTCAAACTTTCAAAGAAATTCTTATCTAATTTGTCAAAACTTGTTGAAATTAATCCATCATAATTATTTACAAGTTTAATTAATTCCTCATACGGATAAGGTTTGTCATTCAAATTTAAAGTAACATCGAATTCTTGTTTTAATATTTCCTCTGCTCCATCAGAGATTTTTCTAGAAACTAGTATTTTTGGTTTCATCTAATGGGAGTTTCTTAAAATACCCTTAGTTTTAGTAATATCTAAATATTGATCTCTTGAAATTATACATGCACCATCTTCGAGTTGGCCAACATTTGATCTAGAAATTTCTTGCCAAGGAGTCTGATTAGTAAGTTTTTTTATTTTTTTCTTTTTTCTTCTTTTTGTAAATTCTAATTTTGTTATTTGAAGGTCTACTCTTCTTTTTTTTAAATCTATTGTCATTTTATCACCAGTCTTAACAATTGCTAAATCTCCACCTACTGCAGATTCTGGTGATACATGAAGTATTGATGGACTTTCTGAGGTACCGCTCTGTCTACCGTCACCAAGGGTTGGTAAAGCATTTATGCCCTTTTTTAATAATCTATCTGGTGGTTGCATGTTCACCACTTCAGCAGACCCTGGGTATCCAACAGGTCCACATCCTCTTAATATTAAGATTGAATTTTCGTCAATCTTTAACTTTTTGCTATTTATTCTTTTATGATAATCTTCAGGACCTTCAAAAACTACAGCTTTACCTTTAAAGACATTTGGATGTTTAGGATTTGACAAATATCTTTCCCTAAATTCTTTGCTAATAACTGAAGTTTTCATGATTGCTGATGAAAAGAAATTACCTTTCATAACTAAAAAACCAGCCTTATCAGTTAAATTATCTTTGAAAGTTTTTATTACATCTCTATCGACATTGATTTTTTTTCTTAAGTTTTGAGCAACTGTTTTACCTGTTACAGTAATTAAGTTTTGGTGAATTTTTTTATGCTTCATTAATTCTTTCATGATTGCAGGTATACCGCCTGCTCTGTAAAAACCCTCCATTAAATGTTCTCCAGCAGGTTGACAGTTCGCTAATAAAGGAATTTTGTGTCCTAATTTTTGCCAATTGGATAAATCAAATTTTACACCCATGTGTTTTGCAATTGCAATTAGATGAGTAGTACAATTACTTGATGCACCAATAGCACTAGCAACCACAACTGCATTTTCAAAAGCTTTCTTTGTCATTATTTTAGAGGGTGTAAGATCTTCATGGACCATATTTACAATTCTCGATCCTGTCTCAAAAGAAATTTGTTCTCTTTCTCGATAAGGTGCCGGTATCACAGCACATCCAGGTAAAGACATTCCCAACGCTTCCGCCACTGAATTCATTGAGGAAGCAGTACCCATTGTATTGCAATGACCAGGACTTGGTGAAGATGCAGCTGCCATATCCATAAATTCCTCGTAATTAATTTCTCCTTTAGCATGTAATCTTCTTGCTTCCCAAATAATGGTTCCTGCTCCAGCTTTCTTACCCTTGTAATTTCCATCCAGCATTGGGCCGCCAGATAAAACAATTGCAGGAATGTTTACTGTAGCAGCAGCCATTAAAGCTGCGGGAGTAGTTTTATCACAACCAGTTGTAAGTATTACTCCATCGATTGGATATCCGTAAAGAACTTCGACCAATGATAAATAAGATAAATTTCTGTCCAACATCGCAGTTGGTTTTTTTCCAGTTTCTTGGATTGGGTGAGTAGGAAATTCCATCGGAATACCACCTGCTCTTCTAATTCCATCTTTAATTCTTTTGCTTAAAGATAAAAAATGTCTATTGCATGGGGATAAATCGCTACCTGACTGTGCGATACCTATAATTGGATTGCCCGATTGAAGCTCTTCTCTTGTAAGTCCATAATTTAGATATCTTTCTAAATACATGGCTGTCATGCCAGGGTCTTTAGGATCGTCAAACCATTGTTTGCTTCTTAAATTCTTTTTTTTCATCAAATTATAAATATTTTATTTCAATTAAATTAATTTATAATGTTTTATAAAACTTATATTGAAAAATGAATAGTCTAATTGTTCTAAATAAAAATGACAATGTTGGCGTAAGTCAATTCATTATGCCAGAAAAAACAAAAATAAATGATCAGGATATTAGCACTATTGATCCAATACCTTTTGGACATAAAGTTTGTTTAAAACCAATTAAAAAAGGCGACCCGATAATCAAATATGATCAAATAATAGGATTTGCCTCAAAAAATATAAGTGCAGGCGAGCATGTTCACACTCATAATTTAGAATTCAAAGAATTTGAAAGAGCCTTTAAAGTAAATAATAAAAAAACAATTGTTGATGAAAATGCAGATACTTTTTTCAACGGAATTTTGAGAGAAAATGGTCAAGTTGCTACAAGAAACTATATAGGAATTGTAAGTACAGTAAATTGTTCGGCAACAGTAACAAAGATGATTGTTGAAAAGATAAAATATTCAAACATTTTAAATGATTACCCTAACATAGATGGAATCGTTCCAATTACGCATTCTACTGGATGTGGCATGAATACAGTTAGTGAAGGAATGCAAATGTTTCAAAGAACAATTGATGGTTTTAAAAATCATCCAAATTTTTCACATGTTTTTGTCATTGGCTTAGGTTGTGAATGCGCACAAGTAAGTTTATTTGATGAGTCTGTCAAAAAACATAACAGGATACATTTTTTAACGATTCAGGATGAGGGTGGCACAAAAAAAATTGTAGATAAAGTCTTATCTCAAATTAAAAATCTGTTATCAGAGGCTAATGATATTAAAAGAACTCCAGAGTCAGTAAGTCATTTAACTTTAGCTCTTCAATGTGGTGGCTCAGATGGATATTCGGGTATAACTGCAAATCCAGCTTTGGGTGTAGCAGCTGATATGTTGGTAAAAAAAGGGGGAAGTTCTATATTATCAGAAACTCCTGAAATTTATGGTGCAGAACACCTTTTAATCAATAGAGCAAACTGCCAAGAAACAGCAGATAAACTTATGAAAAGACTAGAATGGTGGAAGCATTATACTTCAATAAACAATAGTACAATGGACAACAATCCTGCACCAGGAAATAAAAGAGGTGGCTTAACTACAATTCTAGAAAAATCTCTTGGAGCTGTTGCAAAGGGCGGTAAATCAATTTTAGAAGATGTATTAGAATATGCAGAGCCATTGAAAAATAAAGGCTTTAATTTTATGGACTCTCCAGGGTATGATCCAGTTTCTGTGACAGGACAAGTTGCTTCTGGTGCAAATGTCATATGTTTTACTACAGGTAGAGGTTCTTGCTTTGGATGTAAACCTGTACCAAGTTTAAAATTGTCTACTAATTCTGCAATGTATGAGAAAATGGAAGAAGATATGGATATTAATTGTGGAACAATAGCTGAAGGAAAAGAAGATATTGAAGAAGTTGGAAGTAAGATATTTGATCTTGTTGTAAATACCGCTTCAGGAAATAAATCAAAAAGTGAAATTAATGGCTACGGTGATGAGGAATTTAATCCTTGGCAAGTAGGCGTTGTAATGTAACTTTTGATTGATTGATAAAAACCTCTAATGTCTAAAAATCCAAAAGCTTCTTTGTTTAAAGTAATTTTTCTATCTGCTTCTGGTTTTTTTTTATTTGTATGCATGGACTCTACAGCAAAATATTTAGGAAACGTTATGCCTGTTACTCAAGCAGTATGGGGCAGATTTTTTTTCCATTTTATCGCACTTTGTGTCTATTTTTTACTGTTTAAACCAAAACTAAATTTAACAAGAAACTTTAAAATTCAAATTGTTAGATCCTTATTAATGGTTACAGCAACATTCTTTATGTTTAACTCATTACAAAGATTTGATTTAGTTGATATATACGTGGTTTTTTTTAGTGCGCCATTAATTGTTTCGTTATTATCAGCATACTTTTTAAAAGATATTTTATCTCCCAAAGGTATAATTTTAATGTTGTTAAGTTTTGGGTCAATTGTTTACGCTTTAGGCCCTAGTATGAAAATATTATCACCGGAGCTAATATTTCCAATAGTTCCACCATTATGTTGGGCACTTTACCAATTCTTTACCAAACTAATTTCTGGGAACAATGAACCTTTCTCAGCAGTTTTTTATACTGCTGTTACTGGTGCTTTAATTTTTACTATTTATATCTCTTTTAATTGGACACCAATTGAAAATAATTTTTATTGGATAGGGTTAGTAGCAATGGGTATTTTTGGTTTCATAAGTCACTTTATAATTATTTATGCGATTCAATTATCAAATTTATCTTTTGTAACTAACTTTCAATATTCACAGTTACTATGGTCAACCATAATTAATTTTTTAATTTTTGGTGTGCCTGCAGATATAAGTAAAATTATAGGTCTAATAGGTATTATAATTTTTGGAGTTATGTTTATTAGAGTTGAAGGATCAAAAAAGGTTA
>CACJBW010000008.1:0-22500 GCA_902591775.1 uncultured Pelagibacteraceae bacterium
ATCCTATTTAAAAAATCATTTCTTATCTCCTTTTGACTTAAAAATTTTTCATTTAATTTTTCTGCAAATTGTTCAATGGAATATTTTTTTATTAAAAACCCGTTTTTTCCGTTTATAATCATCCTATTTAAGTTTCCAACATCCTCAAAACCTACAAACGGAGTACCTGCACTGAGTGACTCGCAAGTTATACCAGGAACTCCCTCTTCTCTACTTAGTGAAAAACATACATCTGCAATATTGTATAATTCGTTTATTTTGACTTTATCGTTTATATGACCCAGATTATAAATTCTATTTTTTATACTGGATATATTATTAAAGCCACTACCTGCTAAAATCAAAATTGTTTTTGGATCAATATATTTTTCAAGTTCCTTGACCTGCCAGGAACCCTTTGTGTATGAGTCGTATCCACAAAGACTGAGAATGATTTTTTTTTCTTTTTCGAGACCATATTTTTTTTTTAGTTTTAATTTATCTTCAATAATATTGAAATTTGTTATATCAGTTGAACAATCAATCAATTTGTGAATATTTTTTCCATAAATGCTTTCTCCTATTTTAAAACTTTCCTCATTTTGATGAATAAAAGTTACGTTGCTATTATCGAATATTTCTTTTTTTTTTAGAAAATTATAATTTGCAATATTATTTATTTTCTCATCTAATTGAGGACAATTTATACAATTAACTTTATAATTTTGACAATTATTTCTCCAGTGACATCCACCAAATAATAAATGTTGATCATGGACAGTTATAATTATGGGTTTTGTTTTAAATAGCTGAACTAAATTTTCTAGATTTAAAAAATAATTTACCCAATGAAGATGAATTACATCATAATCATCAAAAATTTTCAAAGTTTGATTATTTTCAATACCTTCATAAAAAAAACAATAATTTGCAACTCCCTCAGCTTTATATTTTAAATATATATCAAAAATCGACTGATTAAGAATTTTAGAATTTTCTATAAAAGTGAAATTTTTTTTATCCTGAGGAGTGTCATTGTGATAATAATTGCTAATATAATTTTCACTTTTATTAAGTTCGTTATTAAGATTTGTTGGTAATGCACTTACTCCACTAGAAGAACTTAAATGACAGATATGTGCAATCTTCATTATCAACTATTCATTAAATGATTTCTTTAACTTAATTAACCCAGCTAAGTTCCGTAAAATAATACCTGGCATTTTAGAAAATTTGTATACGACTGAACTTCCGTCGTATCTAACAAAATGCTCAATATCGAATTGAACTATTTTTTTTTTATACATAACCGATGCTCCAATAAATCCCCACCAATATGCTTCTTTTACAAATGAAAGTTTGGGTATTAATTGTAAATAAACTTCTTTTTTTGCCAAAACGTATGGACAACTTGGATCTGAAATTTTTGAATTAAATAGGTAGTCATGAAATATTTTTAAAAGTTTTGAATATACAATTCTTAGTTTTGGATCTTTTCGAGGATTTCTATTACCTATAATAATATCAAAATCCTCTTCACAATCATAAAATTGCATAAAAGAGTTTGGCATACACTGTCCGTCACTATCAATGCACAATATATATTCATATTTTGATGCTTGAATACCTCTTGTAACTCCACTACCATATCCTAGTCTTTGTTCCGATGATTGGTCAGATATTGGATACTGATTTTTAATTTCAATAATCATTTCCTTTGTTCCATCTGTGCTTCCATCCTCACAAATTACAAATTCGTGAATTATATCCTTTTCTAAAAAGAATTGATGCCAAGTGTCTATTACATAGGTCAAGCTTTTTTTTTCATTGAATACTGGGAGAACTACTGAAATGTTTTTCATTTTTATAAATTAAAGTACTAATATAATTAAATAATTAAAAAATATAATAAAATTTATTATTCATGAACATAAAGCTTCTAAATAATACTTATTACAGTCTTTTTGTGTGTTCTTTTATGTGGTCATTGTTTTGGCTTTCAATAAATACAATGCCTTTTGAGATTTATTTTTTTGGAGAAAATTTTATCAAAAGCATAAATTCTTTAAGATTAGTTCTAGCTTTAATTTTATCATTTTTAATGATTATCTATTTTGCATTAAAAATTTTCTTAATAGAAAAAAGAACTTATTTGTTTAAACTAGATTTTAGATATTATTTTTTAATTTTGTTTAGCAGCTATCTAATTTTTTTAATCTTTAGCGATACAAGAGAATTAAATCTTCAAAATACATATTTAATTATTTTATCACTTGGAACAATTTTTTTTTCTTTAGTACTAATGAATATATCAGAAATAAATTTAAGATGTTTAATTATTGTTAATATTTTATTTTTAATATGCATTTGTTTTATAACAATATTACCAAAATATGATGAAATTATTTCTCATAATTTTAATTTTTATAGAACATTTTTTTTTCTTGATGGAAATCTTCTTAATCAAGTAAATCCACGTGTCACTGGATTATCAAGATCAGTTTCAATTTTAAATATTTTTTTATTAATAGTAATTTTGAATACAAAAAATAAATTTTTGAATTCAATACTACTAATTTTATTTTTATTTTTGTTTTTTGTAATTTGGGGTATGCAATCTAGAGGTTCAATTTTATGTTTTTATATAACTACTTTATTTTTATTAATGTCTGTCAGCAAATTTAAAAACTTTCAAAAAATTATTTTTTTAATTTTTTTAATTTTTTCAAATTTTACTGTCGACTACATTTACAAAAATAAAATTAATCAGGTTGAAGAAATTAAACAATATTCAAGAATATTAGACAATAATTCAAGTGGAAGAGTCGATATTTGGAAATATTCACTTACTAATTATGAATATGAAAATATATTTGGATATGGATCCCAAGGTGACAGATATTTTCTTAAAAAATACATTAAAAAAGATAAATTTGGTGATAATTCTTCAAATGCAATACTTTATTCGTTTTTATCTGGTGGATATTTAGCATTATTGTTAATTATAACAATTTATATACATTTGATAAACAGAATTAAATATTTTATCTTTACCAAATATAAGAATAATGTTTTTTATACATTTTCAATCTCAATTATCGTATTTTTTTTTGTTAGGTCTTTATTTGAGAATAGCTTTTCATTATTTAGTATAGATTACTTACTTCTATTCTCATCTTTATTATATGTTAATAAAATAGAAACTAAAAAAATTCCATAGTATGAAATTTTCGATAATTACACCCACCTTAAATAGTGAAAAATCTCTGACATTTAGTTTAAACTCAGTTTACAACCAAGTATATAAAAATTTTGAGCATATTGTAGTTGATGGTGGTTCAACTGATAATACAATTAAAATAGCAAAAAAACATAAAGTCAAAAAAAAAATAATTGTAAAAGAAAAATCTTCAATTTATGCCGCAATTAATGAGGGCATAAAAAAGGCAAAGGGTGATTATATAATAGTACTAAATTCAGATGATATTTTTAATTCAAGCCTAGTATTAAAACAAATAGCAGAAAAAATATCAAAATCTAAAGAGAAAATACTTTTGGGAAATGTCTGTTATCACAATAATTTTTCACACCAAAAGATAGTAAGATTTTATAGTTCAAGCAATTTTAGACCTTGGATGATGTTTTTTGGTTTAATGCCTCCACACACAGGCTCTGTTATTCACAAAGAAATTTTTAAAAATTACGGATATTATACTGAAAAATTCTCAATTGCTGCTGATTTTGAATTTTTTTTAAGATTATTTGTAAAGAATAAAGTTCAATTTTTAAATTTAAACTTCTCTGTTGCAAGAATGAGAACAGGTGGAGTTTCAGGGAAGAATATATTTGCTCATATTAAGTCAAGTAGTGAAATATTAAAATCATTTAAAATTAATAATTTAAGGAGTAACATATTATTTGTTTACTTAAGATTTTTGGCAAAAATTCATCAATTATTTCTTTTTGATGAAAAAAAAATCAATCAAGAATTTAATTTCAAAATAAATAAGTATTATGACGAAATTGGTAAATATGACTTTAAAATAATTAAAAACTTAAGCAATTTGAATTTTAATAAAAATTTTACTCTATCAGCACTAAATTTAGCTTTTTTAGGAAGTTATGCTAATGGTGAAATTAAAACATATGATGAATTGATCAATTGGCCTGATGGTATTTTTGCAAAAGTATTAAATAAAAAATTAAAAAAAATACCAGGTAGAGAAATTGTTAGAAAATTAAAACTTCCAAATAATATTAAAAAAATAACTGTTCTTGGTAATTTATCACATAAGTCTGAAAATTATTTAAAAAAAGTATATAAAAAAAAAATACATAAAGTTCCTCTACCATTTGCAAATTTAGATAAAATAATTAAATTTTTAAATTTTAAAATTAAAAAAAATGAAATTATATTTATTACTTTACCAACCCCAAAACAAGAACAGATAGCAAAACATTTAAAAGATAATAATAATTATTTTAAAATAATTTGTATTGGTGGTTCAATTAACATTGCTTCAGGAGAAGAAGCTGAGGTACCAAAAGTTTTCTCAAAATTTGAATTTTTATGGAGACTTAAATATGACTCTCTAAGAAGATTAAATAGATTATTTAAAACTTTTATTTCATATTTAATAGCAACTTATATAACTAAAAACTTTAAGAATAAAAGTGCAAAAATTATTTAAAAAAAAAATTTATTGTTGGGCATGTGACTATTCTTCTCAAACAGGAGAAGGTAACTTAGCAAGATTATATGTATCAAAAAAAATAAGAAACAAAAAAATCTTTTATCCTGAAATGTTTTTTAAAAAAAATTCAATTTTCAACTACAAATATTTAACGCCTTTTTTTGGAATTATTTTATGTTGGTATTATTTTTTTAAGAATAAGAAAGTTGCATATATTAATTACTTGCCATTATGGAATTTTATTATTTTTTTGTTATTACCTCCGAAGACTTTGATTGGGCCTATTACTGGTGGGTCGCATTTTTCTAAAAATAGCGATTTTCTTATCAGAAAGTATTTATTTCCAGTATTTTATAAAATGAGTGAACTTATAATTCTGTTAAGATATAAGAATCCAATTTTTGCTACAATTTTACTAAAAAAGTATCTTGGTAAAAAGATAATTAGAGAGTCTAATTTTGATTTTATTTTTAATTACATAAGTAAGAAAAACCTAAAAATAAAAAATTTGGATGTCTTAATTTATTACAAAAATCACAGAAATAAAAAAAGATCGATAAATTACGGTTTAATAAATAAGTTATTAGAATTAAATTTTAAAATCTATTGTGTTGGAGATAAATTGGAAATTGAAAATATTGTTAATTTAAATTTAATTTCAAAAAAAAAATTAAATTCACTGTTGAGTAAAACTAAATTTTCAATCTGTTCTGAAGAAAATTTTTATAGCTTGTTCACATTAGATTGTATAAATAATAATGTGAAAATTATAACTAGTGTTACAAATAAAAAATATATTTATAAATATCGTAATAATTTTTTATTCATTAATTCTAACTATAATAATTTAAAGAAAAAATTAAAAGAAAATGTTTAGTAAAATAAAATACTCTGAATTGTTAGTTACTTTCCTACTTGTGTCATATGCAATTTATTTATGCTTTATAAATAATTACGGCTGGGATTGGGACACTTATGCAATGATTGAAACTTTTTTAAATTTAAAAGATAATGGAACTTATACAAAATCACGGGGAGCTGGATATCTAATTCCGGAGATTGGAATTGGATTTTTAGCATATAATTTTGGTAGCACAACAATAAACTTATTAACATTTTTATTTTTAATAATTAGCTTATTTTATTTTTTTAAAGCTGGAACAAAATTATTAAATTTAGAAAAAGATAAATCAATTAATTTTTTTCTATTTCTTATATTGTGTCTATCAAATCATATAATAATGAGAGATAGCACAATCCCAATGGATTACTCTTGGTCTTTAATGTTTTACTCAATAGGATTATACGCATTAACTATAAAAAAATATGAAATTTCAATATTATTTTTCTCACTGTGTTTTGGAAGTAGATTTAATTTTATAATTTTTATAATACCAACTCTAATATTTTTTGATAATAAAATAATTAATTTAGAAAAAAAAATTTTCCATATAGTTATAATTATTTTTTTTGGTTGTATGTTTTATGTTCCCAGTTGGCTACAAAATCAATTTAGTCTAAGTTTTATCTATGCTGAGCAGTCTAATTTTAAGACGAATTCCATCTTATCAATCGAAGAATTTTCAAGATTTTTTTATAAAATTTTAAAAACTTTTGGGATCATATCAATATTATTTATTTTATATCAATTTTTAAAATTGAAAAATAGATTATTTAGATACAACTTTTATATTATATTAATAATTTTTAATTTATTATTATTCTTTATTTTTCCTTGGGAACCTTCATTTTTATGGCTATCCATAGTGAGTGTCTTTTTTATATTGGTTACACAAGTTAGCTATAAAATAATTTATTTATTAATTTTTTTTAATTTATTAAACTGGTTTTACCAGTTAGAAATAATTAAAATTAAATATAAGATAGATAATTGCTATAAAACCTCAATCGGTGCTGAGATACAACCACATTTTAGTAAAGGTTTAGTTTTAAATAAAAGCAATAGATTAAAACATGTTTCATGTTATCCAGATTTGCTTGGTTCTGAAAAAAAAATAATGAGTTTTAAAAGTAAAATTGTTGATGGAAAAAGACTTAAATAATAAATTAAATGAAACTGGCTCCAATAATCTTATTCGTTTATAATCGCAAGTTGCATACAAAAAAAACTGTTGATGCTTTGAAAAAAAATTTATTAGCTAATAAAAGTGAACTATTTATATACTCTGATGGACCAAAGAAAATTGAAAATTTTGAGGAAGTTCTAAAGGTTAGAAAATATATTAAAACAATTAATGGTTTTAAAAAGGTAAAAATAATAGAACAAAAAAAAAATTTAGGTTTGGCCAATTCAATTATTTCTGGTGTTACAGAAATTATAAACAAATATGGTAAGGCTATAATTTTAGAAGATGATATAATTACAAGTCCATTGTTTTTAAAATTTATGAATTCTGCACTTAAATATTTTAAAAATGTAAATAAGATCTGGCACATTAGTGGATGGAGTTATCCAATAAACTTAGAAAATGACAGTGATGTATATTTTTCACGTGTTATGCATTGCTGGGGTTGGGCAACTTGGTCAAATAAATGGAAATATTTTGAAAAGAATACTAATAAATTAATCAAAAATTTCTCTAAAAAAGATATTAGTAAATTAAATTTTGATGGGTATAACAATTCCTTTTGGAAGCAAGTTTTATTGAATAAAAGAAATAAAATAAATACTTGGGCAATATTTTGGTACGCTACAATTTTAAAAAAAAATGGACTATGCTTGCTTCCCTCTAAAAGTTTTACAAAAAATATTGGTTTTGATGGAAGTGGAATTCATACATTTGATTTAAGTTATAAAGATAATATATCTCTAAATTTAAAAAAAAAATTAAATTTTAATATTAAAATAATGGAAAATAAAAGAAATATTTTAAAAATAAAAAATTATCTTTATGCCTCTCAAAAGAATATTTTTTTGAGATTAATCAACAAAATATTTTTTAGGTAATAAATAATGATAAAATTATGAAAAAAATTCTAATTACAGGTGGAGCAGGATTTATTGGCAAAGAATTGACAAAATCTTTATTAAATTACAATTATAATCTATTTATTTTAGACAAATTAGTTTTTAAACAAAGATTTATTAATAATAAAAAAATTAAAAATTATAAAATAGATATTGTAAATAAAGTAAAACTTAACCACTTAATAAAAAAAATTAAACCTAATATTGTCGTTCACCTTGCGGCAGTTCACAACATTCCAGTTTGTGAAAAAGATCGACAGCTAGCTCAATTAACAAATATTATTGGAACAGAAAATTTGCTAAAGGCAATAGAAACAATAAAGTTAGATAAATTTGTACATGCCTCAACAGGAGGTGTTTACAGTTGGAAATCAAAAATACTACATGAAGAAACATCAATTCTACATCCAGGAGATAATTATTCTTTAACAAAATATTCTAACGAAAAACAAATTTCTTTCTGGAGTGAAAAGACATCTAATAAGTACGTGATTGCTAGAATTTTTAATACAATTGGTCCAAACGACCCAAATGGACATATAATTCCAGATATACTTGATCAAATAGATAAAAATAAAAGAATTAATAAAATTTTTTTAGGAAATATCTTGGCAAAAAGAGATTACGTCGATGTAAGAGATGTAGCCAATTCTTTAACTAAAATAATACGATTAAAACTCTCAAAAAAGTCAGAAATTATTAACATTTCTAATCAGAGCAATTACAGCATAAAAGATATTTTAAAGATTATATCTCAAGAATTAAGAACTGTCATTAAAGTAAAAATAGATAAAAAAAGAATTAGAAAATTTGATAGACCTCATCAAATTGGTTCTAATAGGAAATTAATCAATATAGTTGGTTATAAACCCAAATATAAACTTAAACATTCAATAATAAATGTGATCAAAGAAATAATTTAATGTTTAGGGTTGGTTTTAATCAAATGGGATCAAAAAATTGGATGGGTGGGCATACCTATCTTAAAAATATATCATCTGTAATTAAATCCAGATTAAGAGGTAAAATATTATTAAAATTAATTATATATAATCAAGAGAATTTAAATCATGTGGATTTAACAAAATTTGATGAGGTTATTAAAATAAAACAAAAAAATAATTTTTTTAATAAAATTTTTAATTTTCATTTAAATAAAATAATTAATAATAAGTTAGATATTTATTTTGATGTAAATAATTCAGCAATATTTACATCTAATAAAAAGATATTGACTTGGATACCCGATTTTCAACACAGACATCTTCCAGATTTTTTTTCATTTTTTGGATATTGGAAAAGAGAGTTATCCTTTAGAAAAAAAATTTTTTTTCGAAAAAATATAATAGTTTCAAGTAAACACGCTAAAAAAGACTGTATTAAATTTTATAATAAAGACCCTGATGATATTCATGTGGTTAGATTTTCAATTTTTACCGATCCAAAAAAATATATAAATAAAATTTCTTATTTAAAGAAAAAATACAAGATAGAAAAAAAATATATATATGTACCTAACCAATTTTGGGCCCATAAAAATCACGAACTAATCTTAAGATCTTTGCAGTATATTAAATCTAAAAACCTAAAAGTTTTTAATAATTTACCTCAAATTATTTTTACTGGAATACCATTTGATATGAGAGATAAAGATTATAGTAAAAAAATATTTAACAAAATTAATTCTTTGGAATTTAGAGAAAAGATAAAATACTTGGGTGTTGTACCTATTGATGATGTATATAAATTGAATGCAAATTGTTTTTGTTTAATTAATCCATCTTTTTTTGAAGGATGGTCTACAACCGTCGAAGAAGCAAAATCTTTTGGAACTCCTACAATTTTATCAAATATTCCAGTACATAAAGAGCAATGTCCTGAGTCTCTTTTTTTTAATCCCCATAAATATAAGGAACTATCTAAAATATTAATTGATATAGACAAAAAAAAGCATCTGCTCTTAAGAAAAAAAGTTGAAATAGCAAAAAAAGAAAATGATAAAAGGAACATAGAACATTCTAAACAGTTTTTAAACGTAATTAAAAAATCAGTTAATTTTTAAAATAACAGATTTTTTTTGATAAATAATATTCAATCATTTAAATTACTCACTTTACATGCTACAATCTATTGTATACAAACAGACCGTTAGGTGCGTGACAACTCATGACAATTATTTAAATGAATAATAAACAAATTAAATTATATATAGACGGTCCATCAATTGAGCAAATTAATGAAGATCGCAAAGTACAAATTGATGGCTACACTTTTAATCCTAGTCTTTTTAAAAAAAATGGTGCCAAAGATTATTTAGAATATTCAAAGAAAATACTTACTGAATGTAAAGACAAACCTGTTTCATTAGAAGTATTTGCAGATGACGAAATTAACATGATAAGACAAGCAAAAATATTAAATAAATTAGGGAAAAATGTTTATGTTAAAATACCAATTGTTTACACTAGTGGAGAGTCAACATTTACAGTTATTGAAAATCTTTGCAAAGAAAACATTAAACTTAACATAACTGCAATTTTTCTAATTGAACAAATAAAAAAAATAATACCATTATTGAAAGATACTTCCACAATATTGTCTATTTTTGCTGGAAGATTATACGACTCCGGTATTGATGCTAAAGAAAAAATGATTGAAATTAATAATTTTGTTCATCAAAACAGCTCGTGCTTAACTTTATGGGCAAGCACTCGTATGGCTTATGATTATATTGCCGCGAATAGCATAAAAACCGATATTATAACAATGCAAATTGAGCATATTAAAAAATTGAATTTAATTGGAACAAGCCCATCTGAATATTCAATAAAAACAGTTAAACAATTTTATCAGGATGCTCAAATGTCTGGGTTTAAAATTTAAAAGAAAAAATTTTAATCCCATCTTTAATATCTTTAAAAAAATTTGACTAGGGCTCAGATCTCGTAAAACCTAATTTTTATTTTTCACAAAAAAGTAATTCTTAATTATTTTTCGAAGAAATTTTTAAACCATATCTCTAAAATCAAAAATTTAAAAGAAATTGGTGTATTTGTAAAAATACTCTCATAAAATTTAGGTCCTCTCTCAAGCTTTAAAGAATTTATTTCATTTAAAATACCAAATTTATTTAGATATCCATTTTTTAGTAAATGGCCATGATTTTTAAATATGGATTTAAACCATTTTTTTGCTGGTGGAGAAAAACCTCTTTTTTTTCTTTTTAAGATATAATCTGGTAAAATATTTTTAACAGAATTTTTAAAGTAAAACTTTTCTTTTAGCTCATGATCATTTCCTAAACAACCACCTTTTCTTAAACCAATAACTGTTTCAATTAATTTATAGTCTACAAAAGGTAATCTTAATTCAACCGAATTACTCATTCCTAATTTTTCTGATTGATTTATACCATTCGAGAGTAAATAGCTTTTAATTATCAATTTTGTTATTTTTACAGACTCATTTGTTTCTCTATCTAAATTGTAGAAAGAGTTAATAAAATCTTTATTTTGAAAACTTTTATATTTCTCTGTCAAAAAATTATTTATATATTTGATTGCATGCACAAAATCTTTATTTAACAAAATAAAATTAGAGAAATCTTTATTATCTATTTTATAAAAGTTGTTAAAAATTCTATCTCTAATCTTTTGTTTGCCCGATACTGATCTTTTGACCCAGTCATATCCCCAAAATAATTCATCAATACCCTGCCCTTGTAATAAGACTTTTATTTTTTTTTCTCTTAATTTTTTTGAAATCAAATAATATGAGTAGCTACTTATATCTGCTATAGGTTCATCTAAATTATAACATAGATCTAAGAAATTATTTGCTACATCTTTAGTATCAATTACTATTTCGTCAAAATTAAATTTTTCTTTTTTAGAGAAAGTTCTTGCGTATTTTCTCTCGTCATTTTTAGTGAAATCCTTATAACCAGCTGTATAGGCGGTAAAATCAATATTATTTTGTTTTAATATTGAACAAATTAAAGAAGAGTCAATACCTCCACTTAATGAAACACTCACTGGTTTATCATTACAATTAGAGGTTAATAATACACTTTCAACTATTTTTCTTTTTATTTCTTCAAACGGTTTATTGGATTTTACAGCTTTAATTTTATCAAGTGACCAATATTCTTTAACTGTAAAATTTAAATTTTTTAAATTTATATTTAAATAACTACCTGATGGAATTTTAACTATATTTTTAAAGGGTGTTTTGGGTTCTATAAAATATTGATAAAGTAAAAACTCATATATAGCTTCATGATTTATCTCCGTCATCAAATCTTTAAATACTGAAAAACACTTTAATTCTGAGGCAAATACAAATTTTTTTTTAAATTTTGCAAAATAAAGAGGTTTTTCTCCAATTCTATCTCTAATAAAAAAAACTTCTTTTTTATTCAAATCTAAGATGACAATTAAAAACATACCTCTAAGATATTTAACAAAGTCTATTCCGTACTTTTCATATAAAGGTACAACGACCTCACAATCACTCCTTGTCTGATAATTATAGTTTGAAGTATAATTTTCTTTAATTTCTCTGTAATTATAAATTTCACCATTAACCCAAACCATTAGATTTTGTTTCTTATTATAAAATGGTTGATTGCCATTCTGAATATCCACAATGGATAATCTATTAAAATTTAAATGAAAATTATCTATTGAATATTTACTTTTTGCATCAGGGCCTCTATGAGAAATTTTTAATGACATATCTCGTACTGTTTGTATATCTTTTTCTCGATCTTTACCGTCAGAAATTATTCCTGAAATACCACACATAAATTTTTTAATACAAATTAATCAATAGAAAATAGATAAAATACTTTTTCTAAGGATTAAGTAAATCTTATCAAATGCTCTCAAAATATTTTCTTACCTGAATTTCACAAATCTTTCTAATATTAAATTTTTGCTTTTTTAATTTATTCCATTCTAAAACTTTTTCTATGATATTATTAATATCCCATACCGGCTCCCATCCTAGTTTTTTTTTTGATTTTTTATTGCTTAATTTAAGCGTTCTAGTCTCAAGATATGGATTTTTTTTTAATACTTTAAAATTCACTTTTTCATATTTATTAACCACTTTCAAAAAATGTGAAACCTTTAAAAAGTTTTTTGAATTAGGACCAAAATTCCAGCAAGGATAGCTATTTATATTTTTAATGGACTGTTTTTGTGCAAGTATAATGTAACCTATTAAAGGTTCAATTACATGTTGCCAAGGTCTTATACTATTTGGATTTCTAACAATTAATCTATTTTTTTTGTTAATACTATTAATTATGTCAGGAACTAACCTATGTTTAGAGTAATCCCCACCTCCAATTACATTACCAGATCTAACTGTTGCTACCTTATTTTTAAGATGATTATTTTTATAAAATGATTTTATATAAGAATTAATTATTATTTCTGAACTAGCTTTCGATGCACTATATGGGTCATCACCTCCAAGCTCATCTAATTCTGTAAAAAAATTTTTATTTTTTTTTATTTTGTAAACTTTATCTGTAGTAACCAATATGGCAGATTTAACTGATTTAGTTTTTTTTATAATCTCAAGTAAGTTTCCCGTTCCAATTATATTAGTCTTAAAAGTTTCTAATGTATTTTTATAAGACTCGATTACTAAAGGTTGAGCTGCTAAATGAAAGATTATGCTTGGTTTAACTTGATTAATTTTAGATTTAAATTTTTTGAAATTATTTATATCGTAGTAAAAATTTTTTTCTACAAGATCAAGTCCATTTATTTGATTAAATAAAGATATTTTTTTTGGTTTTAATGAGTAACCATAAATTTTTGCTCCAAGTAAATTTAGTATAATTATCAACCAACTACCTTTGAAACCAGTATGTCCTGTTATAAGAACCTTTTTTCCTTTCCAAAAATTTTTTAATTTATTCAGTTGAACCATGGCCTTTTTCCATTTTTAATTATCTTGTTGAAGTCATTTTTATCTTTAAGGGTATCTAAACTTTTCCAAAAACCATTATGTTTAAATGCGTAAAGTTTTTTTTTTTTTATGATTGTTCTTAAAGGCCCTTCCTCAAAATAAATATTGTTATCTTTAATTTTGTTAATTATTTTCTTGGAAAAAATGCAGTATCCACCATTAATATAAACATCTGATTTTTTTTTTCTATCATCAAAGCTGACTACTCTGAATGACTTTGGATCAAACTTTAAAATTCCATATCTATTTTTTGGTCTTACAGCGGTGATGGTTGCTAAGGAATTTTTACTATAATGAAATTTTATTAATTTTCTTATATTAATATTTGCTAGACCGTCTCCATAAGTTACTAAAAAATCTTCGTCTATTTTGAGCTTTTTGTACGCTAATGCTACCCTTCCACCTGTTCCAACATGTCTGCCGGTGTAAACAAAATTTCCATTAAATTTAATACCTTTTGAATTATATAATATTCTTAAATTTTTTTTATCTTTAGAAATAATTTTTATCTTCTTACTTTGAGATATAAAATAGTTTGTAATTGTTTCTGATTTATGACCAAGACAAAAAATAAAGTCATTAAAACCTTGCCTAACGAAAGTCTCAATTAGATGCATTAAAATTGGCTTATTACCAATTTTAACCATTGGTTTTGCTTTTAACTTTCCTTCGTAATCTAGTCTAGATCCAAATCCCCCACAAAGAATAAATATTTTCATTTTAATTTTTCAAATAGTTATAATAAAATAATAAATTATTTTTGAAACGTAAGTGTATAAATATCAATACAAATGATAATAATCTATAACTTTATGAATAAATTGCTATTTTAAAAATTATAACAGTGTGCTCTGATATGATTTAATCTATGCAAATAATACACAATAATGTAATGATCAAGAATATCTCAAATGAAAATCTTTAAAATAATTTATTACTTATTTATAAAATATTATTTATATGTTCTCAGACAAAAAATATTAAATTTTAAAAAAATAGATAAAAAAAAAAATACTAGAATTATTAAAAATCTAAATAAACATGGTTATTATATTATAGAAAATTATATTAATCATAAAAACTGTGAATTAATTAAAAAAAAAATTAAAAAATATATAAATAATAATCCTAAAAATATAATTATAGATAAACATAAATCTGATTTTAGAATTCATGGAGCAGAATTTATATATTCTAAAATTAAAAAATATTCATACTCTAATTTTTTAAAATCAATTGGAGAAAATTATAGTGGAAATAGATTGGTAAATTTAATGACAATGGCTAACATGACAAAATTTACAGATGGAAATAAAGGTTCAGGTAGTGGTTGGCATAGAGATGGTCTAAATTTTCAATTTAAATCTATTTTATATTTAAGTGATGTAAATTTAAGTAATGGACCTTTTGAAATAATTGAAAATTCAAAAGATAGACGTGAAATCATAAAATTTTCAATTGATAACAATATAAACCCCATTGAGACTAGATTTTCTAATTATTTGATACAAAAGAAAATAAAAAATAAAAAATTTAAATTAAAAACCTTAATTGGTAGAAAAGGTACTCTGATATTGGTTGATACTTCATGCATTCATAGAGGAAGACCCGTAAAATCTGGTATTAGATATGCAATTACTAATTATTACTATCCTAAAAATCTAAAAAAAAAATATGAAACTCAGTTTCCTAAATTACTAAAAAAGAAAATCATTTGATAATAGTAGTTTTAATTTTTAAATATTTTTCAAAATATTTTATCGTTTTTAAGTGTTGTTGAAATAATTGATTATTGTAATTTTCACCTCTGTTATTTTTTTTTTCTTTTACAAATAAATTTAGAAGTTCAATTTTTGATGAAAAAATTTTTTTTATTGAAACAAAGGCAGTTGAGTTATGACTTATAATTGTCTTTGGAATTTCATTATTTAAAATTAGATAAAGTTCAAATGGTAGAGAACTTTTAACAGTTTTAAGAAAAACAGTCTTTTTTACTGTATTTGCAGTTTCTTTTGGGTGTGGAAAATAAGAAAGTTTTTTATAAGAAAATTTCTGTAAGATAAACTTTTCAATTTTTTTGAAAGTTTTCAAATAAAATATCTTTTGTTCTATATAGTTATTTCCTAAAAAAAAAATTTTATTTTTTTTTCGTATTTTTTTAATTTTACTCTTTAAAAAAAGAAAATCATTATTGAGATATTTTTTTGTACCTAAAAATTTCTTATCAAAAAAAGAAAAAAAATAATAATTTGAATTTTCTGATAATTTTTTTTTTAAATCTTTTTTAACTGAAAATATATTTGTACCATCATCTAAAAAAATAACCTTTCTTGAAAATTTAAAAAAATTTGAAAAAAAAATATTTTCGTAGTCCCCTATAATAGTCAAAAAAAAATTTTTATTGTATATTTTTTTAAAATAACACGAAATTAAAAGGAGTAATTTAACTATCTTATTATCAATGTGTATAATTTCATAATTTAGATTAAGTTTTTTTTTAATAAAGTTTATTTGATCTATTTCGCGACCATGAGCATTACAAACAAAGATTTTTCTTGGCTTGTCAAAATAGCTTGAGTTATATTTAAAGTGATACTCTATTAAATTTAAAAATTGAAGCGGAGTACCAATCAGATTAATTTCATTATCATTTATAATTGAAAATATTTTTTTCATGCATTTTTATAAATAAATTTGAATGGACCAATCAAGTAAATTTAATTGTATTTTAATTTTTTAAAAAAATGATTAACAAATTTATTTTTTAAGCCCATAATAAGAATTTTTGCCATTTTATCTACAATTTTTCCTATAATTGATATTACTCATATGTTTTTTAAATATTTAGTAGAAAAATAATTTTTTTATTATTAGTTATTTAAAGCTATATGCATGTTATTTAAATTCTCATTAATATAATATAAATATAAAAAGTTTTTATCTAACAAGATAAACTTTAAAATTGATTTATGAAAAATATTAGAAAAAAAACTATTCTTATCACTGGGGGAAATGGTTACATCGGTTCGTGCCTAGCCTTAGTGGCGATCAAAAAATTTAATATAATAATCATAGATAAAAATGCAAAAAATAGATTCGTTAAAAACAAAAGGATATTAAACTTTCGTTTCAATATAAATAATGCTTCAAAACTTAATAAAATAGTAAAAAAATTTACACCTGATATTATTATTCATCTTGCAGCGCAATCTACGCTCGACTTTATAAATTTAAAAAGACATAGCTATTTAGATGACAATATTAAAGGAACAAAAAATATCATAGACGTGTGTATAAAAAATAATATTAAAAAATTAATATTTTCAAGTACTGCATCTGTATACAAAGAAAAAAATAAGCCATTAAAGGAAACTGACTCCTTAAAACCTAATAATTTATATGGAAAAACTAAATTGACTAATGAGAAATATATTCAAAAGTTATTAAAGTATCAAGAGACCAAGTATTGTATTTTACGCTTTTTTAATGTGTGTTCAGCATTAAAAAAATATAATATTGGTGAGTTTCACTCTCCAGAGACACATTTACTTCCAAAAGTAATTAATGCAATTTCTAATAAACAAATAATTAAAATTTATGGAAATAATTATAAAACTTATGATGGAACCTGTGTAAGAGATTTTATTCATATTGAGGACGTTGTATCGGGAATATTGAAATCAATTAATTATTTAGAAAAGAATAATAGTTCAATTTTTAACTTAGGGTCTTCAAAAGAGACTTCAGTTCTTGAAATAATAAATAGATGTTCAAAACTTATTAAGAATAGTCCAAAAATTAATATTTGTAAAAGGAGAAAAGGGGATGTATCAAAATTGAATTGTAAAATTCAAAAAGCAAAAAATAAACTTAAATGGAAACCAAAAAATTCTAATTTATCAAAAATTATTTCTGATGAAATATGGTGGCTAAATTATCTGAATAGAAAAAAAATTAAAAGAAATATCTTTAATAATAAATGATAAACATCAGTTTTTTTATTTCTTAATAAATATAGTTGATATTATTGATTTATACCAAACTCTGAGGCATTGCGATAAAAATACAATAAAAAATAAGCTTATAATAAAAATAAAATATTTCTTATTATTAAAAAAACCAAATAATAAGGCTTTTAGATATCTATTTGACAAAATTCTATTTTCTTTTTTTAAATTAAAATAAATAATTATTGCCCAGGAAAATAATTTTTTTAAACATAAAAATACTGTTTTTAAATTAATTTTTCTCTCAGAATATAACTTAAATAAAATTTTACATCTTTCTAAAACACCATAATCTAATGGTCTTTGCATTTTATCATAAAATTTCTCATTAATTGTTGCTACATCTCCACTAATTATAAAATTATTAAATTTAACATTAACAAAACCATTATCGATCACATATCTCATTGATAAATCTACTTGAGGATATAAAGCTTGCTCAAAGTTTGAATTATCAAAAGTACAGCTTTTTCTATTAAATACTAGACCCATCATTGAACCTGATCTCATAAATATCCAAGGTAAAATAGATTTAGACTTTAGATTTAAAGGATCAAACCCTTTATTCAATGGCAAAATAATAAGTCTAGGATCTTTTTTTTTATTTAGAAAATTCATCAATTCAATTAATAGTCCAAGTTGAGGAAAATCATCATCACCTAATAACAATATATAATCTCCACTTGCTTCCATCATTGTTTTATAAAGATTTGATCCAAATCCTAGGTTACTTTCATGTAAAATAATTTTTGTATTAGTAGAGGAAACATTTAAAATTTTTTTTCTATTCTCAAGGTTAGAAAAATTTTCTCCAATTATTATTTCAAAACTACCCTCATATTGAGACAGTTGTATTTTTAATTTATTTACATTTTCAACAATAACATCTGGATTATTAAATGTGGGAATACATATAGAAAGGATCAATTTTTCTCCTATTTTCATTTTTTGAAGGTTCTCCAACTAAACGTTTCAAAAGTGGTTGTTTCTGATCTAATTTACCTAGCTCAAGATTAGATGTTGCTTTATATTTTTTCCAATAGAATTCAACAAAATCTTTTACCGATGTACCTATCCCTGAAGCTACATTTAATATTTGAAAACCTGACAACAGATTTATTTCATCAACAATAAAGTCTGATAAAGCATCAATATGAACGAAATCACGAACTTGAGAACCTGCGCTTACTTCGAAACTTTTATTGTTTTTAATAGCGCTTATTAAAGATGGAAACAATCTCTTTTCGTTTTCTGCTCCACCATATATTTGAAATGGTCGTAAATAAGATATATCAAGAGATAATTTCTCAGCAAGAGATTGACATAATTGATACTGAAAGACTTTACTTAAAGAATAATTGTCAAAGGGTTTTAAATCAGCATTTATACTTAAAGTATTTTCAGAATTTCCACTTAATCCATATTCAAAACATGTCCCTATCACTATAAATTTTCTTAAACCGAAATTAAATGCTTCATGAATAAGGTTATTTGTTCCAATTACATTTGACCTAATATCATACTCTAAGGTATTATTTGCAAGAACTCCTGATGATGCAACGTGAATTACAATAGAGTTACTTTCAAATGAACTTTCTAAAAAAAATTTGTTCAAAATTCTTCTATCTGACTCTAGAAATAATTTATGATTAATCGGTATGACATTATAACCTAAAAAATTGAGTTTTTTATTCAGAGAAGAGCCTACATAACCACTTGATCCAGTAAGAAATATTTTCAAATCGAATCCTTTTTTGAACGCTTCAGTATCGAAACATCTAAATTTTTGATCACCGTACAACTAACGACTTTTTCAGACTTTGGCACATATAAATCAGGGCTTACAAAAAATACTTGGTTAAGGTCAGCTTTTGCATGATAACCTGATGCCCAACTGTGAGGAGTAAATAACGCCTTGGATGAATTCTCGTCAAGAGTGAAGTCAAGAATTTCTTTTTTAATTAAATCATAACAATAAAATGTAACAACTCCCTTCAGGACAATAAAATATTTTCTTTGTTGATGAGGTTCAGTTTGATAATGCAAACCTCTAAATGTATTTTTTTTAGATGTCGCAACATAAAGATCGGAGAAATTTAATAATTTTTCTTCATTTTTAAATTCAGGCATTATTGGTTTTTGCAAATATCCACGCTCATCTTCTGTTTTCTTATATTCGCACAAAAAAGGTCTACTAATATTTTGATTGTTCAAAATATTACCTCAGTTTTATAATTTGATTTTTTATTTACTAAAATTAAAGTTCTAATGTTTATAAGAAAAATAAATATTTTTTCTTTTGTTAAAAAATAAAAGTTTCTTATATATTTTTCGAAACTAATATAAATTTTGAAGTAGATTTTCATATAATTTAGTAGATGAGTATAAGCATAAAAATTCTTTTGCTGCAAAATATTTTTTATGATGATTTGAAAAGTTATAATTACGATACTCAAACGCTAAAAGATCTATATCATATTTTGGAATTGAAATAGCTAAACCATATTTTTCTAATTCTTGAATTATAGATAAATGACTCCAGCCGAAAATTACTAAACCATTTGCTAAAGCATCTAGAACAGATATTGGCCATGGATCCTCTTTTGATATTAAAAAAAATGCATTTGCAATATCGTAGTTAAAATTCAATTGATGACCATGATAAATTACGTTTTTAAAAAATTTAGGATTTTCTACTTCACCAATCCAGTGGTACTTAATATCTCTTTGAGTTGTGGCAAACTGCTCTGCATATTTAGCACCCTTTCTTTCCCATCCTCCTCCAACGGTCATTACTGTATTGTTTAAATTTTTTATCTTCCCCCAACTAGTATCTATTTTTTGTATATTTTTAATTTGACGATCTGTTGTAGCAGGAAAAAATTCGGCTTCACATCTTATGCCTAAAGTTTTTGCGTCAGCTATTACAGAAGGTGAACATGCAATTACTCTAGACCCTGCATTAATTATTTTTATATCCTTTTTTTTAAGTTCACTAAGATAACCATAATTTTCATGAAGATATCTTATACTTGATATGCCAACTAAATTAGAAACTGACTGAATATCAGTATGGTAATAAGTGTTAAATATAATATATTTTGGTTTATACTTTTTAATCAGCCATAAAAACCAAATTTTTCTTATACTTATTTTATCAAATGTAATAAATTTTGTTACAAGATTGACTATTCTAATTAAGTAGGAGATCATCCACAATGGGAAATCTAAAGCCTCTATATTTTTTGGGATTTTTCTTCTTAGTCTTAAATCTGTCGTTGGGTTCATATTTATTAGAGTAATTTTAAAATAGCGAGATAAATATGAAGCTAAATCTAAAGCAACAAGTGGAGCTCCTGAATAAGATAGGGAATGGGTAACTATAAGAATTTTTGATTGATCTTTCATAAAACTTATAAAGTTATTTTTTAAAAAATTTTTAACAACTCATCAAAATTTGTTTTTGGAATCAAGTCCTCAATAACAACATTACCATTATTATGGTAAAATTTTTCATAGATATTTGAACTATTTTTTTTATCATAATAGATTTCTTTCCGATTGACTCTAGAAATTTTATTTTTCATTATGAATTAAAATATTAAGAAGACATTCTATCATACTTTTTAAAATTATTTCGAAATATAATTATTAAATTTAATAAAATTGCTTTTTTCTTTATTAAGTTTTTTCAAATCATCTAGATTGTCAATATCAATATGATCATTGGTTATTAACCCATAGATTTTTTTTCCGTTAATTACATTTTTTTTTAATAATTTAGTCTTAAAAATATCATATACAGCATTTTGACTGTAAGTATTTTTAAGCATTTGTCTTGGCACGTTGTATGATTCTTTAAACTTATTTTCTCTAATAACTGGTTTAATTAGCAAACTATTATTTTTAAAGATCCACGTTTTAAAAGGTGTAAATTTATTTAATGATATTGATCTTACAGAATCTAGGCTATCATTTTTGTTCAAGATATTGATTGCTTTTTTTAATATTTTAATCTTTCTAAGAGGTGTTGTTGGCCTTAAATGAATAATTAGATCAGGAGTATAATTTTCATTTTTTTTAAGCCATTCTATTGCATGTTTAAAAACTTCAATATCTAATGATTTATCTTTAGAAATAACTTTAGGTCTTAAAAAAGGAACATGAAGTCCATATCTTTCGGCAATTTTTTTGTATTTATTTGTGTCTGTTGATAATATTACCTTATCTATAAATTTACATTTTTTTGCAAAAATTATTGAGTAATATATTAAAGGCTTGCCAAAAATATTTATAATGTTTTTGTTTTTGATGCCTTTTGAACCTGATCTACACGGTATTATTGCTAAAATTTTTTTTTTCATTAATTTAATGAAATATAACTCTTTCTAAAATTATTTTTGTTAATTGTTTTATCTATATAATATGAATCATTTTTTAAACTTTTAGTACTTAACTCTTCTATTACACATCCATCCTTAGATATACCAGAAAAACTATGAATATCTTTTGGTATGATCGTTACTAAATCTCCTGAATGTAAAATTCTTGTAATTGATTTTTTATTTCTTTTAATTTTTAATTTTACTTTTCCATGCAAAACAAAAAAAGTTTCTTGCTTTCTTTTGTGATACTGAGCGGGATGAGATTGTTTATTAAAAATAAATAATAGTTTTTTACAATATTTTGAATTTAAAATTGTTATCATACACATTCCAAATTTTTCAAATTTATCTATGCCGTAATGGTGTGATATTTCTATTCGAGATTTTTTTTTAATTATAACATTAGATTTTCTGATTAAATACAGTACTCTGTCTCTTATTTTTTCAATTTTTGATCTAGT
>CACJBW010000008.1:27500-50114 GCA_902591775.1 uncultured Pelagibacteraceae bacterium
TCTTAGAGTCGCGACGAACATGTCAAGTGTTGGTAAGGTTCTGCGCGTATCTTCGAATTAAACCACATGCTCCACTACTTGTGCGGGTCCCCGTCAATTCATTTGAGTTTTAACCTTGCGGTCGTACTCCCCAGGCGGTGTGTTTAATGCTTTCGCTGCGACACTGAAAATAAATTTCCAACGTCTAACACACATCGTTTACGGCATGGACTACGAGGGTATCTAATCCTCTTCGCTACCCATGCTTTCGTTCCTCAGTGTCAGTAATGATCCAGAAAGCTGCCTTCGCAATTGGTATTCTTTCTAATATCTACGAATTTCACCTCTACACTAGAAATTCTGCTTTCCTCTATCATACTCTAGCTAAAAAGTTTTGATGGCAGTTCCAGAGTTAAGCTCTGGGATTTCACCACCAACTTTTTTAACCACCTACGAACTCTTTAAGCCCAGTAATTCCGAACTACGCTAGGTCCCTTCGTATTACCGCGGCTGCTGGCACGAAGTTAGCCGGACCTTCTTATTCGGGTACAGTCATTTTCTTCCCCGACGAAAGAGCTTTACAACCCAAAGGCCTTCTTCACTCACGCGGCATCGCTGCATCAGAGTTTCCTCCATTGTGCAATATTCCCTACTGCTGCCTCCCGTAGGAGTTTGGGCCGTGTCTCAGTCCCAATGTGGCTGATCATCCTCTCAGATCAGCTATAGATCAAAGTCTTGGTAGGCCATTACCCCACCAACAAACTAATCAAGTGCAGGCTCATCCTTCGGCGCATAAAGCTTTCTCCGTAAAGACTTATGAGGTATTAGCACAAGTTTCCTCGTGTTATTCCTCACCAAAGGGAAGATACCTACATGTTACTCACCCGTCTGCCACTAAGTATTGCTACTTCGTTCGACTTGCATGTATAAGGCGTGCCGCCAGCGTACGTTCTGAGCCATGATCAAACTCTCAAGTTTAAAAACGGCGCACACTAGCTTCTATACAAATACTAAGAATAATATTTGTATAATGATGAAGTGTGTACGACAAATTTTGGTAACCTTAACCGTCCACACTTCTCTTCTTAAAATATTAACAATTCAAATAGCTAATTGAGCTATTAAGCCCAATAAATAACATTTTTTATATGTTGAGTGTGACGCTTATATTGGAAATAATTTATAAATCAAGTTTTTAGATAAACAAAAAATGTGATAAAAAGTCATAAAATTCAACATTTTTTATCTATTGGTCTAACAGTGTTAACAAGAATTAAGAGAAAAATAAAATCACTTTCACATTTTATATGGTTAGCCTTACTAATAATTATTACAAGTTTAGTAACATATTTTTATGAATTGAATAGAGACACTCAATATAAGAATATTAAAAAAACACTTAACAATATTTACTTTCAAAAAACTTTTTCAAAAATAACCTCTAAACTAGAGAAGAGATACATAGAATTTAATTATATTGTTAAAGAAGGAGATAATTATGAGAATATAATTAATAGGATTCAAATAGCAAACAAAGAAAAAAAATTATTTCTTGAAACAGTAAAAAAAAATAAAAAAATTAAAATACTGAGACCCCGTCAAAAAATTTATTTTAAGATAGATAAAAAACATAACCCAAAGATTGAAAACTTTATAATTGAGATTAATAAAAAAAAAGAAATTAAATATACAAGAGATTTTGAAAAAAATACTTTTAATTCAAAATTAATAGAAAAAGAGCTTACCAAAAATATTACTTATAAAGAAAGTATAATAACTAACAACTTATATCAAACAGCTTTGGGATTGAAAATAATGCCAAACATTATTGTTGAATTTGCAAGGTTATACGGTTTTCAAGTAGATTTTCAAAGAGATATTTGGAAAAATGACAGTTTTCAAATTATCTATGAGGAATTTTTAAATAAAGATGGAAAGGTTATTGAAACAGGAAATATAATTTTTTCTAATTTGAATTTACAAAATCAAGATCTTAAACTTTATAGACATGAGTATGAAAAAAATAAAATTGATTATTTTGATGAGAGCGGAAAAAGTATGAGAAAAACTTTAATGAAAACACCAATAAATGGAGCTAGATTATCCTCTTCATTTGGAAAAAGGAAGCATCCTATTTTAGGTTTTACAAAAATGCATACAGGAACTGATTTTGCTGCACCAACTGGAACGCCTATTCTTGCATCAGGTGATGGTTTGGTGGTTAGAGCCCAGTGGTGTGGTGGAGGGGGAAATTGTGTAAAAATAAAACATAATAGAGTTTATCAAACTGTTTATGCTCATATGTCAAAATTTGGTAGGGGCATAAAGAAAGGTGCTAGAGTAAAACAAGGTCAAGTAATTGGCTATGTTGGTTCCACAGGTCTTTCTACTGGTCCACATTTACATTATGAGGTTATTGAAAATGGAAAAAAAATTAATTCACAAAAACTTAAACTGCCATCAGGAAAGATACTTAAGGGTGATCAACGTAAGTTATTTGAAGTAAATAAGATTAAAATTGATGTGCTTAAATCCAATCTAATATCTAAAATGTAACTTATTTTGAGGGAGTATCTTCTGTTTCTTTATTTTCGATCTCAACTTTTATTTGATTGCTGAAGTTAACTTCTGATTCATTTACGTTATTAATTCTTGAGTTTTCTTGAGATATAAGAATTCGTGAAAAATGCTCTGAATGTTGCAAATAGTTTTCAGATAAAATTTTATCCCCATTTGATAGGGCTTCTCTAGCTAGATCATTGTATTTCTCAACAAGTTTTGCAGCATTTTGGTTATTTTTTCCAGGATGTCTTCTTTTAAATGATGATCCATTACCAAATTCTCCATTAGATTTATGCCCATTTCCACCTCTTCTAAAATTCCTACCTCCATTTGGTTTGAACCGATCTCTTCTATTATTATTATTTTTAAAATTATTCATTATTGCAATTTAGTGCTTACTATACATCTGTCTTTTCCTGACAAATCTTTAGATATTTGATTAATATAGTAGCCATTTTCATTTAGTATTTTAGAACATTGATTCTTTTGTCTATGTCCGATCTCAAGAATTAATTTTCCATTAATTTTCAACAATTTTTTACTCTTTATAATTACTTTTTTTAAAACTCTAAAACCATCAGAACCTCCTGACAATGCTAACTTTGGTTCGTGGAATTTTATATCATCATCTAATCTTCTTAAATCAATATTATTTATGTAAGGAGGATTAGATATAATTAAATCATAGTTATAAGATTTATATTTGTCAATATCGATATTAATAAAGTTAATTTTATTTTCTAATTGATGTAATTTTGCATTAGTTTTTGCAACATTTATTGCATTTTTAGATATATCTAGTGCTGTTGCTGAACATTTTGGTCTCTCTTTTAACAGAGAAACTATAATGCATCCTGATCCTGTTCCAACATCTAATATTTTTTTTGTCTTCTCAATTGGTAAATAATTTAAAGCTTCCTCAATTATGAGTTCAGTATCTGGTCTTGGAATCAAAACAGACTTGTTAGTTAAGAACTTGGATTTCCAAAAATGTTTATAACCAAGAATATATGCCATCGGTTCTTTTTCATATCTCCTTAATAAATATTTTTTAAAATTAGTAATATCTTTATTTTTTAATTTATTATTAATATTTAATAATATTTCATTTCTTTTTTTGTTTATTACTTTTGATAAGATTAACTCAGTATCCAAATATGGATTTTTAATTTTATTTTTTTTTAAAAAATTAATTCCTTTCTCAATAATTTCACTATAGACCATATTTATATAATGCTAAGTTCATTCTCTTGGGCTTGTATAACCAAGTTTTCGATCATCTCATCGAATATTTCTCCTTCCATAAATTCAGATAATTTATGTAAAGTTAAATTAATTCTGTGATCAGTTACTCTTCCTTGAGGAAAATTATATGTTCTAATTCTTTCTGATCTATCTCCAGTTCCAATTTTACTTTTTCTATCTTTTGATCTTTCTTCATCTCTTTTTTGTCTTTCTAATTCATAAATTCTTGATCTAAGAATTTTTAAACCTTTTTCTTTATTTCTTATTTGCGATTTTTCATCTTGTTGGCTAACAACTATCCCAGTGGGAATATGAGTAATTCTCACAGCAGAGTCTGTTGTGTTTACACTTTGACCTCCTGGACCACTACTTCTAAATACATCAATTCTTAAATCCTTATCCTCGATTTTTACATCAACTTCTTCAGCTTCAGGCATCACTGCAACCGTAGCGGCAGATGTATGAACTCTTCCTTGGGTTTCAGTATCTGGAACTCTTTGAACACGATGAACACCACTTTCATACTTTAACGAAGAATAAATATTTTTTCCTTTTATAGATGCAATAACTTCTTTTAACCCTCCAGCATCACTTTTGGAAATCGATATAACCTCCAGCAACCATTTCTTTTTGTGGCTTACTTTTTCGTACATCTTAAACAGATCTGAAGCAAATAAACTTGCTTCCAAGCCTCCAGTTCCAGCTCTTATTTCTATCATTGCATTTTTAGTATCAGCTTCATCTTTTGGTAACAAAAATAATTTTATTTTTTTTTCGTTACTTTCATTTTTTTTTTCAAGTTCATTTAACTCACTTATGGCTAAGTCTTTCATCTCATTGTCTGAATTATTATCGTAGATTAATTTTTCTAATTCATCTTTATTTTTTTGAAAATTAAAGTATGAAGTAGCTTCGTTAATGATATCATTTAAGTCCGAGTATTCCTTAGACTTTTCTGCAAATGTTTTTTTATCTATTTCTTGAGATGAAAGTTCTTTTTCTAATCTTGAATGCTTAGATATTAAGTCTTGAACTTTTGATAAAGGTAACATTATTTTGCTTTTTCGATTTCCTCTGCTTTTTCTTCAACCAATTCTACAACCTTAGAAATCATCTCATCGCTTGATATTTTTTCACTTTCAACTCCATTTAAATAAAGCATGTTATTCCCCTTTCCTCCCCCAGTAATACCTATATCTGTTTGTGCTGCCTCACCAGGTCCATTCACTACACATCCAATAATAGATAAAGAAATAGGGGTTTTTATATGAGATAGTCTGTCTTCTAACTTTTTAACAGTTTCTATGACATTAAAAGCTTGTCTAGCGCAAGATGGACAAGAAATAATTTTCACCCCTCTATTTCTTAAATTGAGTGATTTAAGTATTTCATTTCCAACTTTAATCTCCTCTACCGGATCGTCAGATAAAGAAACTCTCACAGTATCTCCAATACCACGCATAAGAAGTGATCCAAAACCAATAGAAGATTTTATACTACCAGTTAAAAATGTTCCTGCCTCAGTAATACCTAAATGTAGTGGATAATCAGTAACTTCAGAAAGCTGTCTGTAAGCTTCAATAGATAAAAATACATCAGAGGATTTGACACTCACTTTAAATTCATAAAAGTCAAAGTCTTCAACAATACTAATATTTCTTAATGCACTCTCCACTAGAGCTTCTGGACAAGGTTCTTTATACTTTTCTAATAAATCTTTTTCTAGAGATCCAGCATTAACACCAATTCTTATTGAACAATTATTATTTTTTGCTGCTGAAATTACTTCTTTAATTTTTTTTTTTTCTCCAATATTCCCAGGATTAATTCTAAGACAAGCAGCTCCACTTTCTGCTGCCTCTATTGCTCTTTTGTAGTGAAAATGTATATCGGCAACTATTGGTATAGATGTATTTTTAATAATATCTTTAAGAGCTTTCGTTGAGTCTTCATCTGGACATGATACTCTAACGATATCGGCTCCCGCTTCTTCAATTTGTTCGATTTGTTTTATAGTTGCTTTAACATCTTTAGTTAAAGTATTAGTCATTGATTGAACAGAAATTGGATTATCTCCTCCAACTTTAACATGACCAACATTAATTTCTTTAGTTTTTCTTCTTTTTATTTCCCTAAATGGTCTAATATTCATAGATTATTTATTTAATTTAAATTCTTTGTGAAGAGCAGATATAGCTTTTCGTACATTCTTTTTATTTATCAACACAGAAATTTTTATTTCCGAGGTAGATATTACTTGAATATTTATTTTTTGCTTTGCAAGTGATTGGAACATTCTATAAGTAACTCCAGGAGTTGTAACCATTCCTACTCCAATTATTGATACTTTTGAGACGTTCTTGTCAAATATCAAATCTCTAAAGTTTATTTTTTTATTTTGCAAAATAATTTTTTTTGTTCTGCTAAGATCTTCTGATTTTATTGTGAAAGTTAAATCAGTTTCTTTTCCATTAGCAGAAATATTTTGTACTACCATATCTACATTTATAGAATTTTCGGATAGCGGTTTAAAGATTGATGCTGCAATACCAGGCTTGTCTCTTATACCTAAAAGAGTAACTTTAGCATCATTAGTTGTATTAGAAATACCAGTAATTATCTTGCTATTTATTATATTTTTTCTTTTTGTTATTAAAGTACCTTCGTTATCTGTAAAAGATGATCTCACCTCTATATCCACCCTATTCAATCTTGCATCTTGAATAGAATGGGGTTGCATAACTTTTGCTCCAAGAGAAGCCATTTCTAGCATTTCTTCATAAGATATAACTTTAATTTTTCTAGCTGACTTAAGTTTATTTGGATCAGTAGAATAAACACCATCCACATCTGTATATATAATACATTTTTCAGCATTAAAAAATTTAGCAAACATAATAGCGCTTGCATCTGTGCCACCTCTGCCAATAGTAGTTATTCTATTTTTATTGTTAATACCTTGAAATCCTGTGATTATTGGGATCCCTCCTTTTTTTAAATAACTCAAAATTTTACTTTTGTTAATTTTATTAATTCTTGAAAATTTATATTTTCCTTCTGTGTTTATTGGAATTTGCCACGACATCCAAGATCTAGAATTGAAGCCTTGATTAATCAACTCTCCTGAAATTAGCGCACAGGACATTTGTTCTCCTGAAGAAACTAAAACATCGTACTCTGAATCTGAAAAATTATTGCTAATTTTTCTGGACAAATTGATTAAATTATTTGTCACACCACTCATTGCAGAAGAAAGTACAATTACATTGTATTTTTTTTTATACTTAGCAATAATCTTTGCAACTTTTTTTATTCTATCAGTTGTACCAACTGAAGTGCCTCCAAATTTTAATACAATTATTTTCATTGATAATTTCTTTAAATATAAATTAAAATATATTGATAAAATACATCTTGATTGTAATGTCAATAAACAATGAAAAATAACACAATAAATAAAAAAGAAATAGAAAAATTTTCAAAAATAGCCGAGGAATGGTGGGATCCTAATGGAAAATTTAAGCCATTACATAAATTTAACCCTATAAGAATTAAATACATAAGAGATACAATTTTGTCTGAGTTTAAAATTAAAAAAGAGCATCAGCCGTTTAAAGGCTTAAGTATTTTAGACATCGGATGTGGTGGTGGATTACTTTCAGAACCCATGGCTAGACTTGGAGCGGATGTGGTTGGTATAGACGCTTCTTTTAAAAATATACAAGTGGCTAATTATCATTTAAAAAAAAGTAAACTTAAAATTAAATATTACAATTCCTCTCCAGAAAATTTAAAAATTAAGAAAAGATTTGATATTATTTTGAATATGGAAATAGTTGAACATGTTGAAGATGTTGATTTTTTTATTAAAGAAAGTTCAAAGTTTTTAAAAAAATCAGGTGTGATGTTCATTGCTACTTTAAACAAAACACTTAAATCATACTTATTTGCGATCATTGGAGCTGAGTATGTTTTAAAGTGGCTTCCAATAGGTACTCATGATTGGGAAAAATTTGTTAAACCAGACAATTTAACGAAAATTTGTAAAAAAAATTCATTAAAATTAATAAAAATTGATGGAATGACTTTTAACCCTATCTTAAATAAATGGTCTGTAACATCTGACAAATCCGTAAATTATATTTCAGAATTTAAGAAAGTTTAATTTTTATCATCTTCAATCCATGGAATAATATCAGTTTCTATTCCTTCTTCTCTTAATTCTTTAACATCTTTAAGTGAAGCACTACCATAAATACCTTTTTTTGGTTTCTTTTTGTCGTAATGGATTGATCTTGCTTTATAGGTAAAATTTTCACCCACGTATTCAAAGTTATCTTTTACAAATTTTTTGTAATCGGAAAGTTTTTTACGAACCTCTTTGTATTTTTTTATTTCTTTTAAATTTTCTTTTTTCTTAGTGTTCAATAAATTTGGTGACATCAATGACTTTTCAACATTTATTGACTCACAGGATTGACAATTTAAAAGTTTTAATTTAAGCAATCTATCATATTCATCAGAAGTACTGAACCAGCTTTCAAATTTTTGCTCACAATCTTTACATTTTAGTAAATACTTAATCATACTTATTATCTAAATATTAACCTCTAAAATTTCAATATAGCTAAGTTCTATAATCAGCATTAATTTCTATATATTTTTTTGTTAAATCCATAGTGTACGATTTAAATTTTTTAACTCCCTGACCAATATCAACTTCAATTTCAATTGATTTGCCTTTCATGTATTCCATAACTTTTTCTTCGTCATAAGATTTGGATAAAAATCCTTTGTGATAAATTTTATATGGTCCAAAAGAAATTGATAACTTTTGTTCATTAATTTTTGAATCACTGTTTCCAATTGCCATAGCAACTCTACCCCAGTTTGGATCTTCTCCAGCAATTGCTGTTTTAACTAATAATGAGTTTGCTATTTTAAAAGATATATTTTTTGCATCTTTTTCAGTTCTGCAATTTATACAATTAATAGAAATAAATTTAGAAGCTCCTTCTCCATCTGCAACAACTTGCTGAGCTAAATTTAACATAACGTCATGAATTGCCTTATTAAAATTTTTAAGTTTTCTATCACTATATTTTTTAATTTCTGAATGATTAACTTTGCTTGTTGAAAATATAGAAACCATATCATTAGTACTTGTGTCACCGTCACATGAAATTGCATTGAATGTTGTCTTTATATTGTTTTTTAGGATATCATTTAAAACTAATGAGGATAAAGTTGCATCAGTAAATATATAACACAATGTAGTTGCCATATTTGGATAAATCATACCTGAGCCTTTTGCAATTCCATAAATTTTAATTGTTGATGACCCAATTTTTGTTTCAGCCATTGATACTTTGGGTTTTAAATCTGTTGTAATTATACCCATTGCAGCTTTTATCCAAATTAATTTATTTTGTGTATATTTTATTTTCTCAACTAATTCTGGTAGTGAAATTATAATTTTTTCTAACGGAAATTTCTCTCCTATGGTACCTGTACAACCAAAAAGGATTTCTTTTGAAGAAATTTGTTTCGGAGTATCTTCGTCTCTTTTTTGTATCTCAGTTAATTTTGAGGATAAGTCTAAAGAAATTTTCTTCAATGCGTTATAGCCCTCTGGACCTGTTAATGCATTGGCATTTCTAGTATTAACTAATAATGCAAATATTTTTTTTGCCTTAATTTTTTTATTCCATTTTAGATTTTCTGATATCAACTTTGATTGAGTATAGACAGAGGCATAATGTGCTCCATCTCTAAAATAAAATAAAACTAATTCATCTCTCTTAAATTTATATAAGCCAGCGCTGACTGCAGAAATTGAAACTCCATCAATATGATCTAAATCCTGAAAATCAACAATTTTAGTGCTTTGACTGCTAGTATTTAAAAAATTGTTTATGTTAAATTTCATGATATTTAAAATAATTAATTGATTACTATATATTTCTAATATTTAATTTTATATCAAAATGTTCAACCCACTTAATATATTTTCAAAGCTTATTAAAAGCGGAAATGAAAAGGAACTAGGCCGAATTCAACAAATAGTCAATAAAGTTAATCTTTTAGAAAAAGAGTTAGAAAATTTATCTGATGAAATGTTTCCAAAAAAAACTGAGCAGCTAATTGAAGATATTAAAAATGGTAAAAATCTAAACGACATATTGCCTGAAGCTTTCTCAATGGTTAGAGAAGCCTCTAAAAGGATTAGAAATGAGAGACACTTTGATGTTCAGCTAATTGGCGGTGTTGTAATCCATGAGAATAAAATTGCAGAAATGAAAACTGGAGAAGGTAAAACATTAACCATAGCACTTGCAGCTTTCCTAAATGCTCTAGAAAAAAAAGGTGTCCATATAGTAACTGTAAATGATTATTTGGCTAAGAGAGATAGCGAAAATATGGGTAAGATTTACAATTTTTTAGGTTTAACTTGCGGATATATTAATACTGGGCAAGATGACTTGGAGAGAAAAGAAAATTATTCAAAAGATATAACTTATTCTACCAATAGCGAATTAGGCTTCGATTATTTAAGAGATAATATGAAATTTTCCAAAGAGACTATGGTTCAAAGAGAACATAATTATGCGATTGTTGATGAAATTGACTCTTGTTTAATTGATGAGGCTAGAACACCTCTAATAATTTCAGGAGCAACGGAAGATAAAACTAATCAATATATAGCTGTTGACAAACTTGTGAAAAATTTAAAAGAAGAAGATTTTGAAATAGATGAGAAAGATAGAAATATTTTATTAACTAACAAAGGTGTGGATAATGTTGAAAATATATTTTCTAATGCTGGTATACTTAAAAATAAAAATTTTTACGATCCAGAAAATCTTCATATTGTTCATTTAGTTAATCAATCATTGCGTGCAATCCATCTTTTTCAGAGTGGTAGAGATTATATTGTTAAAGATGGACAGATAATAATAATTGATGAACAAACAGGAAGACAATTGCCAGGAAGAAGGTTTGGTGATGGTCTTCATCAAAGTTTAGAAGCAAAAGAAAATTTAAAAATTAATGCTGAAAATCAAACTTTAGCATCAATTACCTACCAAAATTTCTTTAAACTTTACAAAAAAATAGCTGGATGCACTGGTACAGCCTTAACAGAGTCAGAGGAATTTTTTGAAATTTATAATTTACCAGTTGTTTCGATTCCCACTAATAAGAAGATGATAAGAAAAGATTCGAATGATCAAATATTTAGAACTAGTAACGAAAAAGATGAAGCAATAGTTAGTAAGATTGTTGAATGTAATAAAAAAGGGCAGCCATTATTAGTATTCACTTCAAGTATAAATAAATCTGAACACTTCTCAAATCTATTAGATAAAAAAAATATAAAACACACAGTTTTAAATGCAAAAAATCACCAAAGAGAAGCTGAAATTATTGCAGATGCTGGGAAAAGAAACTCAATAATTATTACTACGAGTATTTCAGGTAGAGGTGTTGATATCAAATTGGGAGGTCAGGATGAAAGTGATAAAGCTGAAATAAAAAAATTGGGAGGATTGTTTGTCATTGGTACAGAAAGAATGGAAAGTAGGAGAGTAGATAATCAAGCAAGAGGAAGATCAGGCAGACAAGGTGATGAAGGTAGTTCTATATTCTATGTAAGTTTAGAAGACGATTTGATGAGAATATTTGGGTCTGAGTCTATGAATAATATACTTGAAAAACTTGGACTTAAAGATGGAGAAAGTATAGACCATCCTTGGATAAATAAAGCATTAGAGAGAGCACAACAAAAAGTTGAGGCAAGAAATTTTGATATTAGAAAAACTCTTTTGAAGTTTGACAATGTTTTAAATGATCAAAGGCAAGTAATATTTTCACAAAGAAATGAAGTAATAGAAAATAAAGACTCTAAGCAATATTCTGAAAATTTTCTGAATGAAATTATTGATGATCTGAAACTTAAAAAAACGAAAAGTTTAGCTAATGCAGGATCAAGTGAAATCAATATGCAATTAAAATCTTTATTTGGCAAATCATTTGAAGAAAGTGAAATTAATGAATTAGTTAATCTTGAAAATAAGGCATTTGAAGAAAAAATAAAAAATAAATTTAAAAGTTCAAGAGAAGAGAGAATAAAAATGTTAAATGATGAGCAATATAACGAAATAGAAAAAAGAATTTTTTTACAACTTATTGATCAAAATTGGAAATTACATATTCAATATTTAGAACAATTAAGACAAGTCATTGGTTTAAGATCTTATGGACAAAGAGATCCTTTGGTAGAATATAAGAAAGAGGCATTTACACTTTTTGAAAATTTATTAAGTAAACTTAAGTATGATTTAATTACAATTTTATTTAATTTAAAACTTATAGAAAAAAATGATGATCAAAATGACGTTCAAAATGAAAAAAGTATAAATACAAATAATAATCCAAAATGTTTACTTGTAACAAATAGAGAAGGAAAAATTTCTAGAAACGAAAGATGTGAGGCAACAGGGAAAAAGTTCAAGCATTGTTGTGGTGCTTTATAAAAGAATACTTAAAAATAAAAATAATAAAGCTATAGCGGATACACCATAATAAATTTTAGAATTCTTTTTAAAGTTTTGATTAATATTTTCAAGTACACTTGCTTTCATAGATAGATCATTTCCATCTGCTGATTGTGTTGTAAATCCTTTATTCCTTCCAATTGACAAAAATTTATTTTTTCTATGAGTAAGAATTTCATCTTGATTCATTGCTTCAAAGAAATCTAAATTTTTCTTTAATGAGTCTCTTACATTATCCAATATTAGATCTTTATCTCGATGAGCACCTCCAACTGGTTCTGGAATTATTTCATCAATTATATTTAATTTTAAAAGATCACTGGATGACATTTTCATTGCACTTGCAGCTTCTAAAGTTTTTTTTGGGTCTCTCCATAAAATGGTGGCACATCCTTCAGGAGAAATAACAGAATATATTGCGTTTTGAAGCATAATTACTTTATTAGATGATGCTAAAGCTATTGCTCCTCCAGATCCGCCCTCTCCAATTATTATCGCAATTGTAGGGACTGTTAACTTCATAGAGCATTCAATAGATTTTGCTATTGCTTCAGCTTGACCTCTTTCCTCTGCACCAACTCCTGGGTACGCTCCTGGAGTATCTACAATAGAAATAATTGGAATTTTAAACTTGTTAGCTAACTCCATAAGTCTAATTGTTTTTCTGTAACCCTCAGGTCTCATCATTCCAAAATTGTGATCTATTCTTTTATTAAGATCTGATCCCTTTTCCTGACCAATTACTAAAACAGATTTACCATCAAATTTTGCAAAACCAGCTATAACAGCTTTGTCCTCTCCATAATATCTATCTCCAGAAAGTTGGATAAAATCATCAAAAAGATTTTCAACAAAAAATTTTGCTTTAGGTCTATCTTCATGACGGGCAACTAATGCTGTCTGCCATGGATCTAAGTTAGAATAAATTTTCTCTAACTTTTCATTTATTTCTTCTTCAACTTTGCTTATTCTTGAAGTGTCGACTTCAGATAAACCTTCCTGATTATAGGGGTCTTTTAGTTTATCTAATTCCTCTTCAAGATTTTTGATATCTGTCTCAAAATTTAAGTAATTTTTCATTTGTGGTATGTATTATAAACAAAAAAGGCAATAAATTGTTAAAATAAGTAATTTTGGATTGCGCAAAAATGACAATTTATTATAAGATTTTCAATTTATGAGAGAGGAATACATAAAAATCTACAATTTATCTGTAGCAAAAAATCTAGCTGATTTTGTCAAAAATGAGCTTCTACTAGATACTAATGTTGGACCTGATGAGTTCTGGAAAGGCTTTGACAAAGTAGTACATGAATTAGCCCCTAAAAATAAAAAATTACTCGAAATCAGAGAAACTTTACAACAAGAAATAGATCTGTGGCATAAAAAAAATAGAGACCACAAGATTGAATATAATAAATATAAAAATTTTTTGGAAGAAATAGGTTATTTAAAAAAAGAAGGTGAAGATTTTAAAATAGCAACTAAAAATTTAGATGAAGAAATATCTAATATAGCAGGGCCACAATTAGTTGTTCCAATAATGAACTCCAGATATAGCTTGAATGCTGCGAATGCAAGGTGGGTAAGCTTATATGACAGTCTTTATGGATCAAATATAATAGAGTCTGAAGAAAGTGGAAGTGAAAAATATGACCCTTTAAGAGGACAAGAAGTGATCAAATATACTAGAAACTTTTTGAACAAATATTTTCCAATAAACGATCTTGACTGGAAAGATATTACCGGTTTAGCAGTAAATAATAAAAAACTCACAATTTATAAGGAAAATCAAGAATATAATTTATCAGATTTAGAGAAGTTTATTGGTCATAGAGGGGATGCAGCCAAACCAAATGCCATAATCTTAAAAAACAATAATCTTCATCTTGAAATAATTATTAATCCTAGAGCATTTAGTGCTGCAAGAGATGCGGCTGGTATAAGCGATATTATAATTGAGTCTGCCGTATCAACAATTTGTGACCATGAGGATAGTGTAGCTGCAGTAGATGCTGAAGATAAAGTAACTTGTTATAGAAATTGGCTGGGATTGATGAAAGGAAATTTAAAATCAATATTTGAAAAAAATGGTAAAGAATTAGAAAGAAAACTTAATCCAGATAGAAGTTACATTTCATTGAATGGTGAAAAGTTAAAACTTCACGGAAGAAGTCTTTTACTTGTGCGAAACGTTGGACACTTAATGACAAACCCTGCAATCACTTTAAATGATGGATCAGAAGTTCCTGAGGGAATAATGGATGCTTTCATAACCTCAGCGGCTTGTATTCATGATTTAAAAAGAAAAGGTAATTCTAGAAAAGGGTCAATTTATATTGTTAAACCAAAAATGCATGGTCCAGAGGAAACAGAATTTACTAATTTGATTTTTACAAAAGTTGAAGAAGTTTTAAAATTAGAAAAAAATACAATTAAGTGCGGGATTATGGATGAAGAAAGAAGAACATCTGCAAACCTTAAAGAATGTATTAGGACACTTAAAGATAGAGTATTTTTTATAAACACTGGATTTTTAGATAGAACTGGTGATGAGATGCACACCTCAATGGAAGCTGGACCAATGATCAAAAAAGGAGATATGAAAGAGTCTAAATGGATTAAAACTTATGAGGACAATAACGTAGATATAGGTTTAAAATGTGGTTTTTCAGGAGTTGCTCAAATAGGTAAAGGAATGTGGGCCATGCCTGATAAAATGAACGAAATGATGGAGCAAAAAATTGGACATGTGAATGCTGGTGCAAATTGTGCTTGGGTTCCTTCCCCAACTGCCGCTGCATTGCATGTTATGCACTATCACGAAGTAAATGTTTTTGAAAAACAAAAAGCAATATTAAAAAGAGAGCCATCAAAGTTATCAGATCTTCTTACTATTCCAATAGCAGATCGTCCTAATTGGTCTGTAGATGAAATTAATACTGAAATTTCAAATTCTGCTCAAACTATTTTAGGTTATGTAGTCAGGTGGATTGATCAAGGTATAGGTTGTTCCAAAGTCCCAGATATAAATGATATTGGATTAATGGAAGATAGAGCAACTTTGAGAATTTCATCTCAACATATCGCGAATTGGCTTCATCATGGCTTATGTTCAAATAGACAGGTTCTTGAAATTTTAAAAAAAATGGCAAAAGTTGTTGATAAACAGAATAAAGACGACCCTAGCTACGAAAGTATGTCTCCAGAATATGATAAATCTATTGCTTTTAAAGCAGCATGTGAATTAATTTTTCATGGAAAATCACAGCCTTCTGGTTATACAGAGCCACTTTTACATTTAAACAGATTAATTAAAAAAAGTTAATTAAGGCTCTATTTTTTTTCTATTTTTAAATGCAGAAATAAGAGTGCCATCATCTAAATTTTCGATTTCTCCACCTACTGGTAAACCTTGGGCTAGTTTTGAAACTTTAACGTCAGTTTTTTTTAGACTATCTTGAATATAAAATGCAGTAGTTTGCCCTTCTACAGTTGCGCTAGTTGCTAATATTACTTCTTCAATATCATCTTTATTTATTCTTTCTATAAGAGAGTTAATAAGCAAATCCTCTCTATTACTATTATTATTGTTTGAGAGAGTTCCCCCTAATATATGGAAGTAACCTTGAAAAATTGAAGAACTTTCTATTGCCCACTGATCTGAAATATTTTCTACAACACAAATTTTATTATATTTTTTATCTACTATTTCACAATTGTTATAACTACACTCAATTGTATTAGGCTTTAATGTTCCACAAATTTTACATCTAACAACATTTTTAAAAACTTCACTCAAATTTTGAGCCAAGGGCTTTAGTAATTCTTGTCGGTTATTAATCATTTTTAATATTATTCTTTTTGCAGACTTAGGTCCTAGCCCTGGTAATTTAGATATTAGTTTTATTAAATTTTCTATTTCAGGAATATTTTGCATTTAAATTATAAAGGCCACTTAAATCCAGGTATTCCAAAGTTTCCTGAAGCCTTAGAAATTTCCTCTGCTGTTTTTGATTTAAGTTGTGACTTTGCGTTATTGTGAGCAGCAGTAATAAGATCTTCTAAAATTACTTTTTCTTCTTTTAAAACATTTTCACTAAGTTTAATTGAAATCATAGTACCCTCTCCATTTAAAGTAACCTTTACATCATTAGCTCCTGAGACACCTTCAACCTCAATCTTTTTAATGTTTTCTTGGCTTTCTTTCATTTTGCTCTCAATTTCTTTAGCTTTTTCCATTAATTTTGAAAAATCTGTCATTCTAATCCTCTTTCAACTCAACATTTATTAATTCTGCATCAGGAAATGCTTCGATCACTTTTTTATATGCCTCAGACTTTTTAACATCATCAAATATTTTTTTCTTATCAATTTTATTTTTTTCTTTTTTTGAAATTTGTCCTTGTTTTTTTGATAGAGAGATAATCCATCTCTTGGATGTCCATTCGTACAATTTGTTAGATAGATTTTTAATAAAGTCTTTGTCTAAGTTTTCATTAAAAGATATTTCTATTAAACCCTCAGAGAATGAAACTAAATTTGTATTAGTTTCAAGCTCATATTTAAGCTTAGCTTCTTTCCTTTCCATACAAAGATTTATCAAACTTTCAAATGAACCTATTTTAAGTTCATTTATTACTTCATCTTTATTTAAATTTGGTTCAATTTTTTCTTGTTGCGAAATATTTTTGATTTGATCTATTGTTTTACTTGTAATTTTTTTTTCAGGTTCTTTAATTAAAGTATCAGGATTTTTTCCAGTAAGGCTTTCCTCAGCATCTTTCTTCTTAAAACCTTTTATTCTCATTAATCTGAAAAGGAACATTTCAACCGATAAATTTGGATTTGAAACAATGTTAATTTCCTCAATTGTATCAAGTGTAAATTGCCAAAAAAGGATTATGTCCTTTGAATCTAAATTTTCAGATATTGAGGAAAGATTAATAAAATCTTGATCATTTAAAGAAAAATTATTTCCATCTAATTTTATAAAATTGATATTTTTTAGGTAATATAAAACCTCAAGAAAATCATTCAAAAAAATTTTAGGATCTACACCAGAATCATAAATCTTTCTATATAACTCAAGAACCTTTTTTTCATCACCACTAAACAGATTTTTTATTAATTCTATTAGAGAACTTTTATCAAAATATCCATAAATACTTTGTGCTTTATCTAGATTTAATTCCTCATCTTTTTGATTAGCTACAAGTCCACGATCTAACAAAGATAATGCATCTCTAACAGATCCTTCTGAAATTTTAACAATTAATTTTAAAGCTTCGTCTGAAACTTTACCTCCTTCTTTGTCTTTAATCATTTTTATATAATTAAAAAGCTCTTCAGATTTAACTCTAGAGAGATCAAAGCGTTGACATCTCGATATTACTGTTACAGGAATTTTCTTGATTTCAGTTGTTGCAAAAATAAATTTTAAATATTTTGGTGGTTCCTCTAATGTTTTTAAAAGTGCATTAAATGCTTGTTTGCTTAACATATGAACTTCATCAATAATAAAAATTTTATATTTAGCAGTTGTTGGTCCATACCTTGAAAATTCAATAAGCTCTCTAACATCTTCAACGCCGGTCTTACTTGCAGCATCCATTTCCAAAACATCAATATGATTTGAGTTTGTAATTGCATCACAGTTACTACATTTTTTCTTACACATGTTTTCAATTCCATGCTCACAATTTAATGACTTTGCAACTATTCTTGCGAACGTTGTTTTTCCTACTCCCCTAATACCTGTAAACAAAAATGCGTTAGGTGACTTGTCTGAGATTATTGAATTTTTAATTGTTTCAGCAATAATCTCTTGGCCAATTAAATCCTCATATACTTGAGGTCTATATTTTAAAGCTAGTACTTTCGAATTTTCTTTCATTTTTAAGGAGACCAACCAACCTGGAAAATACTCACTACCCTTGCTATCTTTCGATCCTGGGGGATTTGTGGTAACACCACCTGACTGGCCTCCAACTTTATTATATCAATAAAAATTTCTAATCTACAAGAAAGTTATAAATTTATTTTTGTCTAAATTTATCAGATTTATAAACACCTAGAACGTGCATATCTTGACAATGCAGACCCAATTCCTCAAGTGAGTTTTTGATTTTAGGAGATTCTATATGTCCATCAATATCACATAAAAAAAAATATGAGGAAAATGAGTTCTTTTCGGGAAAACTTTGTAGTTTACTCATATTAACTCCATTTATTGCAAATCCTGACAGTGCAGAGTAAAGAGCAGCAGGTTTACTTTTTAACTTAAATAATATTGATGTTATATGATTATCATCGGAAATATCTGGCTGAAAAATATCTTTGCCAAGTAATAAAAATCTAGTCACGTTATCTTTATCATCTTGGACATTTTCTTTAAGAATTTTAAGACCATATATTTCTGCACTTAGACTAGATGCTATAGCACCTTTTGATTTATCTTTAGTTTCTGAAACAAATTTTGCTGAACCAGCTGTATCTGCTCTAACATTTTCAATGAATTTTTTCTTCTTAATAAATCTTGAAGATTGGCTTAATGCTTGAGCGTGTGAGTAAACATCTTTTATGTCTTCTATTTTTGAATCTTTCAATCCTAATAGATTATGATTAATTGGAAAAAAATGCTCTGCATAAATATTTAGTCTGTATTTAAAGATTAAATACTCAACACCAATATTTCCAGTTGTTTTATTTGACTCTGGAATTAAAGATTTTATTGAATTATCTTCACTAGACCTTTCAAAGCATTCATCAAATGTTTTGCAAGGTATTGTTTCACTTTCTGGATACATTTTTTTAGCACAACTTTCGCTGTAACTTCCTGCAACACCTTGGTAAGCAATTTTCATAATTTAATTTTTATATTCCATAATTTTTTTTATTTCTAGATAATCTTCAGTTGTATCTACACCAATTGGTCTAGTTTTTGCCAGTCCAACATTAATTTCAATATTGTTATCCATTAGTCTTAATTGTTCTAGTTTTTGTGATTTTTCATTCTGAGTTTGCTCTAATTGCACAAACTTTTCTAAATATGAAACATTAAAAATATAAATTCCAATATGATGGTAAGTATTTCTTTGAGTATTTTTAATTTCTCTTGTAAATGATGATGCTGTAGACAAATTATTTTGATGAAGTTCCTCTTTAGTAATTACTTTTACGATGTTTTTGTTAACAAAAAAATTTTTGTCTTCAATTTGACAAGCTAATGTTGAAATTTTAGATTTTTTTTTAATAGTTTTTTTGAGGAGATTAGTAACATCCTCAATATCAAGCATTGGTTCATCTCCCTGAAGATTTATTACATATTCAATATTGTCATCTTTTAACTCTTGATAAGCCTCAAAAATTCTGTCAGTTCCAGTTTTATGATCTTTTTTGGTTAAAATACATTTTCCTCCGAGCTTAGTAACCTCTTCAAATATTTCTTTATCGCCTGTAGCAACATAACTTTCTCCAATAAGAGATGATTTTGCAATTTTATAAACATGATTGATAATAGAAATATTATTGATTTTTAATAAAGGTTTATTTGGTAACCTTGTTGCAGCTAATCTCGAAGGGATTAAAATTACTGTATTGCTCATAAACTAAGTATTATGCGTCTTTCAGACGCAATAATTAAATTTAAATTTAGTTTTTTTTTTGTTTAACATGTTATACGAGGATAATAATTAAAAATCATGGACTCATTTGAAATTAATAAAATTATAGCAGCTATTGTAGTTATTTTTGTTGTTATATTTGGAATAACTAAAATTTCAGACATTATCTATTACGTAGAGAAGCCAAGTCAATCAGCTTATAAAGTCGAATTTGCTGAAACAGATAGCACGAAAGCTTCTGCAGCAGTTGAAACAGTTGATATAGCAGCTCTATTAGCAATGGGAAGCGTTGATCATGGAAAGAAAGTTTTTAAGAAATGCAGCGCATGTCATTCGATTAAAAAAGGAGGAAGAAACAATATTGGCCCAGCACTTTATAACGTCTTAGGTAGAAACATGGGTGCACTAGAAGATTATAAATATTCAAAAGCTTTAGTGGCATTCGGAAAAGATTGGACTTTCCAAGAGATGAATAGTTTCTTAATAAAACCTGCTTCTTATATAAAAGGTACAAAGATGGCTTTTGCAGGATTGAAAAAGGAAAAAGATAGAGCTTCAGTAATTCTTTATATGAATGCTAATGCTGATAGTCCTTTACAACTACCTTAATTTACCAAAACAATAGAGTAAAATACTCTTTTGAACGTAAACTCTGTTAAGAGCTTGTTGCCATACTCTAGATTGTTTACCTAAAAACACTTCCTCTGTAACTTCATTCCCTCTTGGAAGACAATGTAGAAATATTGCATCTTTCTTGGCTAAATTCATAGTTTTTGTGTCCACTTTAAAATTTTTAAATGATTTAAGTTTCTTTTTTTTATTTACTTTATCATTTAAGGAAATGATTTTATCTGTCATTACAACATCAGAATTTTTAACAGCTTTTTCTTTTTTATTAAAAATTTTAATTTTTCCTTTTTGTTTTTTAATTAAAGAAATAAGTGCTTTATTTGGTTGGTAGTTTTTAGGACAGGCAATATTTAGGGAAACAGAGAATTTTATGCAAGCTTCTATTAAGCTATTCATCATATTGTTATTGGCATCTCCTATCCAACATAGTTTTAATTTTGAAATACTTTTCTTTTTTATTTCTTGAATAGTAAAAATATCTGACAAAACTTGCGTAGGATGTGAGGATGGACTTAATCCATTTATTATCGGTATATTTAAATATTTTTTAAATTCATCTAATTTTTTGTCCGAGTCTGTTCTTAACATAAAAGCATTACCATAAGTTGACAAAATTTTAGATGTATCTGCTATACTTTCTCCACCAGCTTTTAAATGCAATTCCTCAGGTCTTAATGTCAAAGATCCTCCACCCAATTGTTTTATAGCTAAGTAAAAACTTAATCTTGTTCTTAGGCTAGATTTTTCAAACATCTGCAAAAGAATTTTACCCTTTAAAGGTGTATCTTTATCTGGATCAAGAGTATTTAATATTTTTCTTTTAGATTTTCTATTTTTTGCATCAGAAATAATTTTTTTTAAATCTCTTAAAGAAATATCTCTAATATGAAGAAAGTTTTTCATTATTTTGTATAACCTTCACAGACTTTATTGATAATTTTTAAAGCTATATTTATTTCTTTTTTATTAACATTTAATGGAGGCAAAATTCTTATAACATTCTCAGCTGCTCTAATTGTTAATAGTTTATTTTTCATTAAACTTTGTATGAATATTGTCTGGTCATGATGTAATTGTATTCCCAAAATTAATCCTATTCCTCTTATTTCTTTAATAATATTTGGAAATTTATTTTTAATTTTATTTAATTCTGAAATAAAATATTTTGAATTATTTTTAACTTTTGAAAGAAAGCCTCTTTTAAAAATTTCATTCATTACCGCATTACCAACAGACATTGCCAAGGGGTTACCTCCAAAAGTAGATCCATGTGTGCCTGGAACCATAGCTTTAGAAACTTTTTTTGTCATTAGCACTGCACCTATTGGAAAACCACCTCCAATTCCTTTTGCAATTGGGACTATATCTGGCTTTATTTTAGCATATTCATATGAAAAAAATTTACCTGATCTCCCAATTCCACACTGAACTTCGTCTAAAATAAGAAGAATTTTTTTTTTATTACAAATCTGTCTCAGTTCTTTAAGGCACCAAGCAGGTATAACTTTAATACCCCCTTCACCCATTATTGGTTCAATCATTATAGCTGCGGTTTTACTTGTAATCTTTCTTTTTAATTCTTTATGGTTCCCAAACTTAAAATGGTCAAATCCATCCACTTTTGGTCCAAATCCCTCTGTCATTTTTTTAGATCCACTTGCGTTAATTGCCGCAATAGTTCTTCCATGAAAAGAATTTTTAATACAAAGAATTCTATTTTTTTTTGGTTTACCTATAGAATAAAAATATCTTCTTGCAACTTTTATGGCGGCCTCTGTAGCTTCTGCCCCACTATTTTGAAAAATTACAGCATCTGCAAAAGTTCTCTTTGTTAATTTTTTGGCTAATTCCTCTCCCTCAGGAATTATGAAAGAATTAGAAACATGCCAAAGTTTTTTTGATTGTTTATTAATTGCTTTTATTAAATTTGGGTTTGCATGACCTAAAGAATTAACTGCAATTCCTTGAACAAAATCTAAAAATTTAACTCCTCTGTTTGAATATAAAAAGGAACCTTT
>CACJBW010000009.1 GCA_902591775.1 uncultured Pelagibacteraceae bacterium
TGTTTCTTACATTTTAAAAAAACCATTCATAATGTTAAGAAAAAAAAATAAACTACCTGCTGATGTACACTCAGTTGATTTTGAGCTTGAATATGGAACTGCAACAATAGAAGTTCATAAAGACTCAATTTCAGAAAATGACTCTGTTCTTATAATAGATGATTTGATAGCAACAGGAGGAACTGCAGAAGCTGCAGCAAAACTTGTAGAAGTTTCTAAAGGAAATATTGCCGCTTTCATATTTGTAATAAATCTTTTTGATTTAGGTGGTTGTGATAATCTTCTAAAAAAAGGTTATAAAGTTGAAAATTTGATGGACTTTCCAGGTCATTAATCTGGTAGCGGGAAGTGGGATCGAACCACTGACCTCGGGCTTATGAGTCCCGCGCTCTAACCAACTGAGCTACCCCGCCATCCTTAGTTTTTATTATCATGTAAAGACTATTGTCACAAGCCTGTCACACAAAACAGGAGGAAAATATGTCTTCAATTAGAAAACGTCAAGGAAAATACCAAGTTCAAGTAAGAGTTCAAGGACAAAAAATAACAAAAACTTTCAGACAATTAAACCATGCTAGAAGATGGGGAGTTTACCATGAAAATAAAATTTTACTGGGTAACAAACTTGAAGCATTAAGTAAAAATCTATCACTAAAAGATTTAATATATAAATACCTTAATGAAATAAGTCCTTTTAAAAAAGGGTACATTAGAGAAAAACAAAGACTTAATAGACTTTTGAAAGAAAGTATAGTTTTACAAAAAATATATCAACTAAACACTAATGATTTCACAGAATATAAAAATAAAAGACTTAAAGATGGTAACAGGACTTGCGCCTATGATTTAAGTTTACTACACCATATTTATAATACAGCTATCAAACAATGGTGCTATCCCATTAAGTACAATCCATTAACAAATATTCAAAAACCTAAATGCAATCCTCCTAGAGAGCGTAGGCTTAACGATAATGAGCTTAAATATATTCTTAATCATAATTTTAAAAACAAAAATATGAATAATATTATTGAGCTTGCATTGCATACAGGAATGAGAATAAGTGAAATACTATCTATAAGAAATGATAGCATTAAATATAATTGCATCCTCTTAACTGATACTAAAAACAATAACAGTAGAAAAATACCATTAACAATAAAGGTAAAAGAAATAATAAATAAATCTAAACTTCCCTACTCTATTACTTACAATGCTGTGAGACTTAATTGGAGCAGAATGGTCAAGAAAGCAGGTATTACTGACTTACATTTTCATGACTTAAGACATGAAGCGATATCAAGATTCTTTGAAAAAGGATTATCCATACCAGAGGTGAGTCTTATTTCAGGTCATAAGGATGTTAGACAGTTGATGAGATACACTCATCTTAAGATTAGTAATCTTATCAATAAATTAAATTAGGGGGTGCGTATGAGCCATGGGGGGATGGTTAAGGTATATATATTATTAATATAAAATTATCTAAATAGATTGTAAACTAGATGAGGTCGGGCCTGCTGAGAAGATTAAGGTTGGTTGTTATATTGCTGGACTGTCCCAGAGATGTATATATGTTTAACCCCCTGGAGGGTTCTTATATATATTATACAGGTGTTTCCGCAGTTGGGAACGCTAAATCAAAAAAAATATATAGTGTTGCAAAGTGGCAATAATCTAAAATACAATAGTGTAAACTAGTTTTATGACCCTAGATGAATTAAAAAATTACGTAACCTCTAATAAAAGGATATGTCCAGTTCCAACAGTATGGAATAAGTTTCTAGATGTTTTAGAAATTAAAGAACGAATGCCCCCTAATCTTATTCCTTTAATCTTAAATGGTTGGACTGCCTCTGATTTAGAGAAAAGAAAAAGATTATTAGCTCAGATTGAATATGCCTCTAAAAATGTGATGATGCTTAAAAAATTAGAACAATTAATAATAAGTTTAAAAGATGATGAGTGGTATTATGGGGATGAACCACCAAGTGATAAGGAAAAACCTTTAATTTAGATATGTTTGAGCAAACCTTCAAAAATATTGATGACATACTTTGGAAAGATGCAGGTTGTAGTACTGAACTAGATTATGCAGAACAATCGTCATGGATATTATTTCTTAAATGGTTAGATGATTATGAAAAAGAAAAAGAAACAAAAGCATCATTAGAAAACAAACAATTTAAGCCAGTATTAGATAAAGAATATCAATGGTCATCCTGGGCAATAATTAAAACAAAAGATGGGAAAGTAGATTTTAACAAAATTCTTACTGGCCCCGATTTAAAGAAGTTTGTTGATGATAAATTATTTCCATATCTATCTTCATTTAGAAATAAAGCAGAAAACTTTGATACTCTTGAATATAAAATTGGAGAAATATTTTCAGAACTAAAAAATAAACTTCAAGATGGTTACACTCTAAGAGATGTAATTAATGAGGTTGATAATCTTGAATTTAAAAGCAGTGAACAAAAGCATGAATTGAGTGCCTTATATGAAGAGAAAATTAAAAATATGGGTAATGCTGGTCGTAATGGTGGTGAATACTACACGCCAAGACCTTTAATTAAATCTATCATAAAAGTAATAGACCCTAAAGTTGGAGAGACTGTTTATGATGGTGCTGTTGGTAGTGCTGGCTTTTTAGTTGAAGCATTTGAACATATGAGCAAATCAAAGTCTCTAACCACTTCTGAACTTAAGACGCTTCAAACAAAAACATTTTATGGAGCTGAAAAGAAAACTTTAGCTTACATCATAGGTATTATGAATATGATACTTCATGGAATTGAGAGTCCAAATATTATTCATCAGAATACATTAGAAACTAATATTCAAGAAATACAAAATAAAGATAGAGTTGACATAATTCTTGCTAACCCTCCTTTTGGTGGAAAAGAGAAAACTAATATTCAAGAGAACTTTCCAATTAAAACAGGAGAAACTGCATACCTATTTCTTCAACATTTTATAAAAAAATTAAAAGTAGGTGGAAGATGTGGGGTAGTTATCAAGAATACCTTTTTAAGTAATACAGACAATGCAAGCATAGCTGTTAGAAAACAACTTCTTGAAGAATGTAATTTATTTTCTGTTATGGATTTGCCATCGGGTGTTTTTACTGGTGCAGGCGTAAAAACTGTAGTTTTATTTTTTGAAAAAGGAAAGGAAACAAAAAATATATGGTTTTATCAACTTAAACTTGAGAGAAATTTGGGGAAAACAAATCCATTGAGTGAAAAAGATTTACAAGAATTTATTTCATTGCAATCTAAGTTTTCAGAAACAAAATACAGTTGGAAATTACAAATAAAAGATATAGACAAATCTAATTACAACCTGTCTGTTAAAAATCCAAATATTATTGACACTCAAGATATTCTCAAACCAGAACAAATTTTAAATAGTATAGAACAATTAAACCTTGAGGAAAGTAAAATTATAAAAAATTTAAAAGAAATTTTGAAAAAATGAAATTAGTCAAACTTGGTGAAGTATGTAAGTTTTTTAATGGCAAAGCACATGAAAAAAAAATTGATATTAATGGAAAGTTTATTGTGGTTAATTCTAAATGTATTTCTTCAAATTTTGAAATACAAAAATTCTCAAATGAGCAGCTCTTTCCTTTATTTAAGAACGATATTGTTATGGTTATGAGCGATGTACCAAATGGAAAAGCGCTAGCTAAATGCGGGTTGATAGAAGAAGATAAAAAATATTCACTTAATCAAAGAATAGCATGTATACGTTCTGATAATTTTTATATTCCTTATTTACTTTACCAACTGGATAGAAATCCTTATTTTTTAAAATTTGATAATGGGGAAAATCAAACAAACCTAAGAAAAGCTGACATACTAAATTGCCCCCTATATTTACCTTCAATTGAAGAGCAGCAACGCATTGTAGCTAAACTTGATGTGGTATTTACTGAGATTGATAAGATGATTAAAGATGAAAATAATAAGATGAATTATGCCAAACAACTACTAATAAAATATCTTGAGACACAAATTCTAAACCAAAATAAATTATTAAGCGTTGATAAAGTCTGCGAGGTTTTAGACCATTTAAGAATACCAATCACTAAAAGATTTAGAGAAAAAGGTCAATTCCCTTACTTTGGTGCTACAGGGATTAAAGATTATGTCAAAGATTTTATTTTTGACGAAAAGTTAGTTTTATTAGGAGAAGATGGGGCAAAGTGGGATAAGGGTGAAAAAACTGCATTTATTGCTGATGGAAAATATTGGGTAAACAATCACGCACATGTTCTTCGACCAATTAAAGATTTAATATTACATGAATGGCTTGTTTATTATTTTTATATTACTGACTTAAAACCGTGGGTTACTGGGATGACTGTGCCAAAACTTAATAAAGAAAAAATGCTTTCAATAAAAATCCCTACACCTTCAATAAAAATACAAAAAGAAAAAATTAAAAGAATTTTTCAATTTGAAACTAGCCATAAAGAAGTCATTAAATTAATAAATAAAAAAATAGATAGTTTTAAAACACTAAAGTCATCTATTTTGTATAGTGAATTTAAATAAGATGAGCAAGAATGAAGCAGAAACAATAGCAGAATTAATCGACCCTAAAGTAAAAGAGGCTGGTTGGGGCAGAGTTGAAGGAAGCATTGTTAGAAGAGAATTTAAAATTACCAATGGTGAAATTAAACCAGGTGGTATTCGAGTTGGCATCATTAGAGCTGACTATGTTTTAGTTTATAAGAATAGAAAACTAGCAGTTATTGAAGCTAAGAAAGAGGATTTATCTGTAAGTGAAGGTATTAGCCAAGCAAAAGATTATGCTCAAAAATTAAAGATACACACTACCTACTCTACCAATGGTCATAAAATTTATGAGATTAATTATTCTAAAAATCAAAAAGGTGAGATGTTCATTACTTCAGAAGGTGAAGTAAATAAATTTCCATCACCAGAAGAACTATGGATTAAGACTTTTAAAGATAAAAATGAATGGTCTAGTAAATTTGATTCAATAAACTTCGAGCCATTTAAAGGAAGTAGAGAACCTAGATATTACCAAGAGATTGCTATCAATAATGCTCTAGATGCAATAGCAGATAAACAGCAAAGAATTCTTTTAACTCTTGCTACAGGTACAGGAAAAACTGTTATAGCATTTCATATCGCATGGAAACTATTTCAATCAAGATGGAATATACAAAGAGATGGAAAAAGAATTCCAAGAATATTATTTTTAGCTGATAGAAATATACTAGCGAACCAAGCTTTTAATTCATTTAGCGCATTTGAAGAAAATGCTTTAGTTAGAATAACTCCTCAAGATGTTAGAGATAAAGGTCATGTTCCAACCAATGGTTCTGTATTCTTTACAATATTTCAAAGCTTCATGTCTGGGCCTGAGAACAAGCCTTACTTTGGTCAATACCCTGCTGATTTTTTTGATTTAGTAATTATTGATGAATGTCATAGGGGTGGAGCTAAAGATGAAAGTAGATGGAGAGGAATAATGGAATATTTTTCATCAGCGGTTCAAATTGGTTTAACAGCAACACCAAAAAGAAAATTTAATGCAGATACTTATAATTACTTTGGTGAACCTGTTTACACCTACTCATTAAAAGATGGAATTAAAGATGGTTTCTTAACTCCTTTTAAAGTTAAGAGAATTCAAACTACAATGGATGAATATGTCTATACAGGTGACGATGATATTTTAGCAGGAGAAGAAGAAATAACTGAAGGTGAAGTATTTGAAGAAAAGGATTTTAATAAAAAAATAGTTATTGAAGAAAGAGAAAAGAAAAGAGTTCAATTAATGCTTGATAGTATTAATCCAAAAGAAAAAACTTTAGTTTTCTGTGCAAGTATAGCTCATGCTGGAATGGTAAGAGATTTAATTAATCAGGTATCTGTTAATCCACCTGCTGATTATTGTGTGAGGGTAACAGCTAAAGATACTAAAACAGGAGATACTCATCTTAGACAGTTCCAGGATAATGAAAAAACATTGCCAACTATTTTAACGACTAGTCAAAAACTAAGCACAGGAGTTGATGCATTAAATATAAGAAATATTGTCTTAATGAGACCTGTAAACAATATGATTGAATTTAAACAAATCATTGGAAGAGGTACTAGGCTATTTGAGGATAAGTTTTATTTTACTATTGTTGATTTTGTTGGAGCGTCTGCAAACTTTTCAGACCCTGAATGGGATGGTGAACCTATTCCTGAAGAACCACCTGAGGAAAAACCAGAAAAACCTTTTGAACCTGGTGAAGAAGGTGGAGATGAAGAACCGCCAGAACCAAAACCTCCAAGAGAAAAAATTGTGATTAAGCTTGCTGAAGGAAAAGAGTTAACAATTAAATCAATGTCTACTTCCCTATTCTATTTTCAAGGACAGCCTGTCACTGCAGAAGAGTTTATAAAGAAACTATTTAATACTATTACTTTACCTAGCATCTTAAAAAGTGAAGAAGAATTAAGAAAACTTTGGTCATCACCAATTACGAGAAATGAACTTTTAAAAAAATTAGAGGATAATGGTTTTACCAAACAAGATTTAAAATCTATCCAAACACTAATTGAAGCTGAAGATAGTGATATATTTGATGTATTAGAACATATTGCCTACAGCAAAAAACCTATTCAAAGAGCAACAAGGGTAGCTAATGCAGAGAATAAAATTCATAGTAATTTAGATAATAACCAAAAAGAATTTATTGATTTTGTTTTAAGTAAATACGTTGAAGGTGGAGTTGATGAACTTGATATTAATCGACTAAGTGATTTAGTAATTCTTAAATATAATACCCTACACGATGGTCAAAAAGTATTAGGTGATGCAGACAAAATTAAAAGTACTTTTATAGAATTTCAAAAATATTTATATTAGGCAAAATTTTGCCATTTTTTTTTACTATATTAAAGTTATTAAAGTTGTTTTTAACTTTAATAACTCCAAAATATGCATCAACTAGAGCTGTTTGATTACAGAAGAGATTATCTTTTTAAGAAAGATAACCAGATAGCACACTATTTTGATTTGTTATCTGAAACCAAAGAAACAATAAGCTATTCGGAACATATAGAGCCAAAAAAAGGTTTTTCTATTTGTGGCATGGATTATGAAGAATATATTGATGTAAAAAAGTCTGATTTAAATGGACTTACTTACGATGAAATTCATAATTATTTATTAAATTTTAATAAAGAGCAAAGAATAGAAAAATATAAAAAACTACTTGAGTTTCGAGGTATAAAATTTGAGTACGATTTATTTACATGGAATAGTGATAGTTAATTATAGTTCTTTATAGAATAAACAAAAAGATTTTGTCCACTCCATATTTGGAACTATGCCTAAATCACTATCTCTCCATGGGCTTTGGTCATATAAAGAAAATATTCTTATTTGAGGATTATCTATATTTGTGCCTCCTCCTAAATAATATTCAAGATTATTAGCAAAGAAGATATTTTTCTCTTTAACACCTTCGCACTCTTTTGCTAATGCAATAAAATTCCAAACAAATGAAATGTTAGTTATCTTATCAGTAACAATATTTTCTTCCCAAATTCTATCTCCTCTCTCATATTGCTCTATGTAAATCCTATTTCCATTCTCTAATTGATAAACTTTTTCAATATTCTTTTGATTAAAAGGAAATTCTTTTTCGCTGCCAAAAACAACAATTGGTACGGCTATTAATAAAATTACATAAATTAAAAATTTCATTAATTAAATTCTATTAAAGTTTTTAGACATAAATAAGATAAGGTGAAATGGTAAGTTTATTATTTAATATCAATACTTTTAGCTAAAATACCTGAGGGCATGTCACATCTCTGTCACAATGATATGTAACATTATATTTAAATTAATTTAGACAGGCATCGATTACTGTTAAAAAACTAAGATTTGGTGAAGGTCGATTAAAAGAACCACTGACCTCGGGCTTATGAGTCCCGCGCTCTAACCAACTGAGCTACCCCGCCATTTAATAATTATGCTTTATAATACTTTTATTTATTTTTGCATACAAGTTTTCTAAATATTCTAAAGTTTTGTGAAGTCTATCATTCCAATAGATGGTGAAGTTTCCAAAAATAAATACAATTTCTGATTTTTAAACTTTATGTCCCTTATTCTCTCAAAAACCTCAACTCTTTTTAAATCTATTATATTTTTTTGAACATCTAATGAAAAAAAATATAGTGCTTTATCTTTTAATGAACTGACAACATATTCATTCTCGCCTATTTTCTCTATTTCAGAAATACCAATTGAAGGTTGAAATGATTTTAAAGGCTCAATAAAACCATATTCAGAATGTGATTTATACAATGGATATTTTTTATAATTTTCTATGTTTGACTTGGCACTTTTGCCACCATAATGTTCACCGTAAGATGATATTGGCCAACCATAATTTTGTATTTTACCATCTTTAATTACATCTATTTTAATTAAATTAATTTCATCTCCACCTTGTGGACCATGTTCTGTTTCTAAAATAAAATTATTTGTTTTATCAAAAAATAATCCTTGGGGGTTTCTATGACCCATGGATATTATTTCGTGCTCATTATTGTTTATGTTTATCTTTATTATTTTTCCATTTATTGTATTTACTTCTTGGGCTAAATGACTAACTAAGTATTCTCCCACAGATAGTAGAATAGAATTTTTTCCTAATTTGACTATTCTTCCACCAGATGACCACATATTTTGCGGTACTAAGCACTTTTCTGAAGTAAATAATTCTTCAAAATATATTTCTTTAAAATTAACATCTCCATACACTAAACTGGTATTCCAACAATTTTTTTTTATTTCATGAGTGTAAGAGACAAATATTTTTTGATTAAAAATTAATATATCTTTTATCGAAGCAGCTTTGTATTTTTTGAATTGATTAATGTTTATAAATTCATCTATATTATTTTTAATCTGAACTAATTCTTCTTTATTAAGGTCGTCAGTATAAGCAATAATACCTTTGGACGACATTACTAATATTTTATCATTATAGAAATCAATGTAACCACTGCCTGGCATCAATTCATGGATACCATCATAAAATCCTGAATTTAGTCTAAATTTATTTAAAATTTTGTTATTAGATAACTTTACAACATCTGATGTTAATTTAATTGGAGTTCCACTTTCTTTTTTGTCTATTTCTAAATAAGATAAGTAAGGTCCGAGCTTATTTATCAGGTTTTTCTGTTCAGATAATTTTACGTTTTGATCAAACATTTTTTGTTGCTGTTGATCAATTAATTTATATGGGAAAAAATATTTTTTAATAAAAAAACGCTGTTTCTCGTCTAATTGTAGTATTGTTATTAATTTTTGGAATTTATTATTTCCAATCATGGTGTGTATTAAGATATAGCCTGCCAATAAAATAAATAAGAGAGTAAAAATTTTAATTACTTTTTTTTTCTTTAACATATAAATCTAATTATTATTTACATTTTCATATTACACAAAAAAAACATTAATAATTATTTTTTCTTTAAATGATTAAGTTTTTTTAACGCCTGTTGGATGTGGAACTCCATCAATTATTAATTTTGGTTCAACACTTACATCAATTAATTCTAATCTATTATCCAAATATTGTTTAATACTGTCAATTGACATAATATCTTCAAGAAATTTTTCTAATCTAGGAAACTTTTTTATTAGTGATGGATCTAATAATTTTGATAAGTCTAAATGATGAAACGCGGCAAAATCGCAAGCTCTTGGTTCATCATAAATAAAAAATTTTTTACCATTTTCTTTCATAACTTTCTCAAGATCTTCAAATCTTGAGATTAAAAACGGCATCATATCTTCTCTTTTTTTTTTAAATTTCTCACCTGTTGCAAAATTTATTGTTGGGTTAAGTGGCATAAAAAGTTCTTGAGCACTTTGCATTATTGAGTTTGCTTTTGCGTTTAATATTGGGTTAGTAATATTAATACCTGCTAAATACTCAATAAATGTCAAAATTGCCATGCTTTGACAAATTTCGTGTTTTTTATCAACAATTAACATTGGAAGTTGTTTAAAAGGAATATTGGGTTTTACCTCTGACCAATCCTTACCGTAATAATCCCATGACATAACGTCTTCATACTCAATATTAGTATAATGAAATAATAAACGAGGAGCTTCTGCTAATGCTCTCATTTTAAAATAAATTAATTCCAATTTATGTTTCATGTGAATTTTATTAGGAAGCTATATATTTTATTAAGTAATATAGAATACCCGTAATTGCTGTTGCGTAAATGAAGCCAATCACAAATAACTTTATAATAGTTTTATTATCATCATATTTAGATTTTAAATAAACATAAATAATCGTATAAATCCCAACGATTGCAATACTTAGTAGAATATCAGTTGGGTTCATTGGATTTCATCAAAAAATAATTTTTTTTGTTTATATGTAAAAGGATATTCTTTTCCAATTGGTTGAAATTTCGTTTTAATTACCATTAAATTTTCTTTACCAATTTTTATTTTCCAAGTGAGTTTTATATCACCGTTAAATAGTCTTAGAGCTCCTAATTTCGAAAATCTCCATCCATCTTCAGATATGACTTTACCATCTTTATATCTTTTATAACTCTCACTATCAAAAATATATGTTACCTCTCCGTCAGTTCTCTCATCTTTAAGGGTAATTGCATAATTATTTAAAAATTCAGCTGTTTGATTTTTGTTAAGTCCTCTTTTTGAAACTGACTTTAAAAAATCCGTTGTTTTATCAACAGCTTCGTCAATTTTGGTCTCGCTATAAGAATAATTTGATAATAAAATCAGAAAAAAAAGCGCAAAAAGGCTTTTTGATAATTTGTAAATCATAGTTTGAGTTAATATAACATTTAGACCTTATTATTCAAATTTATGTAATTTTATTTTGATTATTCTAATTGCTCTCTTATTTCTTTTTCACAAATAATTCTTGCTTCTTCTGGGGCGATTTCTTTTAGTATTTTACCTTTAGCTATAACACAAGCTGATATAGATTTTTGAAGACTAAATTCTTCATATTTTTCAACACTAAAATAAAGAAAGATTATTGCTGCTCCTAAAAATAACAACAATTTATAATTTTTATACATTAAGAAGCTTGTTGCTCTGGTAAAGAAATATCTAAATGATAGTTTGGTTCATTTCTTTGTTTTTTAAGTGCTGGTATTATTTCTTTATAGGTTTCAAATAATCCATCTTTAATTTCGGGTAACTGATCTTTTAAATGAAGATGTAATTTTTCTAAATTATAAGCTGGAACAGTTGGAAACATATGATGTACACAATGATACTCCATCTTCCAATAAAGAAAGCTTAGTATTGGGTTTAATTTCATATCCCTTGCTGACAATCTGTGATCTTTTACATCTCTAGCTAAACCAGCATGTTGTGTAAATGCAACAAATTTATGCAAACCTTTTCCATAATAATGAGGTAACAAAAGATACAACACAGGTAACCATGAAGATATTAATAGAGACCAGATAATTATAGATAACCAGATACCAACATAAATTCTTGAGATCAAAATAGCTCTTGGTCTTGCATTTTCTGGAATACTATCAATCATAACTTTGGTTTGTATGCCAAAAGCATGTTTTATAACTTCAAAAGCAATGCTTTTTTTAAAAAATAATAATTCACCAAAAGGAATTAAATTCATTATTAGTTTTTTAGGAGTATCTTTTAAATTATTGTCATATTCTATCTCATGATCATAAGGGTCTTTTGTTGAATAAGTGTTTCCATGATGAACAAAATGAGTAAATCTCCATCTTGTAGGCTCAAAGTATGCCATGAAACATGAGATGTAGTAAAATATTTCATTTAAAAATTTTGTTTTGAACGCTGTTTTATGGCCGGTTTCATGCCAAATTGGATTACAAAAACAAAAAATATTTCCGTAAATGTAAAACCACAATACTGACCACCAGGTACCCCAAGTTAAATACGCTAAATATCCAACAATGCTTAGTAAGCTAAAATAAATACTTACATGTATAAAACCTTTGATGTCAGATTTTTTTGTAAGTTCTCTTAAGACTTCTTTATCAATATTAGGTCTAAACCACTTTTCTAATTTAACATCCATAAATTATAGTATGATTAAACATCATACATATATTTATTTAACCTACCAATGATTTTTGAGGTTTCATATCACCTTTTTCGATTCCTGCTACTTCTACTGGTTTCTTCATAGCATCTCTTCTAAATGGTTCACCTAATTCTTGGTTCAAGATTACCTCTATAAATGTTGTAATTCCTTTTTTTTGATCTTCGCATGACTGCTTAATTGCTGCAGTTGTTTCTTCCATAGTTTTAACTGCAACTCCTTTTAAACCACATGCATTAGCAACCTTAGCGTAACTTAATTCTGGATCAAGTTCTGTGCCTATAAAATTATCATCAAACCATAGGATAGAATTTCTCTTTTCTGCTCCCCATTGATAGTTTCTAAAGATAACCATAGTTATTGCAGGCCATTCTTCTCTCGCACAAGAACTCATTTCATTCATACTTATTCCAAAAGCACCATCACCAGCAAAACCAATTACGGGTGTGTCAGGGCATCCAATTTTTGCGCCTAATATTGATGGAAAACCATATCCACATGGACCGAATAAACCTGGTGCTAAATATTTTCTTGGTTTCTCAAAAGTTGGATATGCGTTGCCTATTGCACAATTATTTCCAATATCACTTGAAATAATTACATCCTCAGGCATTCCAGCTTGTATTGCTCTCCAAGCTTGTCTTGGAGACATTCTATCTGAGTCTCTTTCTCTAGCTTCTTTATTCCAAACTGTTCCTGGATCATCATCTTCATGATCTAAACTGGTAAGAGTTTGTAGCCATGCAGATTTTGTTTGATGAATTAAATTTTTTCTCTCATCTCTTCCATTATCTCCGGCTGTTGGTGAGAGTTTTTCTAAAATTTGCTGTGAAACCATTTTAGCATCTCCACATATACCAACTGTAACTTTTTTTGTGAGCCCAATTCTGTCTGGATTCATGTCAACTTGAATTATAGTTGCATCTTTTGGCCAGTAATCAATTCCATATCCCGGCAATGTTGAAAATGGATTTAACCTTGTTCCTAAAGCTAAAACTACGTCTGCTTTTGAAATTAACTCCATTCCTGCCTTAGATCCGTTGTATCCAAGTGGGCCGACTGCTAAAGGATGGCTTCCTGGAAAACTATCATTATGTTGATAACCATTGCATACTGGGGCATCTAACTTTTCGGCTAGGTTTTTGCATTCGTCAATCGCATTACCGATTACGACGCCTGCTCCAGATAATATTACTGGAAATTTTGCATCTGATAAAAGTTTTGCAGCTTTTTCAATAGCCTCTCTTCCTCCACCTTGTCTTTCAAATCTTACAATTGGTGGTAACTCAATATCAATTACTTGTGTCCAATAATCTCTAGGAACATTTATTTGTGCTGGTGCAGATCCTCTAAATGCCTTCTCTATTACTCTATTTAACACTTCAGCCATCCTTGAAGGATCTCTAACCTCTTCTTGATAACAAACCATATCCTTAAATAAATTCATCTGCTCCACTTCCTGAAAGCCACCTTGCCCCATAGTTTTATTGGCTGCTTGAGGAGTAACTAATAATAATGGTGTATGGTTCCAATAAGCTGTTTTAATAGGTGTAACTAATCCTGTTATTCCTGGCCCATTCTGAGCAATAACCATTGACATTTTTCCAGTTGCTCTTGTATAGCCATCAGCAATCAAGCCGCCATTAGTCTCATGAGCAACATCCCAAAAAGTAATTCCTGCTTTAGGAAATAAATCAGATATTGCCATAAAAGCTGATCCTATTATTCCAAACGAGTGTTCAATTCCGTGCATTTGAAGAACTTTTATGAATGCTTCTTCAGTTGTCATCTTAGTCATGGTTCAGCCTTTCTAAATTCTTTTTTTATTTGTCAAAGTGCCCGATTAATATATAAGATTTAACGAATTTCAAATAAAGAAATCGTCACAATGTCTAATACTGATATAATAATTCATGATGAAAAAGACAACGTTGGTGTAGTTGTTATTGAAAAAATAACCCCAGATCAGGACTGTAACTGTTGGATAATGGAGAATGATAAGTCTGTTTCAATACAATCAAAAGACGAAATACCTTTAGGTCATAAAATTGCTATGTCTGATCTAAATGAAGGTGACACTATTTTGAAATATGGTCATGATATTGGGAAAGTAGTTAAAAATATTAAAAAAGGTGAACATGTTCATGTTCATAACGTAAAAACAAAAAAATGGTAATAAATGGAAATTCCAAAAAGTTTTTTAGGATATAAAAGAGAGAATGGGCGTGCTGGAACTCGTAACCACGTTATAATTCTTCCTGTAGACGATATTTCAAATGCATGCGCGGAAGCAGTAGCAAATAATATAAAAGGTACAATAGCTCTACCTCACTCTTATGGGCGACTGCAATTTGGTGCAGATTTAGAACTTCACTTTAGAACTATGATTGGTACAGGAAAAAATCCTAATGTTGCAGCTGTTATAGTTGTAGGTATTGAACCTAAATGGACAAAAAGGATTGTTGATGCAATTGCAACAACTGGCAAACCAGTTGAAGGATTTAGTATAGAAGGAGTTGGAGATATAGATACTATTGCTAAAGTTTCAAAAAAAGCACAAGAGTTTTCAATGTGGGCTTCTGAAAAACAAAGAGAAGATTGTCCAATGAGTGATTTATGGATTTCAGTAAAATGTGGAGAATCTGATACAACATCAGGATTAGCATCTAATCCAACGGTAGGAAATCTTATGGATAAGTTAGAACCACTTGGTGTTCATTTATGTTTTGGTGAGACTTCTGAGCTTACAGGAGCTGAAACTGTATGTGAAAAAAGAGGTAAAACGCCTGAAGCTCAAGCCAAATTTAAAAAAACATGGAATGATTATAATGATTTTATTCTTAAAGAAGCAACAGATGATTTATCAGAAAGTCAACCAACTGCAGGTAATATTGCTGGTGGATTAACTACCATTGAAGAAAAAGCATTTGGTAATTTTCAGAAAATTGGAGGATGTCAGTTTATTGATGTTCTAGAGCCAGCCGAGGAACCGACAAAAGGTGCGGGATTATACTTCATGGATACTTCTTCAGCTGCTGCAGAATGTGTTACTTTACAAGCTGCGGGTGGTTTTAATATTCATTTATTCCCTACTGGACAAGGCAATATTATAGGAAATCCTATAGAGCCTGTGATTAAGTTGACAGCAAATCCTCTTACAGCAAAAGCTATGAGTGAACATATTGATGTGGATGTTTCTAAAATTTTGTCTAGAGAAATGAATTTGAGCCAAGCGGGAGATGAGTTAATCAAATCAACTTTAAGGGTTGCTAATGGAAGATTAACTTGTGCTGAAGCTCTTGGTCATAAGGAGTTTGTTATGACTAAATTATATAGAAGCGCTTAATTATTTTTTTAATTTTGCTAATCTTTTATCATTCCAATTAGAATAAACTCTTCTAATCATTGCAGCTCCAACTCCGAGTACTACAGCAAGTAAGACTGAGGTTAGACCATAAAATACTGGTAAATCTCTTGAAAAATTTAATATAAATTCACTTAATGGTCCTAAATTATCTGTAGCATTAACAATAACATTTGTTGTTTTTTCATCTTTGATAAAAGTATCATAAGCAATTGCTATACCAACTAATAATAATAATATTGCTAAAATAGTTTTAAATTCTGAGCTATCAATTTTTTCTCCAATTTTTTGCCCAAACTGTACACCTATTATTGAACCTAAAATTAAAACAGTAACTAATATTAAATCTATGGTTCCATAATTCAACGCATGCAAAATTGTAACTATCGCACTGATAAATATTGTTACAAAAAGGGAAGTACCTGGAATTAATCTTGTTGGCATCCCAATAATATAAATCATTGCTGGTACTAAAATGAAAGCACCACCTATTCCCATAATTGCAGCGATGAAACCAACTATCAGACCGATTATTATTGGTGTAAATGCACTTTCATAAAGTTGCGACTTTTTAAAACGCATTCTTAAAGGAAGACCATGTATCCAATAATGTTTATGTAGTTTTTTTTTTTCAGTTATTTTTTTTCTTGCTTTATCAATTTCTGATACACCTTGAATAAGCATAAAGGTTCCTAAAATTGCAAGGATATACATATAAGCTAAAGAGATGACTACATTGATTTTTCCAATATCTTTGAAATATGAAAAAGTTATAATTCCAAGTATCGTTCCGACAGCTCCTCCAATGACAATCATGAAACCCATTTTGTAATCGAGTGTTCCTTTAAGATAATGAGTTGTAGATCCAGAGACTGAGGTTCCTAAAATATTACTAGCTTCATTGGGAACTGCATAAATAGGAGGTACACCTAAAAAAATTAAAAAAGGTGTCATCAAAAATCCTCCACCTACTCCAAACAAGCCAGATAAAATTCCTACAACTAAACTTAGACCAAATATAAAAAGTAAATTTATTTCGACTTGTGCAATTGGAAGAAAATACTCCATTTAAAGTAATTATTCCTCTAAGAATATAAAGTCAATAAATATGAATATTTTTTTAAATAAAATTCTGTGCAGTACTAAGAAGAATTATGCCCCAAGCAAAGAAGATAAAAAGATATAAAAATGATTTAATTATTTTACTTAGTTGATTTTCAAAGAATAAAGGAAGTTTTTTTAAATTATGATTTATTATTTGAAACATACTTGCGGAATATCACAAGTTGTAATAAATGCAAATATTTTTTAAAAATATTTAGAAAATTGTTGCACCGAAGACTTTGATTTCATCTCCCTCTTCTCCGAGAACTAGTCTTCCCAAAAAGTCTCCAGGGATCTTTGTGCTAGTCTGTTTATATAAGACTGTTATGTATAGACCTCTTCTTAGACAGCCGATTGCTTTACATCCTTCAGCTAAACTCGAAATCAACTCATTATTTGCCCATTGTTTTCCAAGTTCAACTTCATTAGCTCCATACATCATTTGGGAGGACAAATCTCGAGTAAAGCCACCATAATCTTTGATGTTTGAGGACTTAACTAGGTTAGCCCACATAGGTTCTGCAATTTTAATAATTTCCTCGTCGGATTTATCTAAAAGAGCCATTTATGATTTGTTTCAATTAAGAAGCTTCTTTTTTCTTCTCGTTCTCATCCACGATATGATAAACGGGCACTTTTTCCATTGAAAATTTACCAGTTTTAGGATCACGTCTAGAAACTGTCAGACAGTGCCAATTATCATCATCAAGTTTCATATGATCACCTCTATAATAATAGCCCGGCCATCTAGTTTCTTCTCTGAACATTGTATGTTCTGTTACACACTGAGATGTTAAAGCTCTATGTTTAAGCTCCCAAGCTCTCATTAGCTGATGATAGTCCTCTGCTCCAACATTTTCTAGATCCTCTTCTAGCCATTTGAGTAATTCTAGACCTTTTTTAAGCATGTTTGCGTTAGTCATGTAGTTTGTTGCAATTCCTCCAACATACTCGTCCATAATTCTTTGAAGTCTTTGAAGTCCCTGAATTGGCGAGATATAACTAGGTGAAACAGTTCCGCCTGTAATCTCATTTCTTCCAACGGTATAATTTTCAAGTGGTTTATAAACAGCAGTTTTAAAGTCCTCACATTGTTTATCGCTAACTTTAATATCATTAGCCTTTTGGTCCTCAATATATTTTACTGCAGCTTTTGCAGCTAGTCTACCTTCAGTAAATGATCCTGATGAAAATTTATGTGCACTTCCACCAACAGTATCTCCAGCTCCAAAAAGTCCCTCAATTGTTAACATTCTATTATAACCCCAGAAATATTCTGGTGGTGATAGATCTTCTGGTCCACTTACCCATGCGCCTGAGCATGTAGCGTGGGAACCCATAACATAAGGTTCAGATGTAGTAAGTTCTGGATTTGTATATTTTGGATCAATATTTTGTGACGCCCAAACAACAGCTTGACCAACTGTCATTCCAAGGAAATTTTCCCACCCTACAGTTTCTAGATGTGGATCTTGGAAAGCCTCTGTAGTGACCATGTGAATAGGACCTCCACCTGCCATTGTTTCTTGAATAAATGCATGATTTCTTAAACATGTTGGTGTTGGATGATGATCTATATATTCACCTACTAATTCTTTAGTTTGTTCATACCATTTCTTCTCATAGTTTTCTCCATTAGCATTTTGAGTATAAGTTTTTAAATGTAGGAAATATGCCCCAACAGGACCATATCCATCTTTAAATCTACATAACACTATTCTGTTTTCCATTTGTGTCATTTTAGCTCCAGCTGCTATAGGAAGTGCATAAGCTGAACCGTTACTCCAAGGAGCATACCAAGTTCTCCCCATACCTTCTCCAACAGCTCTCGGCTTAAATATGTGAGATGCTCCACCAGCTGCAACTATAACTGTTTTTGCTCTGAAAACATGGAAGTCTCCAGTTCTCATATTGAACCCAACAGCTCCACCTACTCTATTTTCTTTTTCCTCATCCATTAAAAGATGAGTGATCATTATTCTATTGTAAATCTTGTCAGCTGATTTCTTGGCAGCTTCTGCAACTATCGGCTTATAGCTTTCACCATGAATCATGATTTGCCATTTACCTTCTCTTAAGTAACGACCAGTTTTTTCATTTTTCATCATTGGCAATCCCCACTCATCGAACATGTGAACTGTTGAGTCTACGTGACGAGCCATGTCATAACCTAAATCTTCTCTCACCATTCCCATTAAATCATTACGTGCATATCTAACGTGATCTTCAGGTTGGTTTTCACCCCATTGCATACCCATATAACAATTAATTGCGTATAGTCCTTGGGCTACAGCTCCGCTTCTATCTATATTTGCTTTTTCAACACAAACAATTTTCAAATCTCTACCCCAGTGCCTTGCTTCAAACGCTGCACCTGTTCCAGCCATTCCGCCTCCAACTACTAGAACGTCACAATCCTCGTAATGTGTTTTATGTTTGGCCATTAATAATAAACTCCCTTTTTGAAAGTTTCTTTTGGAACTGATGGTAGTTCTCCATCAATATTTAAACCTTCTGGCTCAGTATATAATCTTTGAGAGTTGATCTCTCCTTGATTTGGTTTATCTCCTTCAGCAAGTTTTGGAATAAACTTTCCCCAAGGTTTGGTTGTAATTGGAGATACAAAGTCTTTTGTAGTTCCATTTCTAAATTTTATTTTCCATGAGATTGTTCCTTTTTCTTCTTCACGTCTAACTCTTACGCTGTGTCCCATTGGTGCAAAATCAGCATAACCTCTTACATCGATTGCATGATTAGGGCATGCCTTCACACACGAATAGCACTCCCAACAAAAGTTTGGTTCAATATTCTTTGCTCTTCTTATTGTTTCATCGATATGCATTATATCTGATGGACATATATCTACGCAGTGACCACAGCCATCGCAACGGGTCATATATACAAAAGTTGACATAATTTAATTTTTCTCCTTTTTAATTTTTATCATATTAATAGTGTTTTGGCTCTTCTCTTTTTATACCTAAGCCAAATTGCTCAGGTGCATCTGCTTCTGGTGGTAGATTATCTCTAGAACCATCAGCCTCTGCTAAATTTTTTTGTATTGCTGCACCAGGTTTATAAAACATATGAGCAAACTTTGACCAATATACTCCGCCAAATAAAACCAAATTTGCTGTAATAAATAATGCTAAGAAAACCATATCATCATATCTTCCAACAAGATTTAGTGATTGAAGATAAGACCATATCAAACCAAATAAAGATGATGCTATTAATGCTAAAACAAATAAGTCAGCTTTAATCACTCTAAACCAAGGTTGTGCCTCAGAATAAACATCAACTCTTAAAAAAAACCAAAACCAAGATCCTCCTAATACAGTTAGTGCTGCTCCAATATGCCATATAATTGGCCATACTGTTGGGGTTGTAGATCCAGGCGATGTATAAAAAAAGATCATTACAACTGAGCCTACCCAAAAAAGTATAGTTCCATACATTCCCATTACATGTGCCACTCTTCTTTTACCTGCACCAAGTTCTGATGTTGTGGCAATGTCGCTCGCTATAGTTTTTGATATTACAGATATTCTTTCTCCTGTTGATAGGGTTTTCGTAGCTGATAATTTTGCTTTTTTTGCATTGTTAAAGAAATACTTCACATTTTTTTTATGGATAATATCCATAACTGTTCCAACTAGAATTAGTAAACCCATTAAAATAACAAAAGATTGCATCAAAAATGGTGGCACAGTCTCTGCTAGTGTTAAGAATGGATTAGTTGATATCATTGTGAATTTGTTCCTTCCGCTTAAGATTTTTAGTACACTTATTTAAATAGATCAACCGCGATATAATGACATTTCAACAGCTTATAATCGTAATTATTATTTGGTTTTACGCACATAATGTTGTTTAGAGGCAATTACGCTTCTTACACCACCTTGTGGGTTGTCAACGTCTCCAGATCTTCTTGGAATCAGATGAATATGACAATGATTAATTGATTGTCCTGCAGTTTTGCCAGAGTTAGATCCGACATTAAATCCTTCGATTGTATCATCTATAATTTCAAGTTTCTTTTTAAGTTTTTTTAGGAGGGCATCACAGGCAAGAACTTCCTTGTTATTTAGTTCAAAATAATTTTCAACATGTCTCTTTGGAACAATTAAAGCATGATACTTTGAAACTGGGTAAGTATCATAGCTCGCGTAGGCCAATTCATTCTCTAGTTCGAAATCATTGGTAGATATATTGCAAAATAGACATGGGTTATTAGGATCTCTCATTTTTTAATTATAAATATATTTTTCTTTTTTAAACTCTTTTTCAAAAGTTTTATATATTGAATTAAATATTTTGCTTTTTTTTCTCTTCCAATTGCTATTTACAATATAACTTGTGGAAACAACGCCTTTGCCAGAACCAACTAATAAAATTTCATCAAATTGATTTAGTTCTTTTAGATAAATATCTTTTTTAATTATATTAAATTTTTTTTCATAAAATTTAAAATTAGTTCCTCTATAATATTTTTTTTTTGGTGAATAAATTTTGTTATTTTTTACAAACAATAAATTTGAAGTTCCAGTTTCAAATATTTTACCATTTACGCATAAAGCAATGTCTTCTTTAGATGTATTCATTTTAGATAGATATCCTAGTATTTTTTTGTATTTTAAGTTTTTATATTCTGGTTTCACTCTTTCATAGTTTACTAATTTAATGCCAAATTTATTGTTAAGTTTGATTCTGTCTCTAAGAGATATTGAAATAGTTTTTTTATTTAAAGCAACTCTAAGTAAATGATTATAAGGTTTTGTTTTATCTATATTTTCATTTATTAATTTTAATATTTTACTTTTTATTCCTTTATCATATATCTTATAGGCCTTTAATGATTTTATTAAATTATCAATGTGTGTTTTAAAAAAAAGAATTTTAGGTGGCTTATTATAGATCCACATTGTTGTAAAAACTCCATTCTTGTTCCATAGATCATCAAACTCAATTTCTTTAAAGTTTTTACGTTGATAAGATTTTTTTAATAAGTAATTTACCATTATTTGTCAAAAAAGATTCTGGGTGAAACTGAAATCCATATACATCATCTTGAGTATTTTCGAAACCCATTGCTATATCAGATTTAGTACATCTCATTGTGATATTAAAGTTTTCTGCCTTAAAAGGTTCTTTTAACTTAAGTGAGTGATACCTTCCAACTTTAAAAATTGAATTTTTTTTAAAAATAGAATGATTACTTGCAACTTTTACTGTCGATTGAAAACCATGATAAATATTTTTTTGTTGAATAATTTTCCCATTTTCACTGTGTAGGATCAATTGATAACCAAGACAAATACCAATAATTTTTTTTGTTCCTTTGTATTTATTATAAATCTTTATAGATGTTGGGTAATCCTTGGGTGATCCTGGTCCAGGAGAAAATACTATTGTTTTGGATTTATCCAATAATTTTTTATTTATATCAAAGTAATTTGAGCAATATACTTCGTCAAATTCAGAAAATTGATGAACTACATTCCAAGTAAATGAATCTTGATGATCAATAATATAGATCATTTAAATAATTCCAAAAGTGATTTTGCCTTGATAAAGTTTTCATTAAATTCTTTCTTTGGATTGCTATCCAAGACAACTCCAGATGCTGCAGATATTTCTGATCTATTTTTAAAATTTAAAATTGATCTAATAATTAAATTAAACCTCATATCCTCATTAAATTTTATATACCCAAAACTCCCAGTAAAGATATTTCTATCTTCCTTTTCTTGTGAATTAAGTAATTCCAATGTTCTTATTTTAGGACAACCAATTACAGATCCACCTGGCATCATTGACTTAATTATTTCTATAACAGATGTTTTTTGATTTAATTTTCCAATAATGCTAGTAACGTAATGATATAGGTGCTTATATTCCTCTACATATTTTTGTTTTTTGATTTTTACTGTACCTGGTTTACATATTCTAGATAAATCATTTCTCTCAAGATCAACAATCATATTATGTTCTTTAGTTTCTTTGATGTTATTTCTAAAGAATTTGAGAGCTTTAGATTTTGTTGTATATTTATTTTTTTTTAAGGTACCAGCAATAGGTTTGGTATTTATAAAATTACCGACTCGATTGATTAAAGTCTCAGGAGAGCAGCTAACTATTGAATAATCTTTATCTCTAATCATAAATGATTCAGGCGAAGAGTTGATCTTCATCAGTTTCCAGAAGAAATTTACCGAATTAATTGTAGATTTATTTTTGTACTTTGTGCATATTTTAATTTGGTACGTTTCACCCTCTCTAATTTTTCTTGAAAATGTATTAAATATTTTTTGATATTTGTTAAAATCTAAATTTAGCTTAAAAGGGCTTAGAATTTTTGTTTTTTGAAAGACTTCATTGAATTGAGCTCTTTTTATATTTGAATGAATAGTAATTTTTTTTCTTATTTTAATTAAAGTTTCAGGTTTATAAAAAATACCCTTATGAAATTTTAAATTTTTTTGGTTTTTTATAGATAAATTTAAAAGGCTACATAAAATCTCATAGCCAAAAAATCCCACATATAAGTCGGTTTCTTTTCTATATTTTTTCGAAGAAAAGCTATGTAAAAATTTTGCAATATTATTTTTGTTAAGTGTTATCTTTTTTGAAAAATCAGTATAAATATTATAACCCCCGTCAACTTTATAAATAATAAGGGGCTTATTTGACTGATAAAGTTTTTCTAAATATTTATTAAACTTAAGTTTATGCTGCCTGAACTCGTTCAATTGTTTTCTCTTTTATAGGTAAGTGTATCACACCAGCAAAAATAGAAAGTGCGATAGATGCGTACCAAGCATAATCAAAGTTACCATGCATTTCATAAAAAACTCCACCTAGATATGCTCCTAGAAAAGATCCTACCTGATGACTGACAAATACAATACCATATAAAAGACCTAGATGTTTTGTTCCAAATATGTGCCCCACTATTCCATTAGTTGGGGGTACAGTTGAAAGCCACAGAAGCCCAAATGTTACTCCAAATACTATACAATTAAATACGCTTGGAGGTAAAAATATAAAATAAATTAATGATACACCTCTTAAAAAATAAATTGCACTTAAAACTTTCTTTTTGCTAAATCTAGTTGATAAATAACCTGCACCAATTGTACCAATCATATTAAAAACACCAACTAGAGCTAATATCATTGCTGCTGTCCAATCGGGTAGCCCTCTATCCATCATATAAGTTGGGATATGCGTAGCCACTAAAGCAATATGCCAACCACAAACAAAAAAACCAAGAGTTAAAAATATGAAACTTTTATTTCCAAAAGCCTCTCTTAAAGCTTCTGATGCTGTTTGATTGTTATCTAAATTACTACTTCCAACTGAAATTTTTGGTGTATTTACAAATAGAGCAACAATTAATCCAATTCCTAATAGAAAACAAAAATATAAAATTGTAATTTCCCACCCCATTTCAATTAATGAGTATCTAACCAACAAAGGTGAAACAAAAAAACCAAATGATCCTGCACATGTAACAATACCTGTTGCTATTGTTCTATTAGAAGCAGGAAAATGTTTAGCAACAACTGATACTGGGATACTAATAGCAGTACCACCTAATCCTATACCAATCAATATTCCAATCGTTAGAGTAAAGTAGTGTCCAGTATTAAGTCCTGTGTAGAAAAGTAATAGTCCTGATAAAAAAAATAAAAAACCCACAAAGATAGCTGTTGCACCTCCATATTTATCAGTTATAAAACCAAAAACTGGACTGAAGATTCCCCACATTAAAAGCTGTAAACCTATTACAAAACCAAAATGTGAGATAGAAATATTCAGATCTGTATTAAAATCAAAAAAAAATAAGCCGAATGTTTGCCTTATACCCATTGCAAAAATAACTGTTAATGAAGCTGCAATAAGGGTAACCAGTGCCTTTTTACTAGTGAAAAATTTTTCTTTGCTCATTTAACGAGCATAAGGCTTTTTCTAATATCTGCAATTAAATCTTTTGGGTCTTCTAGTCCTATATGTAATCTTACCAAGTGTTCATTTTTATCTAAATTTAGGAATTTTCTATCACCCATCTCAATATCACTTTGCAGCAATGCTAAACTTTCAAACCCACCCCAACTATAACCATGACCAAATAATTTTAATGAATTTACAAATTTCAAAACAGATTTTCTGCTTTTAGATCTTATAATTAATCCCATAAGACCTGATGAGCCAGAGTAGTATTTTTTCCACATTCTAAAATTGAAAGAGTTTTTTTTATAAGGATACAAAAGTTTTACTTTTTTGCTTTTAGAAAGAAATTTACAGACTTCTTTAGCATTAGACTCATGTTTATCTAATCTAATATCTAAAGTTCTTAAGCCTCTTGTTATTAAATAAGCATCATCAGGACCTAATCTTAAACCCAAAACATCGTCTGCTTTTTTGACTTGTTTATATACTTTTTTGTTAACAGCTAAACTTCCACCCATCACATCGGAATGTCCTGAATAATATTTTGTTGCTGATACTATTGACATATCAAAACCCAATTTAATAGGTTTAAAAAAATATGGTGTTGCCCAGGTATTATCTATTGCAGTAAATATTTTATTTTTTTTTGCAATAGAAATAACTTTTTTTAGATCTTGGAATTCGAAAGTATTACTTCCAGGGCACTCAACGTAAATTAGTTTAGTTTTACTTGTTATGCTTTTTTCTAGAGACTTTAAATCATGAGGGTTATAAAATTTTGTTTTAATTCCAAATTCTTTAAGATAATTTTCACTTAAATTTCTAGTTGGATTGTAAAGTGGATCTGAAATTATTATCTCATCTCCAGGTCTTGTTAAACTAAATATTGATAGAAACACCGATCCAAATCCAGTTGGAGTTAAAAATACATTATATGATTCCTCCAGTTTGGTAAGAATTTTTTGTAATATGAAAGTAGTTGATGTGCCTTTTCTACCGTAATCATAATGTCCACCTAATGGTTTTTTTAAAGCCATTCTTTGCATCTTTCTTAAATCTTGCATTGATTTAAAAATAATTGTGGATGCCCTTACAACTGGTGGATTGACAGAATGGTTGTGAAAATCTTTAGCTGTATGCTTTAAAAAAGTTTTAAAGGAATAATCCATAAAAAATTTGATATGTGCTTAGGACAATGCTATATCCACCAAATAAGTCAATAAAATAGTAAAACTAAGGAGATTATGGGATATCCAAAAAAACATAGAGGCCGTAGAAAAATGGGCTCTAAAAAGAGAAGAGCAAGAAAAAAAAATAAAAAGAAATAGAAAATTTAATCTTTAATCCAACCACCACCTAGAACTTTGTGACCAAATTGGTCTTTTTTGTAAAATACACAAGCTTGACCAGGAGATATTCCGTATTCTGGTTTTAAAAGATTTACTTTAACATTTTCATTATCTTTTATATCTACTTTTGCATCTAAAAGTTTACCAGTAGATCTTACTTTGACCAATATATTTTTATCTAATTCATTTATATTTGTTAGTAAATTTATGTTTTTTAAATTTATATTACTTCTTGCCAGCTCTTCTTTTGGACCAATGTAAATTTCATTTTTCTCAGCATTAATTTTAATTACATAAAATGGCTCTTCATTTGAAACTTTAATTCCTTTTCTTTGACCAATAGTAAAATTGACTATGCCATCATGTACTCCAACAACTTTTCCATCTAAATTTTTAATATTTCCTTTTCTGTATGATTCTGGTTTGAATTTTTTTATTACAGAAGCATAATCTCCATTGGGTACAAAGCATATATCTTGACTATCTGGTTTATCAGCAACATTCAAATTAAGATTTTTTGCAATTTCTCTTGTTTTATCTTTAAGAAGTCCACCTAGTGGAAATCTAATGTAATTTAATTGCTCTCTTGTGGTATTAAATAAAAAATAACTTTGATCTCGATTCTCATCAATTGCTTGGTACATATTAGTTAAGTTATTTTGAGTTAAACTTTTTACATAATGACCTGTAATTAGCGCATCAGCATTTAAATCTTTAGAAAATTCAAATAAATCTTTAAATTTAACTGTCTGGTTACATTGTACACATGGTATTGGTGTTTCGCCCTTTAAATAACTTTCAACGAAGTTATCGATAACACCTTGTTTAAACTTATCTTGATAATATAAAATCTTATGTTCAATATCCAATTTATGTGCAACTCTTTTTGCATCCATAATATCTTGTCCTGAGCAGCACTGTTTTGAAGCAGCAACTTCTTTACCATCATTGTAAAGTTTTAAAGTAATTCCAATTACATTATAACCTTCTTGTTTCATCATCCCAGCAACAGTTGATGAGTCTACGCCTCCAGACATTGCTACCACTACTGTAGTTTCTGAAGGTTTTTTATTAAATCCTAATGAGCTAGTTTCTAAATTCATTTGATGGTATTTATACTTATTTCCATTATAAGTTAAATTAAATGATTTTAGATTTTGAACCAGGTGACAAAGTTATTAATCCAGCTAATAAAAGTTGGGGTATTGGTCAAGTTCAGTCAATTATTAATGACAAAGTAACTGTTAATTTCCAAAATGTTGGAAAAAAAGTAATAAATGCAAATAATATTGAACTCGAAAGAATTGATAATGATGGATGAAATTAAAATAAAAAGTGTTATTAAAGGTTTAATTGACACTTTTCTTATGGCGGGAGAAGTTTCAATAAAACTAAGAAAAAAGGGTTTAAACAAAGAAATAAAATCGGACAATACCCCTGTAAGCAATGGTGATCTTGAAGTAAATAAAATTATCACAAAAAAATTGTTAGAGTTGACGCCAGATATACCCATTGTTTCTGAGGAAACTTCGCACAATAAATCTAAAAATAATTTAAAAAACTTCTGGCTAGTTGATCCAATTGACGGAACATACGACTATATAAATGATGGTGAGGAATTCACTATTAACGCTGGATTAATATTAAATGGAAAAGCTGTTGCCGGTTTAATTAATGTGCCTGCAAAAAAAAGGATGTTTTATAGTTATGGAAAAGGTCAATCATACGAAATTACTTCTAACAAAACTATAAAGTTAGATTGTCAGAAAATTACTCCTAAAGGCTCAATAAAAGTAGTTTCGTATTCAAACAAACTAAATCCTGAAATTGAAAAAATTCATAAAGATTTAGGAGTTACACAACACGTTCGAATGAAAAGCTCTCTTAAATTTTGTGTAATAGCTACAGGAGAATTTGATGGATATGTTGCTGAGCCAAGGGCCTGTGAATGGGATATAGCTGCAGGGCATGCTATACTTGAAAACGCAGGTGGAATAGTAACAGATTTTAATGGCAATGAAATTGCGTATGGTAAAAAAGATTTTAAAAACCCAAGTATAATTTTAAAGAGATGTAAAAATTTATAATGAGCGAACAATTAAGAATAATTTTAATTATAATTGTATCTGTATCAATATTTGGTTTAATTGTATTTGTGATGGTCAAAAACTATATAAGAAATAAAATTCAATACTATTTAGAAGAAAAAAATAAAAAAACTAAAGAAGATTAATTATTTTTAAATATTCATCTTTTTCAAGATCCATAACTCTTCTTGAAACTTCAAAATCGAAACCTGAACGAGCTAATACTCCTATATCCTTTTTATAAAACAAAGGTCGATTATCCTCTTGTCTTGATGGTCCTATTCTTTTCTTTTTACACATTTTTATTGCTGAAAAAAAATCCTGATCTTCATTCTTATCTTTTATTTGTTTAATTGTATTTTTAATATATTTTTCACCTACACCTTTATTGATTAAGTAATTTCTTATTTTGTTTATAGATGATCCTCTTTGTATTAAACTTTTTGCTTTAGACTCTGAATAAAACTTATCGTTTATAAACTTTGATTTCTCTAAATCCTCAAGAACAATATCTATAAGATTAGAAACATCGTTTTTTTTTATATTAGGGGTCCTTGATGTTAAATATTTTTTTAATAAATAGGTTCTTAATTGTTGTTTAGACGGTGCAAATTTTTCTACATAATTAAGTGCAAAATTCGTCATCTCATCAACAGTTACTTCTAAAGTCTTTTTTTTATTTTTTATGGGAATCATTGTTTTATTTAATATAATATAAAAATAATATGATTGAACAAATAGCAGCTTTTTTTACCATTGAGATGATTTATTTGTGGTTAAATATAGGTGTAATCCCCTTCTGGTTAATTCTGATTATTTTTCCACAGTCAAAGATTTGTGGATTATTGGTTACTTCTGTGTTTCCATATTTAATTTTAACGGCTGTTTATGTTTATCTAGGTTATTATTTCTACATTTCTGGATATGATTTTGATTATAATTTTACGTTATACCTTGGTCTGTATGACTTGGGAAATCTTTTTGAAGCTGAAGCTTTTTTGATAATGTTCTGGACACACTTTTTAGCAATTAACTTATTTTGTGGAGCGTGGATAATGAAAGACAGTCAAAAATTATTTATGTCTAGATATATAGTCTTCATTCCAATAATAATAACTTATTTTATTGGTCCCTTAGGTTTAGTTATTTATTGGATAATAAGAATGTTCTACGCTAAAAGAATTAATTTGTTGGATTAAAAGATTAACTACTTTACTACTTTAAAACCTGAATTTTGCATTGATCCAAAACCTCCATCTACATGACAAATATTTTTAAAACCCATACTTTGTAAAGTTTTTGTTGCTAATGCTGATCTTAGACCCCCAGCACAAAACAGAACCATTTCCTTATTCATATCAATTTTACCATCTTTAAAATATTGACTATCTGGATCCATCCAAAATTCCAGCATTCCTCTTGGTATGTGAGAAGACTTTTCTATTCTTCCTAATCTTTCTAATTCTCTTACATCCCTGATATCGATAAGGTTACATGTATCTTTATTTAATTTTTCTAGAGCTTCTTCGGGTGATATTGTTTTAATTTCCTTTAGAGCTTCTGCGACTAAAGTTGATGCTGATTTTATTATCATAAATGTTTATTACACTAAATAAAAAATATTACTATATAAATTAAACAAAGGTTTTTAAATGAAAGCTCCAAATTTCAAATTATCATCTACTTCAGGTAAAACTGTTGAATTAAGTAAAGTAAAATCAAAATTTATCATCATCTATTTCTATCCGAAAGATAATACTAGTGGATGTACAATTGAAACAAATGATTTTAATAAACTTTTAGGTAAATTTGAGAAACTTGGATGCAAAATTTTTGGAATTTCCAAAGATAGTTTAGAAAGTCATGAAAAATGGAGTAAAAAACTTAAATTAAAATTTGAACTATTGGCAGACGAAGATAAAACTTCCTTAAAAGCTTATAAAGCTTGGGCCAAAAAGAAATTTATGGGTCGAGAATTTATGGGTACAGTAAGAAGTACTTTTATTATTGAGAAAAATAAAATTATTAAGGAATGGAGAAACGTTAAGGCAGTGGGCCATGCTGCAGAGGTTTTAGACTTCATAAAAAATTACTAAAAAAAAGGCCCCAGTTAAGGGGCCTTTTGTCAACTATAGAGAGAGATAGTTATTCTTTAGTCTCTTATTGCGTATGCGATTACTCCAGACTCTGTAACATCTGTACCAAGTCTTTCTGCTTCTTTGCTCAATCTAATACCCATTGTACCCTTCATAATTCCCCATACTATTAGAGAAACTACAAATACAAATGCATTGATTGAAATTACTCCTAGAAGCTGCGCTCCGAATGATGCATCACCGTTCGTTAGTGGAACTGCTAAAGTTCCCCAAATTCCAGCGAACAAGTGAGCAGGTACTGCTCCTACTACATCATCGATTTTTAGTGAGAATAATAATTTAGTTCCGAATACAACTATTATTCCACCGATCGCACCTATAAGAATTGCTGCTAGCGGTGAAGGCATCAATGGTTCAGCTGTAATTGCTACAAGACCACCAATTGCTCCGTTTAACATTTGGATAACATCGGTTTTACCTGACATTAATCTTGTGATTGCACCAGCTGCTAATACACCACCACAAGCTGCTAAGTTAGTATTAATGAAAATATTTGAAACTGCTACTGCATCATCAAATGTTCCCATTGCTAATTGTGATCCACCATTAAATCCAAACCAACCTAGCCATAAAATAAATACACCAAGTGTTACTAATGGCACTGATGACGCCGCAAATGGCTTCATAGGTTTAGCTGCTCCAGATTTATCAAATCTACCAGTTCTAGCTCCTAAAAGAATTGCCCCAGCTAATGCTGCTGCACCTCCAGTTGAGTGAACAAGTGTTGAGCCAGCAAAGTCAGAGAAACCTGCAGCTGCTAACCAGCCACCACCCCACTGCCAACCCATTACGATTGGATAGATAATTCCTGATAGAATTGCCGCAAATAAAAAGAACGGCCATAATTTAATTCTTTCAGCTAATGTTCCAGATACAATTGAAACTGTTGTTGCACAGAAAACCATTTGGAAATACCAATCAGATCCATCTGCATAGCCAGTATCAACTGCACTTGCATCAGACCATGGAGTAAAGCTTCCAATGTATCCACCTTCTGGAATTCCGTATGCTAAATTATATCCAACCATCCAGAACATAATTCCAGCTATTGAAAATAATCCAATATTTTTGGCACATATTACTGATACACTTTTTGATGTTACCATCCCTGATTCGAGCATGGCAAAACCTGCTGCCATAAACATTACTAAGAAACCACAGACCAAGAAAAGAAATGTATTGAATATGAAACCAACTTCAGCTGAAACTGTAGTTTCAGCATAACCTGCACTAGTCATATTTAGTAAGAAAAATATACTTACTAATGGACCAGCCAGTTTTTTTAAAAGTTTAACCATTTCACCTCCGTTTAATTAAAGGTGTTGTTATAAATTTAATAAAACTAAAAACTATTGATTGTTATTTAAAAGAGATATGCAGTATTTGCATGTAGGACACTATATACTTGTATAAAAAAACAGCCCTTATTAAATTCTAATCTTTAATAAAGGCTGTTTTAAAAGTTTATTTATTGAAAACTTCTTTAAGCGCTTTTGCAGGTAAAAACTTTACCTTTTGAGAAGCAGCGATTTGGATTTGTTCTCCAGTTCTTGGATTTCGACCAATTCGAGCTTTTCTTTTAGCCACTTTATATGTTCCAAAACCAGCAATTTTAACATTATCGTCGCCTTTTAAAGCGTCCAAAATAGTGTTGGTAATCGTATCAAATGTACGCTCAGCATCAGCTTTACTTTGATTTAATGACCCTGCTAATTTTGCTATAAGTTGTTTTTTGTTCATTTTAGCTCCGGTTTTAAAGGTTATATTTCTATACTTAACAAAATCATTGATAATTCAAGCTTTTTTTTTGTGTTTCAAAATTAATTAACCACAACATGTAGATATAAAAAAGTACTGATTTATAAAGCTTTTTTAACGTTATAAAATCCCTTTAAAATAAGCCTAAATCTTTAAGGTCATTGAATGTTGCAAAAAACATTAAAGTTAACAATAAAAACATTCCGATTCGAAAAAAACCTTCCTGTGTTTTTTGACTTAATGGCTTTCCTAAAACCTTTTCAAATGCATAAAACATTAAATGGCCCCCATCTAAAAGTGGTATTGGAAAAAGGTTAATTAAGCCTAAACTTATCGATATATAGGCCATCATACTAATAAATGGCAATATTCCAAATTCTGCTACTTGTCCTGAAATTTTTGCTATTCTAATTGGCCCACCTAACTGTGAGCTATCTCCAGAGCCAGTAATCATTGAACCCATATATTTAAGAGATGAAGTAGTTACAAAATATACTTCTTTAACAGACTCAATTAATGCATTTGCTGGTCCTAATCGTTTATGATTAATTTCATTATTGTAAGGACTAAGTTTAATACCTACTATTCTTTTGTTGATTTTATTTCCTAAATTATCGACACCAGCAACAATTTTCGGTTTAACCTTCAATAATACTTCTTTATCATATCTAGAAATTTTAAAATCAACTATATCAGAGGTTGACATTAAAATCAGTTTAGAAACATCCAGAATGCTCTCAACTTTATTGTTATCAATTTCAAGAATTATGTCATTTTTTTGCATCCCAGCTACCTCTGCTGGACTATCTTTTTGAACCTCATCAATAACTGCTGGAGTAAAATCTTTACCAGCAAACATGTATATGAATAAAAAAATGAATATTGCTAAAACAAAATTTGCTATTGGACCACCTGCAACAATTAAAGATCTTTGGTAAAGTGGTTTAATTACAAATAGCTTTTCTTGGTCTTCTTTATTATATTTCTTTAATAGTTCCTCTTGATCAGCCTGAGAAAAAACATTTCTATCTCCAAAAAATTTAACATAGCCTCCTAAGGGAATCCAACAAATCTTCCATCTTGTTCCAGATTTATCATTCCAACCGAATAATTCCTTACCAAAACCAATTGAAAAATCTGTTACTCCAACACCATATTTTTTTGCAAAATAGTAATGTCCATACTCATGAATAAATACAACTACAACAATTAATATTATAAATGGCAAAATAAAACTCATAGATGATTTATAATATATTTAAATTAACAAGATGTAAATAATGGTTTACTTAAGTTTCCAAGTTAAAACGGGTAAAAATGTTGCAACTACAAAAGAGCAAAACAGTAAGGATTGAGAGACAAATGCCGGTAAAAAATCTATTGGCAGTATTATTCCAACCAAAATTGATTTTGAAAAGTCTGGACTTGGAAATAAAAGAATTCCTCCGATCAAGCCAACTAAAATTGATACATATGCATTTTTTTCATCAAATGTTTTAGAATAAAAACCAAAAAATACACTTAGTACTGCTGCGCAACAAAATAAATCAGCCAATAAAAATAAATATAAAATACTCAACCCTTTTGATGCTACAAAAAATGAAATTATAGAGATTAATATTATTATTTGCTTTGAAAGTTTTAAGTAATCACCTTTAGATTTTAAGACTTTATTCCCATCTACAATTATTAGGCTTGAAATAGCGTTTACTAAAGTATCTATACTGCTTACTGTTAAAGAAATTGCTAAAACTATTATTATAACTGATAGATAAATAGCATTATCTTTCAGCAATAAAGAAAAAAATGCAAGATCAGGAATAACATTAGAGTTTTGAGAAGTTGCAATTAATCCTGAAAAACCCATCATAAATACTATTGGTATGATTATTAAAAATGAGACAATTAAACTATTCTTTAAAACTCTATTATCTTTAGCAGCATAAACTCTTTGCCAATTACCTTGATGAAAAAGATTGGTTGCCGCTACAGCTATAAAAAAAGTTAAGCCAGCAGTGAAATTTGGCAAGTAACCTGGGCTTAGTAAATTTGGTTTGTTCTGTTTTATAAATTCGAAACTAAACTCATTTGAGTTAAAAGAGATTAAATATGAAAATGATATTAACAATAACAGACCAAATAGTATGAATTGAATATTATCTGTAAAAATTGAAGCTCTTAACCCTCCGTACAAAGTATATATGAGTGAGCTTATGATCACGATTGAAGCTGTAATCCATAAGTCTGTTCCTGAAATATAATTTATTAAAATTGAAACCGCAGTAACCTCTGCTATTAAAAAAATCGACATATAAAAAATAGATAAAAACAAAATCAGTTTAAATAATTGTGAGCCAAATCTAGATCTTACAACTTCAATTAAAGATTTCCCTTTTGGATAATTATCTCTAAATTTTTTTCCCAAATAAGTTAAGATAAAAAGAGGAAATGCAGTACCTAGAGAATATCCGATAACAGCCCCTATTCCTCCCCATGTTGCCGCTGATGCAGGGCCAAATAATATCCATGCTCCTAATGCAGATGCAACTAAACTGGTTGTTAAAGAAAAAGTACCTACTGATCGACTTGCTACTAAATAATTGTTAAGTCCTTGATATTTTTTTGAATAGAGAAGTCCGATTATGACAAAAATTATACTTATAGTTAAAGTTAATAATATTGCAGATAATTGATTTAATATATTTATGTTATCCATTATTCCCTTTCTGAATTACCGGACAGGTTCAACGGGTATATCTCAGCCTATATGGCACCCCTCTAGGTAATTTAAGCCATAGTCTAAATAAGTAAAGTGTCATTTTTAAACATATATACAGATTACACATAGCTAATATTCATAAGTAACGCTGTATCAAATTAATATATTAATATATTTTAAGTTAATACTCTCTCTTATTATAAGTTAATTATAATACTAGGCTTCGCTAACTAGAAGCCTAGAAAAACAAATTTTCCTTTACTTAATAAATTTAAGCTTACATGTGTCACTATAATCTATGTTCATCTATTGATTTAATCATATAAAATTAACGAACTATGAAAAAATTAATTATCTTTATACTTTGTTTGTTTGCATTTAGTGCAAACGCAATGGAAAAGAGGACTACATTTGATAAAGCACTATTTGAGAAAGCTCAGTCTGAAGGAAAGGTTATAGTTATTAGTTCTTGGATAGAGTACTGTGGATCATGTGCAAATCAGATGAAAGTTTTACAAACAGCAAAAAAAGAAGGTGAATTATCTGATATTAAATTTGATAACATTGAATATTTTTCATTCGATGTAACAAATAGAGATATAGCTGACTCATTTAATGTACTATATCAAACCACTCTATTGATTTTTAAGGGTGATAAAGAAGTTTATAGAAGTATAGGAGAAACTACAGAAGATTTAATTTACCAAGCTTTAAAAACTTCAATAAAAAGTTAATAAAATTATTTAAACTTACTCATTTCTTACAAGTGGATATACTTTTGGACTTAGATACCTAAAGTTTGTAATTATAATTAGAGCAAGTGTTGCTACACCAACTCCAATAGTAACATAGAAAAATATATTTATTTCAAATAACCATTTAAGTTGAAAAATATTTTCTATGATAAACTTTGATGCTAATACTGCAAAAATAGTTGAAAAAAATATAATAGACAAAAAAGAAATTATAAATTCAATAATTGAAGACATAATAATTTCCTTCTTAGAAAAACCTAAAATTTTAAAAACCAGATTTTGAAAAATTTTAATTTTTCCTTGAACAATTATCGCGCTTGAGATTACAACTAAGCCAATAATAACTGTTACAGCTGATATTATGCTGACTGCTATAAAAACTTTATTTAGAACATCGGTAACTTTTGACAAATAATCTGAAATTTTTATTATCGATACACTTGGAAATTTATCTAAGAAATTAACTTCATTAAAGCTTTTAATATTTTTAAACTTTATTGTAGAGAGATATTCGTGTGGAATATTTTCCGCGAATTGTGGATTTAGTAACATTGCAAAATTGATACTTAAATCTTGATAGTTAACCAATCTAAAATTTACTACTTCTCCTTCAATTTCTCTTCCATAAATTCTAAGTGTAAATTTGTCACCTATACTTACTCCAAAGTCTTTTGCAACTTTACTATCCAGTGATATTTGTAACTTATTTGGTTTTGAAGTATCCCACCAACTGCCTTCTAAAATAGGATTATCTTTTGGAATTTTATTAACCCATGAAACTCTTCTATCATTCATGATTACCCAATAACTATCATTAGAATTTGAAATATATGTATTTGGATCTATTCCATTAATTTTTACAAGACCTGCTGATACCATAGGAACGATTTCCATGACTGCCTCTTTATCAGAATCAATAATTATTTTTTTAAACAAATTTTTTTGATTATTTTGGATCCCTAAAAAAAAATAGTCTGGAGCAATTTCTGGAATTGATTTAGCTATTTCTCTTTTAAAATTAGAGCCTACGAATGCTAGCGTAAGTAACAATGTCATACCTAGTCCAAGTGACATCACAGTTATGGGTGTAATACTTTTTGATTGTGTAATATTTTTAATTGCTATTTTTGATGAAATACCAAAATTAAATAGATTGTTCCTCAATAATAATATTATAAAACGGGAAACATAAAAAAAGACGGCTAGACATACAAAGAACGAAGCAAAATATATCAAACTATAAGTAGGTATCGAAGACCTAAAAGCAAACAAGCTGATTAAAATGGTAAGCAGTAACAAACTTAAGCTAATTGATAATTTTGAGTATTTAAACTGCAAACTTTGAAAAACATTTCTAAATAAACTAGAAGCTTTAATTTGATCAATTGAATTAACAGTTGGGATTGAAAATATTATAATAACTAACAATCCAACCAAAAAAACAATGAATAAATTTGTTAAAGAAAATGATGCCTGAATATTTAATCCAAGTTCATCTGATATATATTTATCAACAACTGGGACCAAGAAAAAACTAAGTCCATAAGCAACTAAAGAAATAAATATTAAACTAATTAGCAGCTGCAAATAATAAATAGTTTTAATATTTCCTGAATTAATTCCAATTGCTTTTTGAACAGCGATTGATGAATTCTTTTGATTGATAAAAGAAAGAAGAGTATTAGCAATTCCTATACCAGCAATTAACATAGCACTTATTGAAACTAGTGACAAAAATTGTGAAAAATTATCAATAATTCTTTTTATGCCTCCTGCAGAATTCTCTGGATATCGTATTTTTACCTTATCATTATTTTTAAAAATTTTTTTAATTTCATTTATTTTTTTATCCTTATTTTTATAATCATCAAATTTAATTTTGTATTCATAATTTAAGAAACTTCCTAATGTATTTAATTCTAGTTTATCTAATGTTTTTTTTCCTGTTAATGCAAAATCACCAAATACGAATGCTCCACCAATATCTGGTAGAACTTTTACAACACCAATAACTTTAAATTTTATATTCTGTACTTTTACAATATCATTAATATTAAGGTTCAAATTTTTAAAAATATTTTCATTTACTAGAATAGTATTGTCGATTTCATTTAATTTTTTTAATGACCCAACTGGTTCAAAAATTACATCTCCATACAATGGGTAATTTTGATCTATCGCTTTTATTCTAGTAAATGACGTCTTATTCTGTTTTTTTTCAATAGTTGAAATCATCGTGCTGAATTCAACTATTTGAGATACTGTTGAAATATTTTTAACCTGTTTTATTAAATTCCTATCTCCTTCTCTGTTATTATAATCAATTTCTAAATCTCCTCCTAAAAGAACTTTTGAATTTTCGTTAAGTTCATTCTCTAAACTGTCTTCGATGGTTAAGATAGCACTAAGTATAAATAGACTAATTAATAAAGTTATTATTATACTTGTAATTTTCGAATAACTTCTAATTAAATCACGAAATGCATATTTAGAATAAAGACTTAAATCATTGATTTTCACTAATCACTCCATCTTTAATAGTTATTTTTCTTTTAGTTAAATTAGCTAAATTATTGTCGTGAGTGACCATTATTAAGCTAGCGTTTTCATCTTTTATATAATTAAAAAGTAAATTAGAAATATTCTCTGTATTTTCACTATCTAAATTGCCAGTTGGCTCATCGGCTAAAATAAGCTCTGGTTTCATTACAACAGATCTTGCAATAGCTACTCTCTGTTGTTCGCCTCCTGATAGTTGACTAGGAAGATTGTTAAATCTATTACTCAATCCAAATCTATCTAAAATTTCTTTTGCTTTTTGTGTTGCATTATCAAGTTTATTTATTTCTAGAGATAGGCTCACATTTTCTAGCGCGGTGTAATTTGGTATCAAATAAAATGATTGAAAAACTATTCCAATGTTTTTTCTTCTTATTTCAGAAATTTCATCCTCAGTAATATTGGATATTTCTGAATCCTTAAAAAAAATATTTCCTGCTGAGATCTTTTCGAGTCCTCCAATTAACATGATTAAACTTGTTTTACCTGAACCACTTTCTCCAACTATTGAAATAGTTTCTTTATAATCTACTTCAAAACTAATATTTTTTAAAATATTTATAGAGTTGTTATCTATGGTATAATTTAAACTAACATTAGATAATTTTAAAAGTTTTTTCATGATAAAAAAATTAATTATTAAAATATTTATTTTATTAATAACAGGATTTGTAGCTAAAGCCGATTACAAAGTTGTCTTATTCGGTGATAGTCTAATGGCGGGATATGGTTTAGATAAAAAATATCATCTATCTTCAGTGCTTGAGAATAATTTAAATAAAAATGGTTTAAAAGTTAAGGTAATCAATGCAAGTGTATCAGGTGATACATCTGCAGGCGGTTTAAACAGAATAGAATGGACAATTGCCGAAAAAAATATCGATTTAATTTTAATTAGTCTTGGTGCAAATGATATGTTGCGTGGTATTAGTCCAAATGAAACTGAGAAAAATTTGGAGAAAACTATAAGAAAGATATTAAACAAAAAAATTCAAATAATTTTAGCAGGAATGGTAGCACCAGATAGTCACGGAAAAGATTATAAAAATAAATTTGATAAAATTTATAAAAAACTATCTGATAAATATGACTTAAATTTAATTCCTTTTTTGCTTGATGGAGTTGCTTTAAATCCTGAATTAAATTTAGACGATGGAATGCATCCTAATGAAAAGGGAATTATAATTATAAGTGGTAATATTGAAAAAAAAATAAAAAAAATTCTTAATTAATTTAATGCATCTCTTGCGGTTAAATAATCATATCCAAAGACATCTGCAACTGCTTTGTATGTTACTTCACCCTTATGGACATTTAAGCCAGCTAAGAAATTTGGATCGTCTTTTAAAGCTTTGTAATAACCATCGCTAGCTAATTTGTTTAAAAAGGGAAGCGTAGCCTTGTTTAATGCTATGGTTGAAGTTCTAGGTACACCACCGGGCATATTTGCTACACAATAATGAACAATATCATCTACAATGTATGTTGGTTCAGCGAATGTGGTCGGTTTACTTGTTTCAACGCATCCTCCTTGATCAATTGCTACATCAACTATTACTGATCCTCTTTTCATATTTTTAAGCATTTTTTTTGTGACAAGTTTTGGTGCTTCTGCGCCTGGTATTAAAACACCTCCTACCAACAAATCACATTCTGAAATTAATTTTTCTAAATCAGTTTCATTGCTTAATTTTGGTATTATAAGATCACCAAATTTTTTGGATAATTCATTCAGTCTTTTTTCAGATTTGTCTACTATGTGAACTTTTGCTTTCATGCCTGTAGCAATAATTGCTGCATTTTCACCTACAACTCCACCACCTAAAATAACCACATTTCCAGGATCAACACCAGGCGCCCCTCCTAAAAGAAGTCCTCTCCCTTTTTGGTTTTTTTCAAGGCAATGTGCGCCTGCTTGAACTGACATTCTTCCAGCAACTGCACTCATTGGAGCTAACAAAGGTAATCTACCATTGTTGTCAGTTACAGTTTCGTAAGCAATACAAACTGATTTAGAGTCTACCAAGCCTTTTGTAAGTTCTTTTGCAGCCGCTAAGTGTAAATATGTAAAAACAATTTGGTTTTCTTTAATCATTTTTACTTCACTTGATTGAGGCTCTTTTACTTTTACAATTATTTCAGAGTCATTAAAAATGTCTTCTGCTTTGTCTACAATTTTTGCGCCAGCAGATTTATATTGTTCATTATAAAATCCAGCTTCAAAACCACCATTATTTTCAACCATTACATCATTACCGTTTGATGTTAATATTTTAACACTCTCAGGAGTAAGGCCAATTCTATTTTCTTGAGACTTTATTTCTTTTGGAACACCTATTTTCATATAAGTGAATTAATTTTTTTTGCTTTTAGAGTAATTTGTAATCCCTGTTCTTAATTTATCTATTATTTCATCGATATGTTTTTTTTCACAAATAAACATTGGTGCAATAATTAAGCAATCCCCTGTTGCTTTAAAATTCACTCCAGCATCATAACAATGTTTAAAGCATGTAAATCCTGCTGCTCCTGGTTTTTTATCCATTTTAATATCAATTCCACCCATCATTCCGTAACCTCTTATATTATCAACAACATCTATATCTTTTAAAGACATCAAACCATCTTGGAAATATGGTGCTAAATTTTTAGCTCTATTAAATATATCCTCTTTTTCAAATATATCTTGAACAGCTAATCCTGCTGCAACAGAAACTGGTATTCCTGAATATGTGTAACCATGAAATAATTCTATAGAGCCTTTTGGTGATCCATCCATTACCGTATCATAGATTTCTTCTTTGCATGCAACTGCACCCAAAGGACTTATTCCATTTGTTGTAGCTTTTGCCATAGTTATAATGTCAGGTGTAACTCCGTATTCTTGTGATGCAAATGGAGAGCCCGTTCTTCCCCATCCAGTTATAACTTCATCAAAAATTAATAATATGCCATGCTTATCACAAATTTCTCTTAGTCTTTGTAAATATCCTTTTGGTGGGACTAGAGTTCCTGTAGATCCTGCAATTGGTTCTACAATACATGCCGCGATATTTTCTGATCCAAAGTTTGTACAAATTCTTTCTAAATCTTCAGCAATTTCAACTCCTGTTTCTGGTTGACCTGATATAAATTTATGTTCTGGTAAATGTGTATGTCTCATATGAACAACCCCCGGCATTAATACACTGGCAAATGTTTTAACATTGTTGATCATTCCACCAACTGAGGTTGCTCCGATATTCATACCGTGGTAAGCTCTTTCTCTTCCTACAAATCTAAATCGTTCTCCTTCACCTCTAGCTTTATGATAAGCTACTGAAATTTTTATTGCTGTTTCAACTGCAGTTGATCCACAAATAGTATAAAAAATTCTATTTAAATTTCCTGGTGTATGTTTTGAAATTCTTGTTGCTAATTCAAATGATCCACCAAAGCCTTGTTGAAATGGTTGAGCGTAGTCTACTGTTCTTAATTGTTTTGTAATTGCCTCAATTATTTCTTCTCTACCATGTCCCAATGGATTACAAAATAATCCAGAACTTGCATCGATCTGTGTCTTACCTTGGTGATTTTTTAAATAAACACCTTTTGCCTCAACAATTAATCTAGGGTTTGCTTTAAAATCTCTATTTGAAGAGAATGGCATCCAATGTTCATTTAAGGAATTTGGTATTTGTGGCTTTTCTGAACTCATAAAAATTTTTTAATGTTATTATTACTCTTTCATAGACTAAAATAAAAAAATAGAAAATAATTTCTCTGCATTATAAGTATGTCATTAGGTTACATCAAATACAACTTGAAGTTGAACCCATTTTAGACATCTTTAAACCACCTGTGATTAATGTGCTTACAAAATACGTTTACATACATCTAAAATTAAACTTAAATACGATTAATTAAATTTAATTAAGGAGATAAAATGAAGAAACTAATTAGCTTTATTTTAGGAAGTATATTCGCTCTTAACTTGTCAATTACAGCTGCAAATGCTGCAGCAAATGAAGTAAGAGTCGCATACTTTCTAGAATGGCCAAGTCCAAATTTAGAGGACATGCAAAAAAAGAATTTTGCTAAAGCTCTAGGAGTTCCAGTAAAATGGACTAACTTCACTAATGGTGGAGCTATGACTGATGCAATGCTAGCTGGGGATATTGATATTTCTTATTCTCAAGGTTTAGTACCTTTTATTAATGCTGTAAAATCTAATGCACCTATCAAATTAGTTGATATTGCAATGGAATATGGAATGGGTGGTACTACTTGTGTTACATCAAACGCTTCTGGAATTACAAAAGCAAATGGTTCTGAACTAGAGGGTAAAAAAGTTGCTGTTCCTCTTGGAACTATGGCTGAGTATGTATTTGATGAAAGTATGAAAGTTATTGGGGCTGATAGAAGTAAAATGGATATAATTCAAATGGATCCAGAGGAAGGTGCTGCTGCATTGGTAAGTGGTGATGTTGTAATGGCATGTTTATTTGGTGGAAATTCTATCAAAGCTGCAGTTGCAGTTGGTTCTAGACTTTTAACAGTACAAGAAGCAAGAGATGCAGGTATCTTAGGAATAGATATTACATCTGTAACTGACAAATTTATGAAAGAAAATCCAGGTATGCTTAGAACTTTTATAGAAGTAACTCATGAAGCAAATGACAGATATAGATCTGGTAAAAGTGATATGAACGCAATGTCAAAAGCTTCAGAAATGAAAGTTGCTGATATGAAAGAAACTTTAAGTGGATTTAAATTTCTTACTCCAGAAGAGACTAAACAGTCAATGGAGAGCGGTAATCTTGATGGTTTCCTAAAAGGTATGGGAACACCAGGCGGTGCCGTTGATACTAGTTTTTTACCTTTATAATATATAAAGAGTAAAACAAATTTAATAGGCGCTAAATATTTAGCGCCTATTTTTTTTAACATTAGTTTTATATAAAGTTATTTCTATGAGTGACTTAGTTTCCAAAGATCTAAATATGATTTTTAAAACTCCCAAAGGAGAAACTGTTCACGCATTAAAGGATGTAAATTTTACTTTAAAAAAAGGAGAACTTCTCACTGTTCTTGGTCCTTCAGGATGTGGAAAAACAACTCTTTTAAATATTGCTGCAGGTTTTTTGAGACCCACCTCAGGCTCTATTATTTTGGCTGGCAATGAAATTAATGGTCCAGGAGTTGAAAGAGGAATGGTTTTTCAACAAGGGGCTTTATTTGAGTGGTTAACAGTCTCTGAAAATGTTGATTTTGGACTTAGAATGAAAAAAGAAGATCCAATAAAAACTGCTAAAAGAGTTGATGAATGGCTAGAAATTGTTGGCTTAAAAGGATTTGGTAATACTCCTACCTATCAATTATCAGGTGGAATGCAGCAAAGGGTGGCACTTGCTAGATGTCTAATAAATGACCCTGATTTAATATTGATGGACGAACCTTTAGGCGCATTAGATGCATTAACTAGAGAAAAGATGCAATCTTTGGTTCTTAAAATTTGGAAAGAAACAGGAAAAACTATTATCTTAATTACTCATTCTGTTGAGGAAGCCTTATTACTTGGTGAAAGACTATATGTAATGGCACCAAGACCAGGAAGGATACATAAAGAATACAATCTACCTTTTGCAGAAATGGGTTTAAAGCAAGATTTAAGAGAAATAAAAAAAAATAAAGAATTTTCATCTAAACGTGAAGAAATTTTATCCATGATTTGGAATATGGAAGAAGAAATTATGGGGAAAGAAAATTAAATGTTAACGCAAATAATAACCATACTTATATTTGTATCCATAATTGGATGCATTATGTACGGTAGAAGACTAATACAAACTGAGAAGGTTGATGCAGTATTTGGAAATCCTGAAAGAGCTAAAGGTGGAACTCATTGGGTTATTGTTGGAAGTGCTGCAATACTACTAGTATGGCTTTATTACTCTTGGGACATAGCAAAAGGTTTTTATCCAAAATCAGCAAACGAATTATGCCAAGTTGCTAAAATAAATGAATCACTGTTAGGATTAAAATATCAATTTCCTATAGAAGAAAGAGAGTTTAAAAGTACATCGATCATAAAGATTGAAAATAAAAACCTTCAAAAAATAACAGCTGAAATACAAAATTCTAAAGATCTTAGTAATGAACAAAAAACAATTTTGGTTGGATATATAAATAAAACAAAAAAATTAATTCCTCTATTAACTAATGAGGATTTAATTGAAATGGATACTAAAATTAAAATAAGTGAAATGACAAATGAGATTAAAGAATTAAGTTCAAATTTTAAAAAAGAAGATTATCCATTTGAAACAGAAGTTGAAAAAAGTGAACGGTTAAAAGCAATATCTGAACAAGGTAACTGGGGCATAATAACAGTTAGATCAGGAACTGGTACTATAGAAAACACTATTGAAGTTCCATTTGTTGCAGAAACCTCAAAAGGATTAAAATTTCAAGCTGCTGCAGAGGAACTAAAAAAAATTAATGATAAATTTTTTAAATTAAGAAATCACAATCCACAATTCAAAAGTTCAATTAAAGGACTGAAAGATGAAGTTAAGGCTTATAGAAAAAGTTTAGATGATAATGAAGAAATTGCCTCAGATTACGCTAAAAATATAGTCAAAATTGCAAGAAGAATTGAATTTGCAAGCATTTATCCACCAAATGCACTAAATGAAATGCAAAAGGCGATTATTGAATTTGATGACCTTCAGGAAAATGAACAAGCTGGTCTTAGATTAATTGATATTGTTTTATTTCCATCTGGAACAATTGTTGCGAGTGGTCCAAGTTGCTCAGAACAAGGTTCTGGGAGATGGTTACCCAAACCGTCAGACACATTAAATAAATTCATCCTAATGTCTAATCCAAATGTTGGATACAAAAATATACCTCTTCTCTGGATAGAAATGATTGATGTTAGTTCAATAGTAGGATTTATTTTACCAGATTGGATTGCTGATATTTTACCAGGTGAGTACCCAGTTCATACAAGTGAAGGAATTGTTAAAGAAAATTTTAAAGGTAAAGTATTAAAAGTTGTTACAGGTGATTTTAAACTATTCAAGATACCTGTTCCTTATGGCCATATCTGGGACTCGTTCTTAAGAGTATTTTTAGGATTAGTTTTTGGAATAATTATAGGTGTACCCTTAGGTTTGTTTATGGGACTAAATAGATTTGCTAAAGGATTTTTTGATCCTTTGATTGAATTATATAGACCAGTACCCCCATTAGCCTGGGCTCCACTTATAATTTCAGTCCTTGGAATTGATAATACTGGAAAAGTATTTTTATTATTTATGGTTTCTTTATCAATTATGATTATATCTGCTAGAGCTGGAGCATCGGGAACTCAACTTTCTAAAATCCATGCTGCACACTCGTTAGGTGCTTCTAAAAGACAAATACTTCGACATGTTATATTTCCAAATTCTTTACCTGAAATTCTTACTGGAATTAGAGTAGCTGTTGGAATGTGTTGGGGAACTTTGGTAGCAGCAGAATTTTTAGCTGGAACTACAGGTATTGGATTTGTTGAAAATGTTGCAAAAAAATATTTTCAATATGAAGTAATTTGGATAACAATTTTTATTATGGGAATGTTAGGATTATTATTTGATATAACTTTAAGAAAAATAATTGATAAAACTATTCCTTGGCGAGGAAAGGGTTAATATAATAATTAATGATAAAAAAATTTAAGGTAAATGTTTCTATAAAGACCTTAAATAATATCTACAAAAAAGTTAGGGAATTTCCATTTAATGACATCCAACAGATGAATGGATGGTTACATGGAACAAATCATGCTTATTTAAAAAAGATTTCTAAGTACTGGACATCAAAGTTTAATTGGAAGTTACAAGAAAAAATAATCAATAAATTTAACAATTACACTACTAATATAGATGGGATTAATATTCATTTTATAAAGCAAAATGGTAGTGGGAACAAACCAAATCCATTGCTTATTCTTCATGGATGGCCTGGAAGTTTTGTTGAATTTTTACATATCGTGGAAAAAC
>CACJBW010000010.1 GCA_902591775.1 uncultured Pelagibacteraceae bacterium
ATAAAGTAGATGTAACATTACCTGAAAGAGAATTTATTAGAGGAAAAATACATCCTGTTTCGCAAGTAATTGACGAGATATCATCAATATTTTCAGAAATTGGATTTAGTGTTGAAGAGGGGCCTGATATAGAGAATGAGTATTATAATTTTACTGCATTAAATACACCTGACAATCATCCAGCAAGAGATATGCATGATACTTTTTATTTAGATAACAATAAAGAATTGTTATTAAGAACTCATACATCACCAGTACAAGTAAGAACAATGTTAAATGGGAAGCCTCCATTTAAAATTATAGCTCCAGGCAGAACATATAGATCTGATAGTGACCAAACTCATTCTCCTATGTTTCATCAAGTCGAAGGACTTCACATTGATAAAGATATTAATATGGGCCACCTAAAAGGATGCTTAAACTATTTCATAAAATCATTTTTTGAAGTGGACAAAATCAAAATGAGATTTAGACCAAGCCATTTTCCTTTTACTGAGCCATCTGCAGAGGTAGATATTGGTTATGAAATAAAAAATGGAAAAATAGTTATTGGAGAGGGAGATAAATGGTTAGAAATTCTAGGTTGTGGCATGGTACATCCAAATGTGCTTAAAAATGTAAAAGTAAATCCAGATAAATACCAAGGTTATGCTTTTGGTATTGGGATAGATAGACTTGGAATGCTCAAGTATGGAATAAATGATTTAAGAGCTTTTTTTGAGACTGACTACAGGTGGCTTAACCATTTTGGTTTTGATCCATTAGATGTTCCATCAAACTATAGAGGCCTCAGTAGATGAAATTTACAATAAGTTGGCTTAAAGAACATCTTGATACAAAAATACAAGATAACAGTATAATTGAAAAATTAACAGATATTGGGCTTGAAGTTGAAAGTTTTGAAAACTTAAATTCTGATTTAGACAACTTTAAAGTAGCAAAAATAATAAATGCTGAACAGCATCCAAATGCAGATAGACTTCGAGTGTGTGATGTTGATATTGGCCAGGAAAACAATGTTAAAGTGGTATGCGGAGCACCAAATGCAAAAAAAAATCTTTTAACTGTATACGCAGGTCCAGGATCAATAATTCCAAAAAATAATATGAAACTTACAATCAGCAAGATTAGAGGAGTTACTTCCTATGGAATGTTATGTTCTGAGTCAGAATTGAATTTATCAGAGGAAAGTGAAGGAATCACAGAACTAAAAATAGCTAAGTACTCTGATAAAATAGGTGAAAATTTTTTTAAAAATAAAAAGGAGAAAGTTGTAGATTTATCAATCACACCTAATCGTCCTGATTGCTTAGGGGTAAGAGGTGTAGCTAGAGATCTTGCAGCTGCTGGTGCTGGTAAATTAAAAAATATTTCCAGGAATAATATTAAAAAAAATGGATCTCAAACAATCAAAGTTTCAATTTCAAAAGAGAAAAATCAAGGTTGTACTGTATTTGGTAGTTGCTTAATCACAGGTGTTACAAATAAAGAAAGTCCAAAATGGTTGAAAGAAAAAATTATTTCACTTGGTCAAAAACCAATTTCAGCAATTGTTGATATTACAAATTATGTAATGTTAGACTTAAATAGACCTCTTCATGCATATGATGCAGATAAAATTGACAGAGAAATTATAGTAAGAAATTCAAAAAAGGATGAAACTTTTGAAGCACTGGATAATAAAGAGTATAAATTAAATGATGATATGTGTGTTATTTCTGATAAATCTGGAGTTTTAGGTTTGGGAGGAGTAATTGGAGGGACACGTTCCGGAACTGAAATTAATACAAAAAATATTTTATTAGAATCTGCGTATTTTATTCCTAGATCAATTAGAAAAACTTCAAAAATATTAAATATTGACACTGATGCAAAATTTAGATTTGAAAGAGGAATTGATCCTGAGTCGATCGAATTAGGTTTGTCAAAAGCTGCAGGATTAATATATGAAATTTGTGGTGGTAAAATAAGTAATTTTGATATTCAAAAAACTGACAAGTATGAAAAAAACAAAATTAAATTCAACCTATCTTTATTTGAAAAAATAACTGGTTTTAAAGTAGATGATAATGAGATTGTAAAAATTTTAACTGATCTAGGATTCGAGGTTTCTAAGAATAAATTAGAATTAGATTTAAAAATACCTACATGGAGACCTGATATAACTCAACCAATTGATATAGTAGAAGAAATTGTAAGAATAAAAGGATACATTAACATAGAAACTTTAGAACCTGAAAAAAATAAAATAAAAGATACATTAAATAAACAACAGAAACTCTTTCACTTTCTACAACGATCTGTTGCATCAAAAGGTTATTTTGAGACAGTAACCTGGTCATTTGCAGACTCGAACATAAATAATCTTTTTAAAGAAAGTTTAAAAGAAATAAAAATAGTAAATCCAATAAGTTCAGACTTAGATGTTTTACGAAACTCGATTTTCACAAATTTGATTTTTTATTTAAAAAAAAATTTAGACAGAGGATTTAAAGATATTTCGCTTTTCGAAATTGGACCAATTTTTAAGAATAGCAAGCCAGGTGAGCAATTGACAGTTATAGGAGCTATAAAATCAGGAAAAGTATCAAGGTTAAATTGGAATGAAAAAGAAAGACCGGTTGATGTCTTTGATGTAAAAAAGGATGTCATTCAGACATTAGTCGAAGCTGGATATGATAGGCAAAGTTTCTTTATAAGAGATAAATCTCCCTCATATTATCACCCAGGCAAAGCTGGCTCAGTCTATCTTGATAAGGATGATATTGAGCCTGTTGCTTATTTTGGAGACATACATCCAAATATTATTAAAAAACTTGATATAAAAACTGAAGGTTTGGTAGGTTTTGAGATTTATCTAGACAATTTAAAAGAAAATAAAATGAAACTCAGAGATCAAAAACCTAATTTTGAGTACTCTGACTATCAAAAATCAGAAAGAGACTTTGCTTTTGTAGTTGATAAAAACTTTAAAGCACAGGATTTGATTGAAATCATATCATCAATTGATCAAAATTTAATAAGGTCAATTAAAATCTTTGATATTTATGAAGGTGAAAATATTCCAGACGGTAAAAAGTCAATAGCTATAAACGTTATAATTCAATCATCTGAAAAAACACTGGAAGAGAGTGATCTTGAAAAAATTAATAAATTAATTATTACAACTGTTGAAACCAAGTCTGGGGCAAAAATTAGATCCTAAATGACAACAGAAATCGATAATATAAGAAATTTCGCAATCATTGCTCACATTGATCATGGTAAGTCAACCATTGCTGATAGAATTATACATAGATGTGGTGGTTTAACAGATAGAGAAATGAAAGCTCAAGTTCTTGATTCAATGGACATTGAAAGAGAGAGGGGAATAACCATCAAAGCACAAACTGTTAAATTAAACTATAAAGCTAAAGACGGTAAAAACTATATATTAAACATTATAGATACACCGGGTCATGTTGATTTCAGTTATGAAGTAAGCCGATCTTTATACGCTTGCGAAGGATCAATATTAATTGTTGATAGTACTCAGGGTGTTGAAGCTCAAACATTAGCAAACGTTTACCAAGCCTTAGACATCAATCATGAAATTATTCCAGTTTTAAATAAAATTGATTTACCAGCGTCCGATTTAGATAGAACTAATAAACAAATAGAAGATGTCATAGGTATTGATACGTCAAATGCAGTTCCTTGTTCTGGAAAAACTGGAGAAGGTATAGATAATATTTTAGAACAAATTATTCAAACTCTGCCTGGACCAAAAGGTGAAAAAAATAAAAAATTAAAATGTTTATTAGTAGATAGCTGGTATGATACGTATTTAGGTGTTGTTATTTTAGTAAGAGTAATAGATGGAAAAATCAAAAATAATATGAAAATTAAAATGATGGCAACCAACCAAGAGTATTTTGTTGAAAAAGTGGGAGTTTTTACTCCTAAGCCTAAAGACGTTGAAGAACTTAATTCAGGTGAAATAGGATTTATTACAACCGGAATTAAAGTTTTATCAGAGACTAAAGTTGGTGATACAATTTGTGATGCTTCTGAACCACTTACAGAGACACTTCCAGGCTTTAAGCCTAGTAAACCAGTTGTTTTTTGCGGATTATTTCCTGTTGATAGTTCTGAGTATCAAAAATTAAAAGATGGTTTAGCCAAGTTAAAATTGAATGACTCAAGTTTTTCATTTGAACCAGAAGCATCCTCTGCTTTGGGATTAGGTTTCAGGTGTGGTTTTTTAGGTTTGCTTCATTTAGAAATTGTCACAGAAAGATTAGAAAGAGAATTTGACATAAATCTACTAACTACGACACCAGGTGTTGTATACAAAATTCATTTGAATACTGGTGAAGTTAAAGATTTACAAAATCCCTCAAGTTTACCTGATCCTACATTCATTAAATTTATTGAAGAGCCTTGGATAAAAGCCACAATAATTACTCCAGACCAATACCTTGGACCAATAATAAAAATATGCCAAGATAAAAGAGGGATACAAACAAATTTGAGTTATTCTGGAAATAGAGCTGTTGTAAATTATGAATTACCATTAAATGAAGTTGTATTTGATTTTAATGATAGATTGAAGTCAATGACAAGTGGTTATGCAAGTTTCGACTATGAAATTATTGGTCACAAAGAGGGAGACCTAGTAAAAATGAGTATTTTAGTGAACGCTGAACCAGTAGACGCATTGGCAATGATGATACATAAGGATTTTGCTCAAAAAACTGGAAGAGAGGTTTGTGAAAAATTAAAAGAGTTAATTCCTAGACATAACTTTATGATACCAGTTCAAGCTGCTATTGGAGGAAAAATTATCGCTAGAGAAACTATAAAAGGTTTTAAAAAAGATGTTTTAACAAAAATTCACGGGGGAGGAGCGGCTGACAGGAAAAGAAAGTTACTGGAAAAACAAAAAAAAGGTAAAGCGAGAGCTAAGCAATTTGGAAAAGTTGAGATACCTCAGGAGGCTTTTATAGGTGTTTTAAAAATCAATAAAGAAAACTAAGTCAAAACATTTTATATATTTTTTTATACCCAAATTTTTTAAAAATATAGTCATCTTTTTTTTCAATAAGCAAAATATTTTTTTTTAAAAAAAATTTTTTCAAATTCTTATTTAATAATTTGGGTGTTGAATTTTTATTTAAAATATCAAAGCTTTTAATTTGAAAATTATTCATTTGTAAAAATTTTTTCAAACTGCTATTTAATTTCTCAGTTTTTAAAAATTTATTTGTGTAAAGTTTAGAATTATTATATTTTAAAACATCCAGTAATTTATATCTACTATCATACATAATGTTGTAATTTTTTCTAAGCACATTCTGAGAAAAAAAAATATAAGTCATGTAACCCAAGTTTTCAAAAGGAACAAAACTGTATTCAGAGCTTATTAAATATCTTTTATTAAAATTTAGCATTATGTCTAAAAATTTGTTGAAATTTTTTTTTGAATTGACATCATTAAATAATGTCTTTAGTTTTTTCCTGTCTTTTGTAACTTGAGTTAAAATATAGCTAAATATCCTATTATTTAACTTCAATCTCCTTAACTTTAGCCTAATAGATATAAGATCATTATAAATTGGTGACCCCTTTTTTTCTTTGCAAGACCATTTCCATAGAGAAAGATACCACTCATATGGATTTCTAACTATCCCAATTCTATTTGTAAAATCTAATAGATCATATCTTTTATTTTCGTTCAATGTTTCATGATGAATGGTTAATTCTACATTATTATATTGGGTAAAATAATTTCTTAGAAAAGTTGTACCAGTTTTTGGCATTTCAGTGATAAAAAAGTTTTTACCTATAATCATATTTTAAACATTGATATGAATTTTAACGAATTACTTTTAAATTATTTCAAAAATTATACAATAAATTTAAATAATTTAATATTTTGATAAATTAAAATTAATTCATATAAGTTTAATATTTTAAAAATTTTAATTTTTATTAAATTATAAATTCTTTCAACTTTTCTTTGTTATAAAGAATATAATCCGGGAAACTCTCGTCTATATTTACCTTTTTTAACTTTATGTGTTCCCTTTCATAAGGATCCTTAAGATTAAGAATATTTTTTTCGATTTTTTTAATATCCATTAAACTATTAATATCATAATTTTCTTTACCCTTTAAATGACTTATTTCGTGTTCAAATCTACTTAACTTTGACTTTACTCCTTCACTATTCATAAGAAAAGAAAAATGCCAACCACCTTCTAATTCAATATATCGCTTTATTTTTTGGTCAAACCTCCACCATGGAATATTCTTTACTCTAAACTTTCTAACTTGATCAAAACTTTCAAAAAATTTAAATTTACAGCTTTTTGTACAAGGTACTTTGTTTTTAAATTTCAGACCCTCACTAACATTTATGTTAAATTTGTAATAATACATTTTTTGTAAAAAAACTGTACTATCAAAACTTTTGAACTTTTCATTTTGTAAATTTGGAATCTCATCTGCATCTGAAATTAGTATGATGTCCTCATCATTTAAATTTTTTAGTCCTCTAATAACTTGGTTTTTAATAAAAATTTCATATTCAAGGTTAGAACCATTATAATTTGGAAGATCTTCAATGTAATGATACTCTAATTTATCCAAGTATTTTTCAAATAATTTATAATTAAAAAGTTGTGGTTTTACCTTCCCATTAAAGTATTTATTTGCTTCAACTATAACAAACTTATCAACTTTATTGTACAATGTTTCAAAACGTATTTTTAGCAATAAATCTTCACCACAATATGTTATGCAATCAATAATTTTCATTTTATAAATTTATAATACATATATAATTTAATTAAATAGTGGAGAGGTGGCCGAGTGGTTGAAGGCGCACGCTTGGAAAGCGTGTATAGGGGGAAACTCTATCATGGGTTCGAATCCCATTCTCTCCGCCATTAATTTTTAATCTAAAAACCGCTTATATTCAAAAAAATCCAAAAATAGAAAATTCTTTTAAAAAATCTAATATTATTGTTGCTAATACTAACTAATTTCAGCACAACTTGAAGAGAGATTTTATAAAAAATTTTAAAAATGGTATAAAACCTCCTCCTTATAAAAAATAAATGACAAAAAATAATATAGATACTTATCAAGCAGACTCAATCAAAGTTTTAAAAGGTCTTGAGGCAGTAAGAAAAAGACCCGGTATGTACATTGGTGATACAGATGACGGAACTGGTTTACATCATATGGTTTATGAAGTCGTAGATAATTCTATTGACGAGGCATTAGCTGGTTATTGTAAAAAAATTGAGGTTAGCATAAATTCTGATGGGTCTATCACTGTTGAAGATGATGGTAGAGGTATACCAGTTGACTTTCACAAAGAAGAAAAAAAATCAGCAGCAGAAGTTATAATGACCCAGTTGCATGCCGGTGGTAAATTCGATCACGATTCCTATAAAGTTTCAGGAGGTCTACATGGTGTTGGAGTTTCTGTAGTCAATGCTCTTTCACAAAAATTAGAATTATATGTTGAAAGAGATGGAAAAAAATATTTTGTCGAGTTTATTAATGGAGAAACTAAAACTCCACTAAAAGTAACAGGTAAGTCAAGGAATACTGGTACAAAAATCAATTTTTTACCTTCAAAAGATATTTTCTCATCTACAAAATTTAGTCTTTCAATTATTCAAAAAAGAATGCGTGAATTAGCTTTTTTAAATAAAGGAATTAAAATCATACTTAACGATCTAACCCAAAAAAAAATAAAGACTCAAGAATTTAAATTTGAAGGTGGTATCAAGGAGTTTGTTGAATTTTTAGATGAAAAAAGAGAAAAATTAAAAAATAAGAATGATAATGATTTATTTAGAAAGCCTATTTATATAGAAGGAATTAAAAGTAATATCGATGTTCAATGTTCATTAAAATGGAATGCAGGATATAATGAGGATGTTTACCCATATACTAATAATATTTATCAAAAAGATGGAGGAACTCACCTTTTAGGATTTAGAAGTGCATTAACAAGAGTTGTAAATAAATATGCGTCTGAGCAAAATTTATTAAAAAAAAGTAAAGTTTTACTTTCTGGAGATGATGTTAAAGAAGGTTTGACATGTGTTCTTTCTGTAAAAATCCAAGATCCTAAATTTTCTTCTCAAACAAAAGATAAATTAGTTTCCTCTGAAGTAAGAAATATTGTTGAAGGTATAGTTAATGAAAAATTGTCAATTTGGTTTGACCAAAACCCATCTGTTTCAAAAATAATTTTAACGAAAATAATTCAGGCTGCCGTAGCAAGAGACGTTGCTAAAAGAGCAAGAGAGAACGTTAGAAGAAAAGGTGCTTTAGAGCTCACAGGATTACCTGGAAAATTGGCAGATTGTCAAAACTCTAAACAAGAAGGTACAGAATTATTTATTGTCGAGGGAGATTCAGCTGGAGGGTCAGCTAAACAGGGAAGAAATAGAGAGTACCAAGCAGTACTACCATTGAGGGGAAAAATTTTAAATACGTATACAGAGATGAATGGGTCTAAAAAAAATGGAAATCAAAGTGACTTAAGAACAAAATCATTATCAAAGATGATTTCTTCAAATGAAATTGTTACATTGATAAATGCTCTTGGATTAGATCCTAAAACAGAAGAAATAGATTTAGAGGATTTAAGATATGGAAAAATTATAATTATGACAGATGCAGACGTTGATGGTTCACATATTAGAGCGCTACTTTTAACTTTTTTTAATAATATCCCTTTTAATAAATTAATAGAAAAAGGTCATGTATATTTAGCCCAACCTCCTCTTTTTAAAATTAACAAAGGCTCTAAAGGTATTTATATAAAAGATGAAAAAGATCTTGAAAATTATATAATTAAGAATTCTAAGGATATAAAAAAAGTTAAGAAAAACTCTAAAGAATTTGATAGAATTATTCAATTAGAAAAATCTAAATTGAATATTCAAAGGTTTAAAGGACTAGGAGAAATGAATCCTGAAGAATTATGGAATACTACATTAAATCCAGAGACTAGAAATTTACTTCAAGTTCAATATTCAAAAAATCTTCAAAAAGATCAAAACCTTATACAAACATTAATGGGTAACGATGTTGCTTCTAGAAAAGATTTTATTGTAGATAATGCTATAAATGTTGTTAATTTAGATATTTAATTAATGGAGTTAAGTAGTAATTCCAAATCATCGTACTTAAATAAAATTACATATGTCAATTTAAGGTGGATAGGTGTAATAGGTCAATTTATTACTATAAATGCTGTAGCATTCTTATTCAAATTTGAATTTAATTTTTTACTAGCAAATTTTATAGTTTTAATTGGTGCTTTAAGTAACATCTTCTTATTTTATTTTTTTAAAAAAAATCAGTTGCAAGAAAAAATATCTTTAACCTTTCTTACTCTTGACATTATACAATTAAGTTTTTTGCTTTATTTAACTGGTGGTACTATAAATCCATTCTCAATATTTTTGATTATACCTAGTATATTTGCCTCAAATAGTTTAAGTATCAGAACAAATATTTTATTAATAGTTTTAACAATCTCTTCAATTATTTTACTTACTTTCTATCATCAAGAATTACCTTCACCGTTAAATGAATATATTTTTAGTAATTACTATTATTATTCAGTCCCTTTGGCTTTAATTATTGCACTTATTTTCCTTAATTTTTTTGCTTTAACATTTGGAAATGAGTCAAAAGTTAGAAAAGATGCATTAGATAAAATTCAGGAAGTTATTTCTAAAGAGAATGAATTAGTTTCATTAGGTGGACAAGCTGCAGCAGCTGCTCATTCTTTAGGTACACCACTTTCTACAATTAAAATTATTTCTCAAGATTTGTATGATAATTTTAAAAACAATAAAGAATTAAAAAAAGATGTTGAATTACTTCTAAGCCAAGTTGATAGATGCAATGTAATATTAAAAAAATTGTCTTTAAATCCTGTAGTTGAGGATGATTTTATAGATAAGGATATTACTCTACATAACTATGTAAAAGAAATTGTGAATTCTTTCAAAGAAATATCAGATAAAAATTTTATCATCAACACTGAGCAGAATTATAATTCCTTTGAAATTTCAAAATTAATTGAGGTTATTTATGGTATAAGAAATTTTATTGGAAATGCAAATAAGTTTGCAAAAAAAAATATTTATATATCAATAATGAGTGACAGTGAAAACTCTTCGATATCAATCGAAGATGATGGTTTTGGATTTCCGAGAGATATATTAACCAAAATTGGAGATCCATATATAAAATCACTGCAATCTAAAAATAAATCAAGAGCAGGATTGGGCTTGGGAATATTTATAGGTAAAACATTGTTAGAAAAAAATAAGGCAAAACTTTTAATTAGAAATTCAGAAACCAGAGGTGGTGCAGAAATTAAAATAGAGTGGTCTAATAAAGATTTAATTAGTATTTAGTGTAGTTTTTTATTTTCAAATAGTCCACTTAATTGATCTATCATTACATCCCCTAGTTCTTGTACATCTGAAATTTTTATAGCTTTTTTATAATATCGGGATACGTCATGACCAATTCCTATAGCTAATATTTCTACTTCACTTTTATTCTCAATAAATTTTACAATTTTTTTCAAATTTTTTTCTAAAAAGTCTCCTGTATTAACTGATAATGTTGAGTCATCGACTGGTGCTCCATCTGAAATAACCATAAGGATTTTCCTTTCCTCTTTTCTTTTTTTTAATCTATTGAATGCCCAAGTTATTGCTTCGCCATCAATATTTTCTTTTAATAAACCCTCTTTTAGCATCAATCCCAAATTTTTTTTTGATTGTCTCCAATGAGAATCAGCACCTTTGTAAATTATGTGTCTTAAATCATTAAGTCTTCCAGGATTTTTCTTTTTACCCAATCTATTCCACTCTTGGCGGCTTTTGCCACCTTTCCAATTTTTCGTAGTAAAACCAAGAATTTCAACTTTAACTGAGCATCTTTCTAAAGTTCTTGATAAAATATCAGCACATATTGCAGCTATTGTTATTGGTCTACCTCTCATTGACCCAGAATTATCAATTAAAAGAGTTACAATTGTATCTTTAAAGTCCAAATCTTTTTCTTTTTTAAACGATAATGAATTGTATGGATCAATGATAACTCTAGGTAATTTTGAACTATCTAACAATCCTTCTTCTAGATCAAATTCCCATGATCTATTTTGTTTTGCCATCAATTGTCTTTGCAATTTATTTGCTAATTTAGTAATTAAATCTTGAAAACTTGTAAGCTGTTGGTCTAAATTTTTTCTGAGTTTTTGAATTTCCTCAGCTGTATCTAAACTTTCTGCTTTCGCAACTTCGTCAAATTCAGTAGTAAATATTTTATAATCTTTATCGCTTACACTTAAATTTTTTTTTTGTATTATATTTTCAGACTCTGTCTCTTCATTATTTTCACTACCAAGTTGATCTTCAAGTCTAAACTCATTTACATCATCCTCGCTATCCATTCCCTGACTTATATTTTCATCCTCACTTGTTTTGCTCGAGTCATTATTATCTTTGTCTTCATTGTTATTAGAATTATTATGATCTTGCGTATCATCATTTTCTTCATTTTCTTTTTCAGTCGTGTCATCATTTTCAAATATATCCATACTTTCTAAAATTTCAGAAAATTTAGCATTATACACTTCTTGATTTTCTAGATTTTGTTTTAAAAATTCAAAGTGTATATCTATTGATTTGTTAAAATCTTTTTCCCAAAATTTAAGAATTTCTTTATTTTCTGGGTATAATTCGACATTAAAAAACTTGTTTGTCATATAAATTTCAAAAGCATCTATTATATTTGTATCTTCCTTTTTTGTTATTTTTTCTTTTTTAAGATGTTGAAGTCTATTTTTATAATTGTCTTTGAAATTTTTGGAAATTCCTTTTAGCATCTCTGAGCCAAGTAATTCATACCTTATCTTTTCTGCAAGCTGGTAGAGTGTTCTGCATGATGGATTCTGTGGATTATTTTTATCTAATAATTTTCTGTTTGAAAATCTTCTTTTTAAAGCCTCAGAATCTGTCTCAGCCCTTAGTTTTTTAAATTGATTTTTATCATTAATATTTTCAATTTCTCCAATATCATAAACTTTTTCGTCATTTTTTTTATTTTTAACAGCTTTATAGTCATTTGAAATTACCTTGTAAGTTGACTGAAGGGCTTGTTTAAATTTTTCTTTAATACTATCTTCTTTGTTCATTAAATTTGAATATTGATCATTGACTCTGGCAGTTCTTCCCCAAAACATCTTTGATAATATTCAGCAATAGTATTCTTTTCAGCATCATCACATTTGTTTAAAAATGTTACTCTAAATGCATATCCAATATCTTTGAAAATTTCTGAATTTTCTGCCCAATGTAAAACTGTTCTAGGACTCATTACTGTTGATATATCACCTGCCATAAAACCTTTCCTTGTTAGTGAGGCTACTTTTATCATATTTGAAACTTGTTCTTTACCTTTAGGATTATTTAAATTTTTATTCTTACCTAATATTATTTCCATTTCTTTATCTAAACTAAGATAGTTTAAAGTAGATACAATATTCCATCTATCCATTTGTCCCTGATTAATTTGTTGTGTCCCATGATATAATCCGGTTGTGTCACCTAGCCCAACAGTATTTGTTGTTGCAAAAAGTCTAAAAAATTTATTTTGTTTAATTACTTTATTTTTGTCTAATAGAGTAAAACTACCTTCCGACTCAAGTACTCTCTGAATAACGAACATTACATCTGGTCTTCCAGCGTCATATTCATCAAAAACTAAGGCCACAGGATTTTGAATTGACCAAGGTAATATTCCTTCTTTAAATTCAGTTACCTGTTTACCATCTTTTATTACAATTGAATCTTTACCTATTAAGTCAATCCTACTTACATGACTATCGAGATTAATTCTTATGCAAGGCCAGTTTAGTCTAGCAGCAATTTGTTCGATGTGAGTTGATTTTCCAGTTCCATGGTATCCTTGAATTAAAACTCTTTTGTTAAAAGAAAATCCTGACAAAATAGCTAATGTTGTATCTTTATCGAACTTATAAGTTTTGTCGATTTCAGGGACGTACTCACTTGATTTTGAAAATGCATCAACTTCCATATCACTAGCGATACCAAAAGTTTGCTTAATAGATAACTTAATGTCAGGGGTATGGTTAATATTTGGTGTCAATTTTGTCCTTATATGTATTTTTTAATTGAGTGTAAGCCAAAGTTATTACTTTAAGCTTGTCTTCAAATTTTTTATTTCCAGAATTCATATCAGGGTGAAATTTTTTGACAAGCTTTTTAAATTTTTCTTGAACTTTTTCCCATTTTAATCCAACACTGATACCCAATATATTAAAAGCTTTTAAATCGTTGTTATTGAATTTAAATTTATTCATATTATTAAAGTCATTATTAAATTTAAATTTATCCATCTCATCTTTTAAAGCATTACTCCAAAGAACTTTGAAGAAATTATCAGATGAACTAAAACTTTGTGTTGGTTTGTGCCAAGTCATGTCAGACCTTAAAAAATCAATTATTTGTTGATCACTCATACCTGTAAAATAATTCCAACTTTTATTAAATTCTTTAACATGGTTTAAACATAGCAATCTATAATCTTTGCTATTATCTCTTTCTTTAGGTGCTTTAAAAAGACCTTCCTCCGAGCAATTATTCCAATCGCAAATATTTTTCATGATGTATAATACTTTATAAAATGAACATTAATCAACTAATTGAAACTATAGAAAAAAAAATTTTGTCGCAGGATTGTATTTCAAAAGTTTATATAGAGGACAAGTCATTCTTACATAAAAATCACAAATCTAACGAAGATGGAAAATTTCATATTGTTATTTCAATTGAGTCTGATGAGTTAAAGAATAAAAGCAAGTTATATTCAACAAGGTTTATTTACAAAATTTTAGATGATGAATTAAAAAAATATATTCATTCGTTGCAAATCAAATTAATTTAAACTGCTAGATAAATATTTTTTTAAATTTGAAGGGTCAATCTGAAAGTCAATTATTATTTTTCCAAAATCTTTCACTAAAATTAAGTTAATATCATTTGAATTATTTTTCTTATCACTTCTCATATAATTCATAATTTTAGATACATGTCTTTTTTTAAATAATTTTTCAATTTTTGGTTTCATCCGTATTCTATTAATATGATTTAAAATAATATTAAATTTTTGTTTCGTTAAAATTTTTCTTTTAAAACTGAATTCAACTGCATTTTTAATTCCTAAAATTACAGCTTCTCCATGATTTAATTTTTTAGAAAAACCTAAAGTAGACTCATAAGCATGAGCAAATGTATGACCTAAATTTAATACTTTTCTGTAGTTCTTCTCTTTCTCATCTTTTTCTACAACTCTTTTTTTTAAATTACAGCTTTTAATTATGGACCTTTCAATGAAAGGTGATTTTAATTTTAAAATTTTTTCTAAATTTTTGTCTAAATAGAGAAAATTATTAAAATTATCTATAATACTACTTTTTAATATTTCAGCATATCCACAAATAATTTCTCTTTCCGGCAAAGAAGCTAAAATATTCATGTCTGAAACAACTAAATCAGGTTGATAAAAGCTTCCAATCAAATTTTTTCCAAATTTATTATTTACACCTGTTTTGCCTCCTATGGATGAATCCACTTGAGCCAGTAAAGTTGTGGGAATATTCACAAATTTCATGCCTCTTTTGAATGTACTAGATGCAAACCCAACTATATCCCCAATAATTCCTCCACCAAAAGAAATAACGCAATCTTCTCTATTAAATCTATTTTCAAATAAAACTTTATGAATTTTTTCAATTGTTCGGTAATTCTTATTTTTTTCTGATGCTGCAATTTCTATTTTAACAAGTTTATTTGCTTTTAACTTTTTGTATAAGAGTCTTTTAAACTTGTGAGGAATATTTTTATCTGTAACGATTAAACATTTATCAAATTTTAGACGGTTAGCCTTTAAAATTTTATCAATTTTAACAATTAAATCTCTCCCAATTACAATTGAGTAGTTCTTATTGCTTGTTTTAATTGAAATTTTATTTGTATTCATAAATTTCTAATATCTTATTTATAATTTCAACTTTGTCTAATTTATCACAATTAATTCTGTAATTAGATAAACTATAAAATTTTGATCTTTCTTTTATTAAATTATTAATTTGAACCTTAGTAAGATTAATTGCCAATGGTCTTTTCTTACTCTTATATATCCTTTTTATTATTGTTTCATTTTTCCAATCTAGCCAAAAAGATAAACAATTTTTCTTACACATTTTTCTGATTGAGGTATTTATAAAACCGCCTCCACCTAAAGATATTATAGAATTTTCTGAATTAAGAAATTTTAAAGATATTTTTTCTTCAATTTTACGAAAATAATTCTCTCCATATTTAGTAAAAATTTCTGATATTTTAGAATCCTCACTTTCTTCAATTTTTTGATCAATATCGATAAATGTTAAATTTAATTTTTTTGACAAAATTTTACCAATTGATGATTTTCCAGATCCCATCATTCCAATTAATACAATATTTTTATTTGATTTCATGAGTTTCTATATTGAAAAAACACAAATATGTCTTATTTTGAAATTAATAAATTATATGCAATTTACAAAAAATACAAGTAAAGACAAAATTTTTAGCTTAAAGACAATTTTAAAAATTGTAATAGCCAGTTTTATAATTGTATTCGGCATTATTGTGATTAACCAGATTAATTTGCCCGCTCCAGACAAACAAATTGAAAAAATTTTACCAAATGAAAATTTCAAAACAATTAAGTAAGATTTTAATTTCTGCTTCTTTTTTTTTGTTTGTTCTATCTGCTCAGGCTCAAGAGGTTAAAGAGATTTGGTCAGAAATAGAAAAAAAGGAGATTAATAATACTCAATCAACAAATAATGTAGGAACATCTAACAATACAGATCAGCTTGAAGGTGTCAAAGTAAAACTTTCTGATGAGAATATTGTAGTAGATCAAAATTTAGACAATTCTAATATTTTGTTGGCTGGATTATTCGACCCTGATGACAATGATCTAAATCTTAATATGTGGTCAAAATCAGATGGAATAAAAATAAAAAAGTTACTGGAACAAATACAGTCTAAAAATTTATCAAGTTTCTCTGAAAGATTAATGGACGTAGCATTATTAACAAACTCTTATATTCCAAATCAAAACTTTTCATTACATGAATTTGAAAATTTCACACTTGATCATCTAATTAAAAAAAAAGATTTTGATTTAGTTGAGGAATTTATTCAAAAAAATTCATCAATAAAAGATAAAGAAAGACTTATAAAACACGTAGCTGATTATTACCTGTCATTAAACAAAATAGAAAATTCATGCTCTGCTGTTGATAGTTTAAGTTTAATAACCGATGAATACTTAACATATTTCAAAATTTATTGCTTAATAACTCAGAATAAAAAAAATGAGGCTCAGTTGTTGTTTGATCTTAACTCTGAGCTAGATCCTTTGAATGAGTTTTTTGTTAAAAAGTTTGAAGTATTAATGGGATATGAAGACAATAATTTTATATTGTCTGATGAAAATGTTCTTTATTTTCACTTATCTCACAAAACAGACAAGAAATTTTTATACTATCCATCTATAGAGTCTGAAGAATTTATTTGGAAATATTTATCTAACTGGAATTTACTTAAAAATCTAAAAGATTTTAACCTTAGTGATATTGATCAAGTAAAGTTTTTAGAGAAAGCAACCAGTGAAGGTATTTTTGATGAAAAAAATCTATTAAATTTGTACAAAAAATTCCAATTTGAGGTTGATGACCTTATTAATTATGAAGATGCAGTAAAAAATTTACCTGATTATGAAGGAAGAGCTTTAATGTATCAAAGGTTTTTACTATCAGATAATCTTGAAAATAAACTTTCATTATTATCAAAATTGAATAGTTCCTTTGAGAACTCAAATTTTAAAAAATCATTTGATGATGAATTATCTAAGTTGTTAAAAAAAATGGATAAAAAAAAAATCCCTTTAAAGTTTTCTGAGTTCTACCAAACCAATTTAATTACTGAAGAAAATAGAAAAAATAAAATTAAGTTTAATAATGAAGTTTTTCATCAATCAAAAGTATTAAATTATTTTTTGAATAAGCAAAGCTTGCCTAAAACACAAAAATTAACTGACAATTTGTTGTCAAAGATGAAAAAAGACAAGAATTACTCTTTTAACTTTAAAGATGTTGTATTATTACAATCATTGAGAGCAGATGGGATCCAAATAGATCAAATTGAAGAACTCTCTCAATATAAATCTGAATTAAATTCTGAAATTGACAAAATGATAGAGAATAATGAGTCAGGCATGATACTGTTAAAATTAGTTGAAATTATTGGTGAAAAAGAATTGAATGAATTAAATAGTGAGTCACTAAATTTTGTAATTGAAATTATGAATAGAACAAAATTAATTAGCTTGAGAAACGAACTATTGTTGGAAATTCTCCCATTAAAAGTTTAAAATACTTTAATCAATCATGACAATAAAAACAATTTTAACTGAACCCAACGAGATTTTAAGACAAGTCTCAAAACCAGTACAAACTGTGGGTAATGAAGAAAGAAAGTTAATGGATGATATGTTGGAAACAATGTATGCAGCTAATGGTATTGGTTTGGCGGCAATTCAAATTGGTATTCCAAAAAGGATTATAGTGATGGATATTTCAAAAGATGGAAAGAAAAATCCAATGTATTTTGTAAATCCTAGAATTAAAAACAAAGATAAAGAAAAAACAACATATGAAGAGGGATGTTTATCTGTTCCTGACTATTTCGCAGAGGTTGACAGATCTAAATATTGTGAGGTTGAATATTTAGATTATAATGGAGAAAATAAAATTTTAGAAGCTGATGGTCTCCTTGCAACTTGCATACAACATGAAATGGATCATCTTGAAGGAATTCTGTTTATAGACTACTTGTCAAAATTGAAAAAAACAATGATTGTTAAAAAATTATCAAAAAGAAAAAATCCCCCTGATAGAATTATTGTTTAATGAGCAAAAAAATTGCTTTTATGGGTACTCCTACCATTTCTGGGCAAATACTCAAATCATTGTATCAAAATGGTTTTGATATTGAGGTTGTTTATACTCAACCACCTGTAGCATCAAATAGAGGTCACAGATTAAATAAGTCACCTGTTCATATAATGGCTGAAATATTAAATATACCTGTTAGAACTCCAATTGTACTAAATAATACAGAAGAGAAAAATTTTCTTAAAAAACAAAATATAAGTTTAGGTATCGTTGTTGCTTACGGGCAGATTCTTAAAAAAGATATTTTAAAAATCCCAAAATATGGATGGATAAATATTCATTATTCACTTTTACCAAAATTACGAGGTGCAGCTCCCATTCAAAGAGCAATTATGGAAAATGAAACATCAACAGGTATTTCTATAATGAAAATTAATGAGGGTTTAGACTCTGGTCCCGTCTGTAATCAATATTCAATAAATATTTTAGAAAATGAAAATAGTGAGGATTTATCTCAAAGATTAAGTAATTTAGCATCCGAAAAAATACTACAAAATATTGATGATATATTTGATAACAAAGCACATTTTAAAGAACAAGATCATAGCAAATCTACATATGCAAAAAAAATTAAAAAAGAAGAGGGAAAAATTAATTGGGAGGACAGTAATTTAAAAACAATAGGAAAAATTAATGGTCTATATCCTAATCCAGGAGGTTGGTTTGAATTTAAAGGGGAAAGATACAAGATACTAAAAGCAGAAAAATCAATTTTAAGTGGAAAATCAGGATATGTCTTATCAGATAATTTTGAAATTGGGTGTGGTGAAAATTCAATAAAGATCATTGAAATACAAAGACAAGGTAAAACAGTTCAAAAAACTAAAGAATTTCTGCGCGGTAGCCAAATTACTAAAGGCACTGATTTGAATTAAACATGTTCAGATATCAAATTCTAATCGAATATGTTGGATCTTCTTTCATAGGTTGGCAGGTACAAACAAAAGGCAAAACTATACAAGGATTAATTCAAAAAAAAATTTCATATCTTTTAAATGAAAAAATTACACTTATTGGCTCGGGAAGAACAGATACTGGTGTTCATGCAATTGAGCAATCTGCACATTTTGATGTAACTGAAAAAATCCAAAATTTAAATAAATTTTTAAAATCAATTAATTATTTTTTGAATAAATACGAAATAGCCATTTTAAAAATAAAAAAAAAAAATATAAAATTTCATGCACGTTTTTCTGCAAAAGAGAGAATTTATAAATATGTTATTTTCAATCAATTAAGTAAACCAATCCTTCAAAATAAGCGAGGATGGTTTGTTATTAAAAATCTCGAATTAGAGATAATGAAAAAAGCAGCAAAAAAGTTAATTGGAACTAATGATTTTTCAACTTTTAGAGCATCTGGATGTAATGCAAAGAGCCCAATAAGATCAATTAAATCAATTAAAATTAAAAAGACAAAAAACAAAATTGAATTAGAGTTTAGATCTCAATCATTTTTAAAACAACAAGTTAGATCAATGGTTGGTTGTTTAAAATATATTGGTGAAAAAAAGTGGACATTAAAAAAATTTACAAGTGTAATTAAATCAAAAAATAGAAATTTATGCGCACCACCAGCACCAGCAGAAGGATTATTTTTGAAAAAAGTCTTATACTAATTTTTTCTATTACTCATTGCAAATTTTTTATTAATTCTCCATCGTGACTCTGCTCTCACGATGTAGCCGCAACAATTTTTTGACTTACATTTACAAGGAAATTGTTTGTAATCTTTGTCATAACCAAATCCATAGTCACAAGTTAATTCCTCACCTTTTTTTATATTTTTTATAGCCTTAACCCAAATTTTAAGTCCCTTACCATCGTAGTCACAATTATTCTCACAAGAGTGATTTATTAGACCAGCTGTATTCCATGGGAAATCTCCGTCGAGATCATATCTTTTATTTATTGTAAATAAATATATTGGTTTACTGTTATCGTATTTATCAGAATTCTCAGTTTGTTTTTTAGTAATTAATTTTCCAATGTAATCTATTATTTTTTCACCTACTTTTATATCTCTTGTAGCGTAAAGTCCTTTACCTTTTTTATCAATGTCAGACTTTTTAATCCTATATAATTTCATTTGTTTGTGTTTATTGATAAAAAAAATATTATCAATTAAATTCTAACAACGCATCAACATGCCTTTGAGTACTATCTTGTAAGGCTTTAAGATCATAACCGCCTTCAAGAATTGAAACGACTCTACCATTACAAAAAGATTTAGAATATTCCAAAGTCCTTTTGGTAATTTTATAATAATCCTCTGTACTTAATCTCATCTGCGCTAATGGGTCGTTAATATGTGCATCAAAACCCGCAGAAAATAACAAAAATTCGGGTTTGAAATGTTTTATTTTAGTTAAAACATTTTCATATGCATTTAAATATACTTCAGATGTTGTTCCAGCCTCTAGTGGAATATTCAATACATTATTAAATTTTCCATTTTCCTTATTTGAACCTGAGCCGGGGTAATAAGGGTATTGGTGAGTAGAAACATATAATACCTTTTCATTATCATAAAAAATATCTTGAGTTCCATTACCATGGTGGACATCAAAATCAATTATTGCAATTTTTTTGTATTTATACTTTTCAATAAGATAATTAGCACCAACGGCTACATTATTATAAATACAAAATCCCATAGCTTTATTTTTTTCTGCATGATGACCTGGAGGTCTTACAGCACAAAAAGCATTCTTAAATTCTTTATTTTGTACTCCATCTATTGCTGTAATAATTGAACCTACTGCATCTTTAGTAGCATCTTTACTTCCAGGGGAAACAATTGTATCACCATCTAAAAATACCAAACCTTTTTTTGGAAAAGATTGTTTAACATGATTAATATATTCTATTGAATGGGTTTTATTTAAAAAAAATTCATCAAATTTATTTGGTTTTTTCCATATTAGATTTTTGTTATCAATTTTTTTAAAGTTATCAATTATTGCAGTAACCCTATCAATTTTTTCTGGATGACCATTTCCAGTATTATGGTTTTTATAAGTATCTGAAGTGATTAGACCAGTCTTCACTTAAAATAATTTTTTAAAACTTTTAAATATATTAAACTCAGTTTTTTTAAATCAGTTAGTGAGACAGCTTCATCAACTTTATGCATAGTTTTTCCTACTAAGCCAAATTCTAAACAAGGAGCTATTTTCCTAATAAACCTTGCATCTGATGTACCTCCAGTAGTTGAAAGTTTAGGTTTTATCTTAGTAACTTTTTTAATAATATTTTGTATCATAAATGTTGTACTATTAGGCTTTGTAAGAAAAGCTTCACCTGAAACACTGTAATCAATTTTATATTTAGATTTAGTTTTATTACATACTTTTTTTAAAATTTTATTAATTTTTTTTTTAATGGAATTTGAAGTATGCATATTATTAAATCTTATATTAAATGAAGCATATGCAAGACCTGGAATTACATTGTCTGCGGTATTATTTATATTAATTTGTGTAATTTCAAGATTTGTTGGTTGAAAATCCTTCGTACCTTTGTCAAATCGTATATCTTTTAGTTCTTTAAGTATTCTCACTAGTGCAGTCGAAGGGTTATTTGCTCTATGAGGATATGCTACATGCCCTTGAACTCCTGTAATTGTTAATCGACCGTTCATACTTCCTCTTCGACCAATTTTAATCATTTCACCTAATTTATTAGGATTAGTTGGCTCTCCAACCAAGCAAAAATCTATTTTCTCTCGTTTCTTTTTTAAATAATCTACAACTTTTTTGGTTCCATTAATGGCAACACCTTCCTCATCTCCAGTGATTAAAAGACTTATCGATCCATTAAATCCTCTATTTTTCTCAACAAAAACGCTAATAGCAGACATAAACGCAGCTATTGAGCTTTTCATATCATTTGCACCCCTCCCAATTAAATGTCCATTTTTAATTATTGGTTTAAATGGATTTACTGTCCAATCTCTTAAATTTCCAGCAGGAACAACATCAAGATGTCCAGCATAACAAAAATTAGGACTTTTGCTCCCTAATCTTGCATATAGATTTTTAACCGAAGCATTTCCTTTCTCTTTGAACTCTAAAATTTTAGTTTTAAAGCCAAGTTTTTTCAATTTTTTTTCCAAAAATTTCATTATTCCAGCATCTATAGGAGTTACAGTTGGAAATCTAATTAGCTCTTTAGCTAATTGAAGTTCATTTATAATTTTCATTGAAATTATTCTCTCAAGAGATCGTTAATAGAAGTTTTAGATCTTGTCTTTTCATCTACTTGCTTAATTATTACTGCACAATATAGCGAAGGTGCTGTTGGGTTATTTTTATCAGGAAGTGAACCTGGTACTACAACTGAATAAGGAGGAATTTTTCCATAAGTAATTTCTCCAGTTTTTCTATTAACAATTTTTGTAGATTGTCCTATGTACATGCCCATACTCAGTACGGATCCTTCTCCTACAATAACACCTTCTACAACTTCAGACATTGCACCTAAAAATACATTATCCTCGATAATAGTTGGCAGAGCCTGCGCAGGTTCTAAAACTCCACCTACACCTGAACCTGCTGAGATATGACAATTTTTTCCAATTTGGCTACAGCTTCCTGCTCTTGCAAATGTATCAATCATTGTTCCTTCATCTATGTATGCTCCAATGTTAACGTAGCATGGCATTAAAACTGCATTCTTGCCAACAAAACTTCCTTTTCTTACTGGTGAGTTAGGCACCATTCTAAAACCCGCTTTCTCATGATCTTCTTTTGTCCATCCTGCAGTCTTACCCTTTAATAAATGAGCTTTATCATACCAACTACTATATGGACCATTCAAATTCTCCATTGGATATAATCTAAAACTTAACATGATTGCTTTTTTCAAATGTTGATGGGTTATCCATTCACCATTTATTTTTTCAGCAACTCGTGACTTTCCACTATCTAAGTCATCAATAACTTGATTTATAGTATATTTTAAAGACTGATCTGAAGCAGGATTTATTTGATCCCTTTTTTCCCAAGCTTCATTTATTAAATTTTCTATACTCATAATTTATGAGTTTTTTAATAACCTTATTTCCTTTAAAAATAAAGAGAGATTTTTTATTTTATAGTCAATATAGTCTTTATCAGATTCTTTCTTACCCCAATACTCATTATTGATTAGCCAGACTGTCGTAGCTCCTCTTTCTTTACCAATTGATAAGTTTTTCGCAATATCTTCAATATAAATTGTTTCTTTTGGGTCAATATCAAATTTTTTTACCATCAGATCGAATGCTTTCGCTGCAGGTTTTGGGCTATATTCCGCATCAACTATATCAAATACATCCTCAAATAGATCATCAATACCCAAATGTGTAGTTATATTACTGACATGCTCACTAGAACCATTGGTAAAAACGAACTTTCTTAAATCCAACTTCTCTATTTCACCTCTCAAAACAACGTCTTTTTGCATAAAAGATAAGTCAATGTCATGAACGAAATTTAAAAACTCTTTAGGAGGAATATCGTGATGTATCATTAATCCATTTAGACTTGTATTATATTTATGAAAATAGTTAGTTTGTAATTTTTTAGCTTCAACTAAGTTAATTTTTAATTTTTGAGATATGTATTGAGTCATTCTTTTACTTACTTGACCAAACACTGATTCTAAATCTTGATAAAGAACACCATCACAATCAAATAAAATATTTTTTATATTGTTCATTTTCTTATTAATGTGCCAGCCCCTTGATCTGAAAATAATTCAAACAGAATTGAATGTTTTTTGCGTCCATCGATAATTCCAACACCCGTAACTCCGTTCATTACTGCATCTAAACATGTGTTGATTTTGGGAATCATACCTTCAGTTATAATTTTATTATTTATCATCTCTAAGATTTCTGATGATGTAATTTCTTCAATTAATTTTTTTTCTTCATTAAGTACACCTTCGACATTGGTCATTAATAATAGTCTTCTACATTTCAAAGATTTAGCTATAGCACCAGCCGCTATGTCTCCATTAATATTAAATGTTTGATTATTTTTACCTAAACCTAAAGGAGATATTATCGGAACTGATTTTAATTTAATTATATCTTTTATAATATTTGTATTTATTTTATTTGGCTTTCCAACAAATCCAAGTTCCTCTGCTTCTGGAATAACTTCAATAACATTATTTTTTTTTGTGTTTATCGAGACTGCATTTGATCCTTTTTCAATTAAAGAATTAACAATGTCGTCGTTAAAATCAATAAGAACATCCTCAACTATATTTATAATTTTTTCATCCGTAACTCTTAAACCTCTAATAAATTTGGATTGAATATTTGATTTTTCTAACTCTCTTTTAATTCTAGGACCGCCTCCGTGGACTATTATTATTGATAATCCTAACTTATTTAGAATACTTATATCTGAAATAAAATTGTTAAAAATATTTCTATCAATAAAAACGTTTCCTCCATATTTAATAACTATTAATTCATTTTTGTATTTATCTATATATTTCTTCACCTCTTCGATGGAAGGACCATCTTTTGGTACTATTTTTTCTATTTCCATTTCTATTAAACAGTTTTGACAGTCGTTCTTTTAATTATTATGTACTGTTGTGCCATTGTTAATATGTTATTTATAGTCCAGTAAATAACTAGTCCTGCTGGGAAAGGAGCAAGTATTACAGTTAAAAATAATGGGAAAAACATAAATATTTTTGCTTGAACAGGATCGGGAGGCGTTGGATTTAGTTTTTGCTGCATCCACATTGAAACACCCATTAAGCACGGCCACACACCTATCAGTAAAAAAGAAGGAGGATCCCAAGGTATTAGTCCAAATAAATTAAATATGGATGTAGGATCTCTTTCGCTTAAATCTTTTATCCAGCCAAAAAATGGCTGATGTCTCATCTCAATAGTTACAAACAAAACCTTATAAATTGCAAAGAAAAATGGAATCTGTATGAAAATTGGGAGACATCCACTTATTGGATTCACTTTTTCTCTTTTGTATAAAGCCATCATTTCTTGTTGAAGTTTCATTTTATCTTCTTTGTGTAATTCCTTTAGTCTTGTCATTTCTGGCTGAAGAACTTTCATCTTAGCCATTGACCTAAATGAGTAATTTGCAAGTGGAAAAAATGCTAATCTTATGCAGGCAGTAATCATTATAATTGCTATTCCAAAATTACCAGCAAGATTAAAGAAATATTGAATTGCAAAGAATAAAGGTTTTACAATGAAGTAAAACCATCCCCAATCTATTGCTAAATCAAACTTATCAATGTTTTCACTTTCTGCATATCCATCAATAACATTTACCTCTTTTGCGGCAATTATTAACCTGATTGAGTTACTTTTTGTTTCGTTTGCACCAACCTCTGTTGCATTAGTCTCAATAAAATTTGCTCTGAACTTATTTTTGTAATCAAAATCAGATCTAAAGCTTTTATCTTTTTCAGGTATAAGACTAGTAAGCCAATATTTATCTGTTATACCTAGCCATCCAGATTGTGCATTCTTGGAATATTTTTTTTCTTCAATATCATCATAGTCTTCCTCAATTAGTTGATCATCGAAAACTCCAATTAAGCCCTCATGCAAAATATAAAAATTAGTTACATCAGGAGCCACATTCCTTATTATTTGTCCGTATGGATAAAAGTTATAACTTTTATCCGAATTATTAATAATGGTTTGCTTAATATTGAAAAGATATTGTTTATCTAAACTTATTTCTTTTTCAAACTTAATATTTTGATTATTAATCCAACTTAATTTTACTGGAGCAACAGGAGTGAGTTTATTATTTCCCTCGATTTTCCATTGAGTTTTTGAGTTTGGTAAGTCAATATTTTTACTAGTTGTTGCCCAACCGGTCTCTACATAATATCCATTATTAGACTGTTTTGGATTCAATAAGATTACATTATCATCACCATTTAAAGTATTAGTATAATTTTTAAAAGTTAAGTCATCTATCGACGATCCAATTAAAGAAATTGAACCTATAATTTTATCATTTTCAAAAAGAATTCTATCATTTTCTTTTAAAGCATCATTTCTAGATATCTTAATTGTTTCTTCATCCTGATTTAATGACGGAGCATCTGTTGAAGAATTTTCACTAGTAATATTTTTATTCTTTTGAATATCTTTTTGGTCTACTACTGGTGGAGCAAAAAACAAACTATAAAGAATTATTACTGCTGCACTTAAGGATATTGCGGCAATTACATTTTTTGTATCCATAAATTACTTTTTCTTTTTAACAGGATCAAATCCTTCTCCACCACCCAAAAGTTTTATCGGATGACAACTAAGTATTCTTTTAAATCCATTAATACTTCCTCTTAAAATTCCATTCTGTTTTAAATTTTCTATAAAATAATCTGAACATGTTGGGAGATATCTACAATTATTTCCTAAATAGGGAGATATAAGAATTTGGTAAAACCTTATAATCTTTATCATTAAAAATTTAATAATATTAGTCATTTAATTTTCCTAAAGTCTTCAATTGTTAACATTTTTATTTTTTCATAAGGATCTTTGCTTACTGATATTCTTGCAATCAATAAATAGCAGTAATCAAGATTAATGTTAATTGATTTCATAGCTTCGTTCATAATATTTCTTAACCTTCTTTTAATTTTATTTCTAGTTACTGCATTTCCAATTTTTTTTTTGGCCACAAAACTAATATTCAATCTATTAGTATTTTTACCAGAAAGTTTTTTAAAGAAAATTGTTAAATATTTATTAGAAATCTTTTTTCCATTAAGAATTGACTTAAAATCCTCATTTTTAGAAAGGCTAACGATCTTATTTTTCATTAAGCGTTTGTTAATTTTTTTCTTCCTTTAGCCCTTCTTCTTTTTAATACTTTTCTCCCACCCTTTGTTTTTCTTTTAGCTCTAAAGCCAACTGCTTTTTTTCTTTTTCTGTTACTAGGTTGATATGTACGTTTCATTGTAGTTAAAATAATGTTAAATTGCGGTAGTTATACAAATATATATATATAAGTACAGCGATTTTTAATAAGTTAAAAATCAATGAATAGAGAAAAAAAAATTAAACTTTTTTTAGGTTCTGCCTATATTTTAATAGTATTCGTTTTCTTATTGTTTTTCTTTAACAACTTTTCATTTCAGGATTTTTCAAGTTATGAATTAATTAGGGAAAACAGAGATGCTTTAGAGAATATAAAAAATAGTAATATTTTTTTATCAAGTATTTTTTTTCTACTAGGTACAATAGTCTGGGTTCTTTTATTAGGTTTTGGTTCGCCAGTATTTTTAGTTGGTGGTTTTATTTTTGGGAAGTGGTTAGGAACTTTGCTTATAGTTTTCGGATTGTCTATTGGTGCAACACTTCTTTACATATTTGCTAATTACTTTTTAAAAGATATAGTAGAGAAAAAATTTTCATCTCGTTTTAGTAATTTAACTGAGAAGTTTAAAAAAAATGAATTTATTTTTTTTCTAATTTATAGATTTATAGGTGGCATTCCTTTTTTTATTTCAAATATTTTACCAACAATTTTTAATGTTAAGGTTAGAAATTTTTTTTTAGGATCAATAATTGGAATGGCTCCACAATTATTTGTTGGAGCATCTCTTGGTGCTGGTTTGAGTAAGATTTTAGAGGAAAATACTGAAGTACCAAGTTTTTTAGAATTAATTTTTTCCCCAGATATTTATTTACCAATTCTTGGGATTTTGTTTTTAGTTTTAATTGGTTTTTTTTTAAAAAAAAAATTTTATAATAAATAGTACTGGTGCCCCCATCCAGAATTGAACTGGAAATTCATCCTTACCATGGATGTGTTATACCATTTAACTATAGGGGCAATATTTAGATAAATTAGTGTATAAATTCTATTATTTCAAATTATTGCCTTAATTTTTTTTCAAAATAGGCTATATCTATTTGAGGAAAATGTTATGGGAATTCACTACACATATGGAGCAAATAAAAATGCAAAGCTCATGGAAAAAAAAGCAAAAAGAGAAAAAAAACTTGCAGATAAAAGAGCTAAAAAACAAGTCAAAACTACCCCAATAAAAATTGAGGAGGATAAAACTATTCCACTAGATCAGGTTATTACACTTGACCATCTAACAAATCCTGACAAAAAGTAAATAATGAGTTCGAAAAAGAATAATTTTAGTAAACTTGAACTTGCTTTAAGAAAAAATTTAAAAAAAAGAAAAGAATTTCAAAAAAAAACCAAAAAAAAAAATAAATAATGTCAGTTCAATCTGATAAGTGGATTATACAAATGGCCAGAGAAAATGATATGATCTCTCCCTTTGAAGACAAACAAGTTAGAGGAGATAAAATATCATTTGGTGTGTCATCATATGGCTATGATGCAAGAGTATCTGATGAATTCAAAATATTCACAAACGTAAATTCAGAAATTGTAGATCCAAAAAATTTTAAATCCTCAAATTTTATAACAAAAAACTCGTCTGAATGTATAATACCACCAAATTCATTTGTATTAGCAAGAACTGTAGAATATTTTAAGATACCCAAAAATGTTTTGGTTATATGTTTGGGAAAATCTACATACGCTAGATGTGGAATAATAGTGAACGTCACACCCCTTGAACCAGGCTGGGAAGGTCATGTAACATTGGAATTTTCCAATACGACACCGTTGCCTGCAAAAATTTATGCTAATGAAGGTGTTGCTCAATTTGTTTTTATTAAGGGTAACGAAGATCCATCAGTTTCATATGCAGATAGAAATGGCAAATATCAAGGTCAAAAGGGAGTTACACTTCCTAAAATATAATAATGGACAAATTTATTGTTAAGGGCCCTTGTAAAATTAAGGGTGAAATTTCAATTTCAGGATCTAAAAATGCTGCTTTACCAATTTTAGCTTCAACTATCTTATTTGAAAAGGAGGTTATAATAAAAAATTTACCTCGCGTTAAAGATATTGACACTATGATTAACCTTTTAAGATCTCTAGGTTCAATAATAAAATTTAGTAAGAATAAAAAAATTGTTAAAATAACAAAGAGAAAAAAGCAAAGTTATTTTGCATCATATTCTTTGGTTAGAACTATGAGAGCAGGGATATTAGTGCTAGGAGCACTTGTGACTAGGTTTCAAAAATCTATTACTTCTTTACCAGGTGGATGTTTGATTGGTGCAAGACCTGTAAATTATCATTTAAATGCACTTAAAAAACTTGGAATGAAATATGATATTAAAAAAGGTTATATTCATGCTCATACTAAAGGTAAATTAAAAGGTGCAAAAATTAGATTTTCAAAAATTAGTGTTGGAGCAACTGAAAATACAATTATAGCTGCGTGTTTAGCTACTGGAATTACCATCCTTAGAAATTGTGCGATCGAACCAGAAATAATTGATTTAATAAATTTTTTAAAATCAGGTGGTGCAAAAATTAAATTTATAGGCAAACGTACTTTAAAGATAGAAGGCATTAAATCTTTAGAAAGTACAAGTTATACTGTGATGTCAGATAGAATAGAAACTGGAACTTTTTGTGTAGCGGCATGTTTAACCGGAGGTAAATTGAAAATAAATAATTTTGATCCAAAAATTATAAAAACAGAATTGTCTTTATTAAAAAAAGTTGGGGCAAAAATTAAAGTAGCTAAAAAACAAATTAATATATCTGGTCCAAAAAAAATCAAAAATTTAACTAATTTAGTTACTAAAGAGTATCCAAACTTTCCTACAGATTTGCAAGCACAGTTTATGGTTCTACTTTGTAAGGCTAAAGGTAAAAGTTCAATAACTGAAAGTATTTTCGAAAATAGATTTATGCACGTAGCTGAATTAAGAAGATTAGGTGCTGAGATTATAGTAAAAAAAAATAAGGCCTTTATTTCAGGTAATACAAATTTTCAAGCAGCTGAATTAATGTCAAGCGATCTTAGAGCTTCAGTAGCATTAGTTTTAGCTGCAATAGTTGCTAAAGGATCATCCATAATTAATCGAATTTATCACCTTGATAGGGGATATGAAAATATAGAGTACAAACTCAGAAAACTTGGAGTAAATATTCGAAGGGTTAATTGATGGAAAATCAGTATTTAAAAAAGATAATTGCACAAACTCCTGAAGACCTTCACATTATTTCAGCTTGCTGTTCAGAGGGTAAAGTTAATATTGACGATATTAAATATTTAGCTTCTAACAAAATTTTCTTAATTTCAATAGCAAGATTTAGTAAAGAAGAAGAAAATAAAAATAAATTGATAAATAGTATTATCAAATTTGAATTTATTAATTCGTCAAAATCTAAGAATATAGACCAAAATGACACTAATCTAACATTAGAACTATTAACAATTGATATTTTTAAGAAAGGGGAGAATTTTGAAATAATTATGTTATTTTCGAAAAATAGAATTATAACTCTTGCCGCTGAAGTAATTGAAGTGACACTAGAGGATCAAAAAATAGTAAATGATAAAAATAATTAATTGTAACAAAAAAAATTACTTAAATAATTTAACGAAATTTTTAGATCTTAGAAGGTCTGGAAAAAAAAATGAAAATAAAACAATATCTAAAATTTTAAAAGATATTAAGAATAATAAAAATAAAAGTCTTTTAAAATATGAGAAAAAATTTAGTAAAAATAGTCAAATTAAGCCAAGTATTAACCAAATTAATAAAGCAATTAAATCTTTAGACCCTAAGATTAAAAGAGCTATAGATTTTGCTTACAAACGGATACTCAAATTTCACTCATTACAAAAAACTACAGATATCTTTTATAAAGATAATCTAAATAATAAAATTGAGTATAAATATTTACCAATTCGATCGGTTGGCATTTATGTACCAGCAAACTTACCATCTACGTTATTGATGAATGCTATCCCAGCAAAAATTGTAGGTGTTAAAAGAATTGTATTAGCAAATCCAAAAAATAATGGAAAATTAAATCCTGCAGTTTTATATGCTGCAAAAAAGTTAGGAATAAAAGAAATTTATTCAATGGGAGGAGCACAAGCTATAGGTAGTTTGGCTTATATTCAAAAAGTAAATAAAATTGTTGGACCGGGCAATATCTTTGTTGCTGGTGCTAAAAGACAAGTTTTTGGAGATGTAGGTATTGAAGGAATGATTGCTGGCCCATCTGAAATAACAATATTAGCAGATAGCAAAACTAATTTAAATGAAGTTACTACATCTATGATTGGGCAAGCAGAACATGACTCAAATTCTCAATGTATATTGATCACTAAAAATTCTAATTTGATCAACAAATTTAAGAAAGATTTAGAATTAAAATTAAAAGATTTACCAAGAAAAAATATTGCATCTAAAAGCATTAAAAATAATGGACTAATTTTAAAAGTAAATAATGATAGACAAATTATTGATGCAATTAATGAGATAGCTCCTGAACACTTGGAAATAAATGTTAGCAATTATAAAAAGTATAAAAATAAAATTTTTAACGCGGGAAGTATTTGTATAGGAAAGTATTCACCTATGGCATTAAGTGATTATGCTGTAGGTACAAATCATGTATTACCAACTAATTCGTCAGCTAAATTTTCATCAGGATTAAGTTTAAGTGAATTTTATAAAAAAATTAGCCTTATAACTCTCTCAAAAAAAGGTGTTGAGAAAATAGGAGAATACGCTACACATCTCGCTGAGTATGAAGATTTAAAAGGTCATGCTTTGAGTATAAAATCTAGAATAAATAAGGAGTAACAAAATTTGTCGAAACAAGATTTATTGGAATTTAAAGGTAAAGTAATCGATTTACTACCTAATGCCATGTTCCGAGTAAAGCTTGAAAATAATCATATAGTTACAGCTCACACAGCTGGAAAGTTGAGGAAGAATAGGATTAGAGTTCTTCAAGGTGATAATGTAACAGTGGAAGTAACACCTTATGATTTGACAAAAGGAAGAATTATTTTTAGGTTTTAAATAATGGCTTCGTAGCTCAGTTGGTAGAGCAGAGCCCTGAAAAGGCTTGTGTCGCTGGTTCGAGTCCCGCCGAAGCCACCATTTTAGAAATAAAACCTTGCAGCAAAAATGCTTGCATTCAATTTTAAAATCTAATAGTTATCCCGCTAGCTGAAGTTTAGCTAAGTTTAATATAATAAAGAAAGAGTAAAAGAAAAGTATGAGTACATTAAAAGGAAAAGTAAAGTGGTTCAACGGCAAGAAGGGCTACGGGTTTATAGAAAGAGAAGACGGAGAAAAAGATTGTTTCGTTCATGCAAGCGCAGTTCGTGAAGCAGGACTTCGTTTTTTGAATGAGAACGACGCTGTAGAATTTGAAATTCAGGATGGAGACAAAGGTCCAAGCGCAGTGAATTTAAAGAAAACTTCTTAAAATTTATTTCATTTAAAATTTTGTATAGGAATAAAAGTAGGTAAACCCTATGAATATTCCTATACAATACATACTTGCATTTTAAGTCTAAAATGCTATTTAACCTCCATGATTAAAAATAGTAAAATTTTCGTATCTCACAAAAGACATCATTTTCATGCTGGCTTGCAGCTAGCTATTTAACTATTTTAAAATTTAAATTTAACTCTAATTAGTATAAAACAACAACAGGCCCTGGTGGTGAAATGGTTATCACGAAAGTTTGTGGAACTTTAGTTTTTGGTTCAATTCCAAGCCAGGGTACCAAAAAATGAATAAAGAAAATAAATTAATACCTGGGTTGCCCTCAGGATTTGAAGATCGTTGGGATAAGAAACTTCTTCTCAAAAAAAAGCTGTTATCAGTAATTGAGAATAATTTTATTAAGTTTGGTGCTGAACCACTCGAAACTCCATCTTTCGAAATAAGTGAAAATATAGGATCTTTTCTAGCGGAAGATGAAGCTAATCCTATGTCTGATGTATTTTCATTTAAAGATGGAGATAAAGGTATTACCCTTCGATACGATCTTTCAAGCCCACTTGCTCGATTCTATGCGCAGTATAATCAAGAGCTACCATCAATTTATAAAAGATATGCTATTCAAAATGTATTTCGTAATGAAAAAGCAGGCAATGGAAGATATAGAGAATTCTTACAGGCAGATTTTGATATTGTAGGAAATGTTAATTCATCACAAGCTAACGCTGAACTTTGTAATTTAATTTCAGCAACACTTTTAGAATGTGGATTAAAGAAAGATCAGTTTACAATCAATGTCAGTAACAGAAAAATAGTTCAAGGTTTACTAGATGAATTACAAATAACTAAGGAAAAACAATTAAAAGTTATTAGAGCAATTGATAAACTTGATAAGCCTGGATTTGGAATAAAAGGTGTAGAAGACCTTTTGAGAAAGGAAAGAAAAGATACTAGTGGTGCTATTACAAAAGGTGCAGACTTAAATGATAAGCAGGTTTCTAATATATTAGATTTTTTAAAAATTAAAGATTTAAATGAACTGAAACAAAATCTAAAAAATTCATTATCGCAAGAAGGAGTCAAGGAATTAGAAGACTTTTTTGAGATCCTTGGATATGGATTAAACTTAGATCAAGTCAAAACCAACTTCACAATTGTCAGAGGCTTAGCGTATTATTCTGATTTTATAGTTGAAACTAATTTAAATTTTAAAGTTACAAATAATAAAGGTAAAGAGGTAGATATTGGTAGTATTTGTTCAGGTGGAGCTTATGCAAAACTTATATCAAGATTTAAAGGAGTTGATATTCCGGGAACAGGTATAAGTTTTGGTGTAGATAGACTTTTGTTTGCATTAATGCAATTAGATCAGTTTCAATTAGATGAACAAAAACCAGTTTTAGTATGTGTGATGGATCAAAAATACTTAAAAAACTACTACGAAATTTTAGATCTTTTAAGACAAAACAATATTAATTCAGAAATATTTTTAGATACTAAAAAAAATCTTGGTAAGCAGCTTACTTTTGCAAACAAACGCCAATTACCAGTTGCAGTAATCTGTGGAGAAAATGAATTTAAAGATAATACAGTGACCATTAAAAATTTAAAAGGTGTAAAGGGTGAGAACAACAAAACAATTCCCATGAAAGATTTAATCGATGAAGTCAAAAAACTTATCTGAAAATATACTTAAATCTTTAAAATCAAGTGGATTTGATTACATAGATTTAGATACAGTAATTCCAACCAATCTAATTCTTGAGAGATCTGGGGAGTCATTTAGAAGTTTAATTTTTTCATTTATAGATCAGAATGGAAAGGAAATTTGTTTAAGACCTGACTTAACTATTGCCTCTTGTATCAAATATCTTAATCAAAAAAAAAAGCGTTATTCAAAAGTATATTATAATGGTCAAGCTTTCAGAAAAGTTCAGAAAAAAAATGACAAAATTATAAGAGATCAGATAGGTTTTGAGATCATAGGATCAAAAGATGAAAAGAGAGATGACAGGCAAATAATAAATACTGGTATTAAAGTTTTAAATAAATTTAGATATAAGTCTGGGAGTATAACAATTGGAAATGTAGAAATTTTTCATTTGTTGATAAACAAATTAGATATTCCAAAAAGGTGGAAACTTAGATTGCAAAGACATTTTTGGAGAGAAAGCTATTTTAATGAATTATTGAGACGATTAGAGACAAATTCAGATGTTGATGAAACTATCGTCGAGTTTGATAAAAAAAGATATTTTAAAATGTTTAAACAAAATCAAAACAGAAATATAGCAGGACGTTCCTTAAGAGAAATATTAATTAGATTTGATAATAAAATTAAAGATCCTAGAAGACAAATAAAAGGTCAAAATGTAGTAAAGATTATAAGGGAATACTTAAAAATTAACTGCAAAATGAGTAATGCAGCAACCATTCTTAATGCTTTTTTTAAAAAAAATAAAATTAATCTAACTGTTGGAAAAAATTATTTTCCAATCACAAAAGATAAGGTTTCAAAATTAAATGTAAATTTTTCATCTTCTTTTGGTAGACATTTGGAATATTACACTGGGATGGTATTTAAAATTACGATAAATTCAAACTCTAGAAAAATTCAAGTTAATGGAGGTCGTTATGACAATCTTATTTCTGATTTAGGATCTTCAAAAAAAATCCCAGCAGTTGGAGGTGCAATAAGTTTAAATGATTAAAATTGGTATTCCAAGCAAGGGTCGATTAAGAAAGGATACCTTAAATATATTTAAAAGTAAAAAGCTCAAAATTCTATCAGAAAGAGGCGATAGGGATCTCTTTGGATATATTAAAGGAAATAAAAATATTAAAATTATTTATCTTCATGCGAGAGAGATTATAGAAAGATTGGGTGATGGATCTCTAGATATTGGTTTTTCAGGATATGATTTATTAAAAGAGGGTGAATTAAATATACAAAACAAAATCACTATTGCTAGAAAGCTAGATTATGGACATGCAACTTTAGTATTAGCCGTGCCAGACGAGTGGATTGATATTCAGACACTAGCTGATTTAGAGGAAATTTCATTTGATTTTAAAGATAAAAAGAAAAGTAGAATGAGAGTTGCAACAAAATATCCAAATCTAACTAGAGAGTTTTTATTCTCAAAAGGTGTAACTCAATTTAAATTAGTCCCATCTCTTGGGGCAACAGAGGTATATCCATTTACTGGTTCATCAGAAATTTTATCAGATATAACTAGTACAGGTGAAACTTTACGTGCGAATAATTTAAGAGTCTTAAAAGATGGAAATATTCTTAAAAGTACTGCAATTTTAATGTTTAATAAAAAATTGAGTAACAAAAAAGGTTTGAAGAAAATTTTAAACTTGCTTAGCTCTTAACTCTCACTATTATCTTAAATCTATGGATACGATTCTATTGATAATCTTACTTTTATTGCTTGGTGCAACTCTAGGGGTTTTATACCTAAATTTAAGGACAAAACCCAAAGAAGAGACTGAGAATAAAGAAGTTGAGGAAATAGCTAATTTAAAGTCAGAAATCTTTTCTTTAAAAGAAACTTTAAATAATACTATTAATAATTCATTAGGCTCAATGTCTACTTCATTTAATAATCTTTCTACAGGTGTCACTAAAGATATGACAGAAGCTTTAACTAAAGTAGATGAAAAAGTTGGTAATTTTAACCAACAAGTACAGTTATTGAATCAGAGCCAAGAGGGTATTAGTAAAATTTTAGCTGGGGTTAAAAAATATGGAACACTTGCTGAATTTAGTTTGGATGCTTTAATTAAGGATTTATTACCAGCCTCTCAATTCATGACTAATGTTAAAATGAAAGAGGATACAAGTGAAAACGTTGAATTTGCAATTAAACTTCAAGGTGATGTCATGGTTCCAGTAGACTCGCATTTCCCAGTTGAAAAATTTAAGGCAATTACTGATGGTTATGATGCAGATGATAAACGAGCTGTTGCAGATGCAAGAGCAAAATTAGCATCAGCCTTCAAAGCTAAAGCTAAAAGTGTAAATGAAAAATACATAGTCCCACCAAAAACTACAGATTTTGCTATCATTTATGCACCAACTGAAAGTTTGTATAAAGAATTGACTGAGTATCAAGATCCAAGCACAAAAGAATTATTAACCCAAGAACTAATGAGGAAAAACAAAATTGTAATTTGTGGACCAAACACTTTATCTGCTTACTTGCAATCTTTACACATGGGTTTTCAATCCCTCAAAGTTCAAAGGGGAGCAACTGAAATATATACTCATTTAAAAACGATTAGCACACGGTTTTCAAGACATTTTGATAATATTATAGTCTTGAATAAAAAACTAGAAGAGGCGATGGCTGTTGTTAATAAGTTTGGAATGGATGCAAGATCTATTACGAGAACTTTGGAAAACATAAAAGATCCAGAGCAGTTCGAAAAAGCTCTTAAAACAGATAATGTTGAAAAACTTGAAGATCTTCCTAGGCAAGCTAAAAAATAAATTTAATTTAAATATAATTTCTCATATAAGAAATGCATGAAATGGAAAAATAAATTTAATTATCCAAAGTCCACAAGGTCAATTGAGGATGGTTATAGGAAATACTCTTTAGGAGAAGAAAAACTTCCAAGCGTAACAACAATTTTAAGTGCTACTAAATCTGAAGAAGAAAAAGCTGCTTTAGCTAACTGGAAGGAAAGGGTAGGTTTTAAAGAGGCAAATAGAATTAAAACAGAAGCATCTTCAAGAGGTACATCAATGCACTCATATATAGAGGATTACTTAAGAGGACGTATCAATGAAAGTTTCTTTGAAAGTAATGAACAATATAAAAATATGGCCAAAGAAATAATTGAAAAAGGTATAGATAATAAATTAGATGAAATATATGGAATTGAAGAAACGTTGTATTATCCTGAACAATATGCAGGCACAGCTGACTTAATTGGTGTATATCAGGGAAATGATGTTGTAATCGATTTTAAACAAAGTAATAAACCGAAAAAAACAGATTATATTCAAGATTATTTTTTACAACTTGGAGCATATACTCTAGCTCATGACGTTGTTCATGGAACAAAGATGAAAGCTGGAATAATTTTACTGTGTACAAAAGATATTTTGTTTCAGGAATTTAAAATAGAAGGTGCAGAATTAGAGATGTATCAAAATTTATTCTTAGGAAGGGTCAAAAAATTTTACGAAATGAATAATATATCTTGACTTTAACAGACCATTTCATAGAAGAGATAAAACTAACTAGAAGCTACTTGTTTAGATGCAACGGTTTAGTCCTAAAAAACTTTCCAAAAACCCATCAAAACTTAGCTAATTTAAGGTTTTAAAATATGAATCTAGCAATCTGGGATATAGAATCATCAAGTGCAAGTACTGATTTTGGTAGCATAATTGAAATTGGTGGAATTTTAGTCGATGAAAATTTCAAAGAGAAAGACCGATTTAATTTAAGGTGTAGTCTGCCTGAAGGAGAAATATTTCAGGCTATGGCCTTAATAGTCAATAAGACATCAATAAAACAACTAACTCAAACAAACTTAAGTCACTATCAAATGCTGGGTGAAGTTGAAAAAATATTTAAAAAATGGAGTCCTGCAATATTTTTAGGTTGGAGTAGCCTTAATTTTGATGAAGAGATGATAAGGAAAGAATTTTTTAAAAATATAAGATATCCTTATATTACTAATGCAGAACCAAATAAAAGACATGATGGTATAAATATTGCAAGAGCTGCTTATGCAGTTGATCCTACGATCCTAGAAACAGAAATTAATGAAAAAAATAATCCTGTATTTAAACTTGCATCTTTAGCTCAAATGCAAGGAATTGATGCAAGTGATGCTCACTCAGCACTTGCTGATGCTGAATTAACTGCAAAAATTTTAAAGATTGTTAAAAACAAACAAGAGCATACTTGGGACTCATTTTTAAGAACTGCAAATAAATCAGATACAGAAACTATAATGAAAAAGGGAGAAGTAGTAACTCTAAACGAATATTATTATGGTAAATCCAGACTTCATTTAGTTGTACCACTACATCCAAAATATTGTATGCACCCAATTTACCAAGGATGGTATTATTCCATAGATTTGAGAACTGAAATCCAGCCTTTAATAAATAAATCAATAAATGAATTAAAAACAGAGATGAAAAAATCTCCAAGATTTTTAAGAACTATACGTGCAAACAAAGCACCTATTATAATTGATGGGAAGTATGGAATGAATGTAGAACCTTATAACAAACTTGATAAAAACGTAATTAAAAAAAGAGCAGAATTTGTTCAAAATAATGAACAGTTTTCTCAAAATATTTTAACAGCTTTAAGAGAAGTAGCAGAAGAAAAAGAACAATCAAAATCTCAAGAAGATATATATGCAGAAGAAAGTATTTATACAAAATTTACTTCTAACAAAGACACAGCTCTTTTTCCAACTTGGCATGCAGCACCATGGAAAGAAAAATTAAATTTATTAGATAAGTTTGATGATAATAGATTAGTTGGATTTGGTAAAAAAATTATATTTCAAGAAGCTCCAGAAGTTTTGCCGGAGACAATGTATAAATCAATAAAAAGAGAAATTGCTAAAAGAATACTAAGTGAAAGAAAAGAGAAATGGTGGACAATACCTACTTTATATAATGAAATTGATACTTTAAGAGAAAAATACACTAATGAAAATGATAACGAAAAATTAGCTTTGTTAGATGAATTTAACACTTATGCAATGTCTATTCAAAAAAAGTACGAGAATGTTTAATGTATAAAATTCAATTTACGCATTTTTAACTATTGAATAAATAAAATTAATTTATATAAAACTTGTATGGCAACAGTAAAATCTACAGACGAAAGTTTTGATCAATTAGTTAAAGATAATAAGATATTAATTTGTGATTTTTGGGCAGAATGGTGCGGTCCATGCCATATGGTGGCTCCCAGCTTGGAAGAAATTTCAAATGAAATGTCTGACCAATTATCTGTAGCAAAACATAACATTGATGAAGAGCCAAATACGCCAACAAAATATGGTGTTCGAGGAATTCCAACGATGATTTTGATGAAAGACGGAAATCACGTTTCAACTAAGGTCGGAGCGGTTCCAAAAAGTGAAATTGTTTCTTGGATAAAAGAAAATATCTAATTTAAGCTTAAAACTTCTCCAGCAAGATATAGCGAACCTAAGCAGAGTATAATAGTGTTTTTGTTTTTTGATAACGATTTTATACTTTCTTCAATACCATTAGAAAGTTTCAAATTTAATTTTAAACTATCTAACTTTTTTCTAAAATCTTCCTTTGAAATTGCACCAGTTTGATTAGGAATATCAATTAAAGTAATTGAATTTACTATATATTCAAAAGCTTTAATAAATTCTACATGTTCTTTGTCTTTCATCATACCTACGATAAGGTTTACTTCTTCATTTTGATTTTTAATCCATTTAGCAATAGAAAAACTTGCGCTAATGTTATGACCACCATCTATTACCAGTTTATTATTTCCAGCAATATCTTTTAATTTACCAGATTTTATCTCTTCAAGTCTCGCTTTTAATGAAATATTTTTAATACCATTTTTAATATATTCATCTTTTAAATTAAAAATTTTTCTTGATGCAGCAATTGAGGTACTAATATTATAAAGTTGATGATCTCCAAGAATACTTGGTTCAGGTAATACTAATTCTCCAAGCTGGTCTTGATATTGAATAAATCCGTTCTCAGATGTTGTAATATTAAAATCTTTACCAAAATAATATTTATTAGAAGTATTATTATCTAATGATTGTTCTATTTTATCTCTTATTTCATTATTTACTTGTTTATTAACAAATATATTGGAGTTTAAAAGCTTAGCCGTTTTTTCATGTATTACGCCATCAATTGATTTATTTTTAAGCCACTGAAAGTGATCATTGTGGATGACACCAATGAGTGTCATTAAATTTTCCTTAAAAACATTTGTACTATCAAATTGATGAAATAATCCTGCTTCTATAATATTAATATTATCTTTGTAAATTTCAGCTTGTTTTAAAAATGCACAAGTTAAAATTTCAAATAATGTAGCATTGTCATCTCCTAAAGTCTTTTCAACATCAGTCAGCAACTCTATTAAATCTTCTTCATTGATCTCCTTATCTTCAAAAACGTATCTTTCTGTATAAGAGAGTAGGTGGGGAGAAGTGTAAAGATTTGTTTTGTATCCACCCTGGTTTAGTATTGATTTAAGACTATAGCACATGCTTGCTTTAGCATTAGTTCCAACAACTGTGACTACATTTTTTAATTTATCTTGAGGATTTCCAAGTTTTTTTAAGAGATTAAAAGTTCTTCCTAGAGATAAGTCTAGTTTTTTTTTATGATGCTTCTCTAGTTTGGATATTAGTTTCTGAAGTTTCATTTAAGTTTTCTAAATGTATATCAGAATTTTTTCTAAGTAATATCGATAGAAGGTTCCCCACTTCTTTTTGAATATCTTTTCTTTGAACAACTCTGTCAACAAAGCCATGTTTCTCAACAAATTCAGCTGTTTGAAAATCAAAACTTAATTCTTCCTTAACCGTTGCTTGAATTACTCTTTTTCCTGCAAATGCTATTAGGCATCCAGGTTCAGCAAGATGAATATCTCCTAACATTGCAAAAGAGGCAGTTATTCCTCCAGCAGTTGGATCAGTAAAACAAACTATATACGGTAAATTGTTGTTCTTAAGTTCATTTATGGCAAGTGTTGTTCTAGTCATATTTGCTAAAGCAATTGTTGACTCGAACATTCTCTGTCCTCCACCACAAGGAAAGAACAAGTAAGGTGTTTGGTTGTCTATTGCGTGTTGTACTCCATAAATTATAGCCTCTCCCTCTGCAGCTCCAACTGACCCTCCTATAAAATCAAAGTTAATCGCACCTGCAGTTACTTCAATTCCATTTATTTTTCCTTTTGCAATCATTACAGCACAATTTTGATTAGTTTTTTTTCTCGCAATCTTAAGTCTGTCTTTGTAAGATTTTGTATCGACCCAATTCAATGGATCTTCTGTAGGTATTGGTGACTCTAAAATTTGATAGGCATTCTTTCCAAAAACTATATCAAATCTTTGTCTACAATTAATTCTATGATGTTTTCCACAAAGATTACAAACCCATAAATTATTTTCTAAATCTTTCTTTAATATTGGACCTTTGCAACAACTAGTCCAATCTGAATTAGCTATATCTTCTTTTGAAGGTCTTTTTCGAAGTACCTTTTTTATTTTTTCTCCA
>CACJBW010000011.1 GCA_902591775.1 uncultured Pelagibacteraceae bacterium
TGAGAAATTGTTTTTGATTTTGTTTTGATAAAAAAAATAAATAAAAATAGACAACGTAATTAATATAAATAAAAAACAAAGAATAAAAACTCCTCTTGATGGATCATTTGCAAAAGTATGTATTGAATTTAAAATACCAGATCTAACGAGAAATGTTCCACTCATACTTAATGAAAAAGTTGTAATTGATAAAATTACTGCCCAAGACTGAAACATTTCTCTTTTTTCTAAAATTAAAACAGTATGAAATAAAGCTGTTAAACAAAACCATGGCATAAGGGATACATTTTCAACTGGATCCCAAAACCAAAAACCTCCCCATCCTAACTCATAATAAGCCCAAATAGATCCTAATAAAATTCCAATAGATAAAAAAATCCATGAAACTAGTACCCAATTCTTTATATGCTTAGCCCAAGTTTTATTTACAGAGCCGGATATTAAGGCTGCAAGTGAAGATGAAAAAATAATAGATGCTCCAACATATCCTAAGTATAATATTGGTGGGTGAATTGCTAATGCAGGGTCTTGAAGTATTGGATTTAAACCGGTTCCCTCGTTTGGAATCGGAAATAAACTCATAAAGGGATTTGAAGTAAAAAGAATAAATAATAAAAATCCTAAAATTATTATTTCCTGAAAAAATAAAGTTAAAATTCTATATTTGTTTGAAAGATTTTTCGAAGTAATTGTAAAAATTAATAAAAAAATAGATAATACTAATAACCAAAGAAGTAAACTTCCCTCATGGTTTCCCCATGTTCCTGAAATTTTATAGAACAGGGGTTTAGAAGTATGAGAATTATTATAGACTGTCTCATTACTAAAATCCGAGACTATAAAAGCTATTATAAGAGCAATGAAACTTATTATAATCATTAATGATTGAATAGAAATTAGTGAAAAAATTCTTCCACTAACATTTATATTATTTCGATTTAATAATATTGGAGATTGAATGATTATTAAAATAGATGACAGTAAAGCAATATAAAGTGAATAATTTCCAATTTGATTTAGCATTAATTACTCTCTTTTAATGACTCTTCCACCTCGGGTGGCATATAATTTTCATCATGTTTTGCTAATATTTTAACCGCAGTTAAAAAATTACGATCTTTTAAAAAACCTTCAGCCACAACTCCTTTTCCCTCTTCAAATAAATTTGGAACGGAACCACTATAATTAACAATTAATTCATTTTTAAAGTCAGTTATAACAAAGTTAACTTCTGACTGATTAACATTAATTGATTTTTCTTTAACCATTCCTCCAACTCTTATTTTTTTTGATGTCAACTCTGTTAAGTTTTTTATTTCTGTAGGTGATTTAAAATAAACAACGTTTTCCTCAAGTGATTTAAAAACTAAAAATACAATTAAGATTAATGAAAAGAATATAGATAATATAAAGATGGCTCTTAATTTAACTTTTTTACCATACATGAAAATAAAAATTAAATTTTAGATGCAGATGAAGTAGCTAGTATTTCTTTGTATGTTTCTTGTTTTTTTGCTATTTCAATTTTATCAGTCTCTAAACTTTCAAAACGAACTTTAAATTTCTTTTGCTCTTTAACTAATTGAAGTTTGATCACTAAATATAAAATACAGAAACAAGAAAGAGTAAATGCAAAAGAAGACCATACATAGAGACCGTATCCATTCATGTATAAAACTTCGTTAATCATAATCTATCTAATCCTTTATTTTTTATTTTTATCAATTCTGTATTATATTTCATCAAAAATATCAAAAGCGAAAAAAGTGCAAATGCCGCAGTCATTATACCTAAAGGTAACAACATGGATGTATGAATAGAAGTTTCGGTAAAAATATTTACTGAAGAGGGTTGGTGCAATGTTGACCACCATTCAACAGAAAATTTGATTATTGGGACATTTATTAAACCTATTATTGCTATGTACGAACTAATCTTTACAGCTTTTTCCTCATTGTCAGTTACCCTCCAACTTAGAAGAAACATTAAATAGAAAAAAGCAAGTAATAACATTGATGTTATTCTTGCATCCCATGCCCACCAGGTTCCCCAAGTAGGTTTACCCCAAATGGATCCTGTAACCAAAGCAATAACGTTAAAAACAAAACCAGATGGTGCTAAGCTTTTTGTTATTAAAGAAAGATTCTTATTTTTAAAAACTAAAATACCAAATGACAAAACAGCAATTAAAGAAAAAATTCCAAGAGAAATCCAAGCTGCTGGGACATGTACATACATAATTCTCACTGAATCGCTTTGTTTATAGTCTTCAGGAGAAAGTATTAATGCCTCAACAAGACCAATACTTATAATTACTAAAAAAATAATAAATACATACTTTTGTGTTTTATTTATTATTTTTAATAAGTTGTTTGGTTTTAAATACTTAAACATTTTCTATTATCTATAACACAAATTTAAATTATGAAAATTTTTCTGGTGGGTTATTCTGACCAAGAACACAGAGGGAGATAAAATAAATGGGATTAAAGCATCCTTGGTCAAAATATAATTTATATTAGACATAATCTATGACGAAGGTTTGCACGAAATGTGTTTAAATAATGTAAATTAGCTTAATTAGAAGGCTTAAAGTAACCGGAGCCTTTTTTCCCTGAGAATATCTCATTGATTAGAGGGTGTTTAATTGGTTCATCAGAGTCATCCACTAATAAATTTTGCTCAGAAACGTATGCTTCATAAGTGATTTCGTCATTTTCAGCTAACAAATGATAGAATGGTTGGTCTTTTCTAGGTCTTACGTTTTTTGGTATAGATTGATACCACTCCTCAGAATTATTAAACTCAAAATCAACATCATAAATTACACCTCTAAAATCGAAGTGTTTGTGTTTTACAACATCTCCTATTGAGAATTTTCCTTTTTGAATAGTCACACAATAAATATGGATATTTAAAAATAAAAATCAATAAAAAAAATATGATTGTTTTATTATTCTGCTATTATGTAGCAGTGAATAAATCTGTTTTAAAATTTGTTACTGATTTAGGGCCTTTGGTAATATTTTTTTATTTTTATTACAATAATGATAAAAACTTAATTGTTGCAATACCTCCACTAATAGTTGCAACAATAATAGCAGTTTTAATTATGTGGATTGTTGAAAAAACAATTCCAAAGGTACCATTAATAAGTGGAATATTAATTACATTATTTGGTGGTTTAACAATTTATTTTGATGATCCTATATTTATTTACATGAAGCCAACAATAATAAATATTTTGTTTGGTCTTGCATTAATGTTTGGCAAATACTTTACAAATGAACCAGTTTTAAAAAAATTACTTGGAAAATCTATGCCCTTAAGTGATGAAGGGTGGGAGATTTTAAATAAAAGATGGACGTACTTTTTTTTTGGATTAGCGATTTTAAACGAAATAATTTGGAGAACACAATCAGAAGAATTTTGGGTTAACTTTAAAGTTTGGGGAATGTTGCCAATAACCTTTATTTTTACAGCTTTTCAAATAGGTTTAATAAACAAATACAAACTGAATGAATAGAAATTTAAAATTAGTAGTAAATAATACAAATAAAGATGAAGATAAAAAACTTTTTTTTGAGAGAACTGAATTAAAAATTATTTTAGATCTTTATGCAAAAATGGTTTCCTCGGGCAATTGGAAAGACTATGGTCTTTCTATTTCGGGAAAGCAGGTAAGTTTTAGTGTTTTTAAAAATGCTGCTGAAAAAGCTATATATAAAATTTGTAAAAACTTTAAGCCTTCAAACAAAAATCTTAAATATTTAATTACAGATACTAATGGCAAGATACTTAAAAATTCTTACGATCTTAAGATGCTCTTGAATAAAGTTGATTGGAAAAAAATTTAGCTTTTATCTTCTTTGACCGAATAATCTCAAAAGCATTATAAATAAATTTATAAAATCTAAATATAAAGTTAGTGCTCCCATAACAGCTTTTTTACCCATTAACTCACCGCTGTCAGAGGCAGCATACATGTTTTTAATTTTTTGTGTATCGTATGCCGTTAAGCCAACAAATACTAAAACTCCTATTATTGATATTGCAAAATACATCATTGATGATTTTAAGAATATATTTACCACTGATGCAATTATAATTCCTATTAAACCCATCATTAAAAAAGATCCCATCTTAGTTAAATCTCTTTTTGTTGTATAACCATAAATACTCATTGCTCCAAATGTTGCTGAAGAAATAAAGAATACTCTTGTTACACTTAAACCTGTGTAAACTAGTAATATTGAAGAAAGAGATAATCCCATTAATGCAGCAAATACCCAGAAAGTTGTTTGAGCTCTTGAAGCACTCATTTTATTAATTCCAAAACTCATATAAAAAACAATTCCTAATGGGGCTAACATTACAATCCATTTTAAACCTGATAAATAAATTGCATTTCCAAATTCTGTTAATCCAACAATTGCTCCATTTGGATCTGTTACAACAGACATTTTAAATGATAAAAGTGCGATTATTCCAGTAAGCAAAACACCAGTTGCCATATAGTTGTAAACTTTAAGCATGTAGGCTCTTAAGCCTTCATCCATAACAACAGTTTGCTTAGCTGTTGATGTTTTATTTAAAATATTATCTTTATTGAATTCCATATTATTTATATAAGATTTTTTTTTAAGATTTTCAAGTCGTCAAAATAAATGTAACAAATACTACATAAGTATGAATTATAAAAAACTAGGAAATACAGACCTAAATGTGAGTACAATTTGTCTTGGGACAATGACTTGGGGTGAACAAAATACCCAAAATGAGGCATTTGAACAAATGGATTACTCTTTAGATAATGGAGTAAATTTTTGGGATACGGCAGAGTTGTATGCCGTGCCCCCGAAAGCAGAAACATATGGTCATACTGAAAGTATTATTGGTAATTGGTTTGAAAAAACAAAAAAAAGAAAAGACGTAATACTGGCGTCAAAAGTGGGTGGTCCTAGCAGAAAATATATGAGAAATGGAGAAAATAGTTTTACTGGCAAAAACTTAGAGAATGCTCTTCATGGAAGTCTAAAGAGATTAAAAACTGATTATATTGATCTTTATCAACTACATTGGCCTGAAAGAAACGTAAATAACTTTGGAAGATTGGGTTACGAGCACAAAGAAAATGACTGGAATAAATTTGAAGATGTTTTGGAAAATTTAAAAAAATTTATTGAGGAAGGCAAAATTAGGTATGTTGGTTTGTCAAATGAAACTCCATGGGGAGTTATGAATTATCTTCAACTTGCTAAAGATAAAGATTTACCAAGAATGATGTCAATTCAAAATCCATACAGTTTATTAAATAGATCTTATGAAGTTGGTTTAGCAGAAGTATCTATAAGAGAAAATATAGGATGTTTATCTTATTCACCTTTAGCCAGTGGTTATTTAACAGGCAAATATAGAAATAAAAAATTTCCAAAAGGATCAAGAATGGAAAGAGATTTTGATTTTTGGACAAGATATAGAAAACCAAATATGGAAGAGGCTGTTGAAGATTATTACAAAATTAGTCAAAAATTTGACCTTGATATGAGTCAAATGTCTATAAAATTCTGTGAAGTTCAAGACTTTATGACTAGTGTAATTATTGGAGCAACAACTATGGAGCAGTTGAAAACTAACGTAGAAAGTGTAAAAGTGAATCTTGATAGTGAAGTAATAAAAGAAATTAATAATGTACAAAAAAAATATCCCAATCCATGTCCATAATTAAAAAATTATTTTTAAAAACACTTATATTGACAGTATTTCTAATGACATCTGTCCAGTCAGAAGACTTAACAAAGTTAGGAACTTTTAAAGATTGGAATGCTGTTGCAGTTTTTAATGAGACTGGAAAAATCTGTTTTGCTTATTCTATACCAGTAAGCCAGTCTCCTAAGGCAAGCAATAGAGAAGCAAGATTATTTGTATCCTTTAGACCTGAAGATAAGATTTCTGATGAAGTGAGCATAACATCTGGTTATGATTTTAATCCACAAAACGCAATTTTTGCTACATCGGGTAAATCAAAATTTGAGTTTGACCTACCACAAAATAAATTTGCTTGGATTTCTAGTGGAAAAACAGAACAAAAAATAATTAAAAGAATGAAAAAGGCATCTAGATTAATGATAACAGCCTACAAACAAAGTGGCACAAGAACTACCGATGACTATTCATTAATGGGATTTACCAAAGCTTATAACGCTGCAAAAAAAAGCTGCACTTAAATGAAAAAACAAAAGAAGATTGTACTCGCCTATTCAGGTGGTTTGGATACGTCTATCATTCTTAAATGGCTTCAGGAAAATTATGATGCTGAAGTTATAGCATACACTGCTGATGTTGGGCAGGAAATGGATAGAAAAAAAATAATTAAGAATGCAAAAAAATTGGGAGTTAAAAAAATCATAATTCAAGATCTAAAAAATATTTTTGTTAAAGATTATGTGTATCCTATGATAAGAGGTCATGCTCTTTATGAGGGTGTTTATTTATTAGGTACATCTATTGCAAGACCACTGATTGCAAAAGATCAAATTAGAATAGCTAAAAAATTTAATGCTTATGCTGTCTCACATGGTTCAACAGGAAAAGGAAATGATCAGGTGAGATTTGAACTTGGATATCATTACTTTGGTCCTAAAATTAAAATAATTGCTCCATGGAGAATATGGAAATTAAAATCAAGAACAGATCTCATTAGTTATGCAAAAAAACATGGAATACCAATCCCTAAGGATAAAAAGGGAGCACCACCGTTCTCAGTTGATGATAATGTATTTCATACTTCAACAGAGGGAAAAGTTTTAGAAAATCCTAAAAATTCTGCACCTGAATTTATTTTTCAAAGAACAACTTCTCCTGAAAAGGCTCCAAATAAACCAAGCTTTATTACTATTAATTACAAAAATGGTGACCCTGTTGGTTTAAATGGAAAAAAATTATCTCCAGCAAAAGTTTTGGATAAATTAAATCTATTAGCTGGAAGAAATGGAATAGGAAGAGTGGATTTAGTCGAGAATAGATTTATTGGAATAAAGTCTAGAGGAGTTTATGAAACTCCTGGAGGAACATTATTGCTTGTGGCACACAGAGCAATAGAATCTGTTACTCTAGACAAAAATACAATGCATAAAAAAGATGAGGTTATGCCAAGGTATGCAGAGCTTGTTTACAATGGTTATTGGTATTCTAAGGAAAGATTTAAACTTCAAAAAATAGTCGATTTAAAAAGAAATAAAGTAAATGGATCAGTTAGACTAAAACTTTATAAAGGTAATATTACAATTCAATCGAGACAAACTTCCAGTAATGCTTACTCGATGAAAAAAGTTTCTTTCGAAGAAAATAAAACTTTTAATAAATCAAATGTAGAAAGATTTATTAACTTTCATAAGAAAAAATTAAGATAAAATAAAGAAATTATTTTCCAATAATAAAGGATTCCAGTTAGGTTTTTTTGAGCTATTTACATTTTTTAAATTTAAATTATTAAAAATAAGATTTAAAATTATGAATTTAAAACCAACAAGACAAACAGCTATTAAAAATCTCAGTACCTTTATTGAAGAAAATTTAGAGGAATATTCAAGGCTAAGAAATTTTGATTTTGGTCCTGACAAAAGATCAAATACATCTTGCTTATCACCATATATTACACATGGGGTGATTAATGAAAAAGAAGTGATTAGTAAGTCACTGGAAAAATTTTCCTTTTCAAAAAATGAAAAATTTATTCAAGAAGTTTTATGGCGAACATACTGGAAAGGTTGGTTGGAACTAAGATCAGGAGTTTGGGATGATTATTTATTAGATTTAAAAAGAATAAAAGAAGAGTTTAAAGATAATAAAAGTTACTTAAATGCCATTGAAGGTAATACTGAAATTGTATGCTTCAATGAATGGGTAAATGAACTTAAGACTTATAATTATTTGCATAATCATACCAGAATGTGGTTTGCGAGCATTTGGATATTTACACTAGACCTGCCTTGGCAACTTGGTGCTGAATTTTTTATGCAACACTTGTATGATGGTGATACTGCATCTAATACATTGGGCTGGCGTTGGGTTGCAGGTATTCAAACTCAAGGGAAACATTATCTTGCAAGTGAATGGAATATTAAAAAATTTACAAATAATAGATTTGAAAATATTAAACTTAAAGAAAATGCACCCCCAATAATAAATGATAAAAATTATACTATTCTTCATAAAACTTTTGAAAATCCGATAAATATTGAAGAGAAAAACTTACTAGTTTTTGAAAACAACTTAGCATTTGAAATCACTGACTTTGCAATTCAAAAATTCAAAAGAATTCTTCTTATTAATAATAAAAATGAAAATAGAAATATTAAACTCAGTGAAAATGTTGTGAATTTTAAGGTTACTTTAATTGAGGAGCAAAAGAAAAGATTAGAGGAAAAATCAATTAATTGTGAGATTATTGATATAAACGACATAAAAAACTTAGAAAGTTGTTACTGCCTTTATCCAACTGTTGGAGAAAATTTAGATTACATAAATCAAAACTCACTAAAAAATATTGAGTTTCTTTATAGAAAATTAGATCAAAATTCATGGAAGTTTTGTAACAAAGGTTTTTTTAACTTTAAAAAATATATTCCTAAAATAGTTGAAAATCTTGAAAAATTGTAATTGAAATTTTTATAATTTATGAGATAAAAATGATATGCAAGACCCACAAATATTAGAAATAATTGATAATTTAAAAGGTAGAAAAAATTACGAAGAAAAAAAAGCCTCTAAGCTAGGGTTTAAATCTCTTTATGCATATTTTGAAAACAAACTTTTACAAGAAAAAATTACCCTAGAAGAAAGTGCAAAAGAGTTAGAAATAGCAAAGGCTGAAGCAGAGTTATTAAATGAAGAAAAAAGCAAGCCAAAAAAAACTTGCGGCTGTTGTTAAATTCCTAAACTATTTAAAGACTGAAATTCACCAATTTTAAAAATAATTGCATCTTCTTTTTTAAAACCATATTTTTCTGCATTATCTTTAAATCTAATTGGAGGTTCCATAATTGGCTCTAAAGATAAAACGAAAGTTCCCCAATGCATTCCTAATACTTTTTTGCTTTTGAGGTCTCTTGCAATACTTAAAGCCTCTTCAGGATTAGTATGATAAGAAGATTTATCTTTGTTTGGAGATAGTGGATAAAAATTATAAGCACCAATATTAATAAGTGTTAAATCAATAGGTCCATATTTTTCACCTAATTCTTTATAAATATTCCCAACTCCAGTATCACAAGCAAAGAGTATTTTTTTATTCTTATATTCAATTAAAAAGTTTCCCCATAAGGTTTTATTCGTATCTGTCAAACTTCTTTTTGACCAATGAACCGCAGGAACTAATGTTACTTTTAAATCCTCATTAATCTTAATTTGATCATACCAGTCCATTTCGTTCACATCTTTATATTTGTTTCTTGTAAAATATTTTCCAAGTCTTAAAGGAATTAAAACTTTTGCATCCTTAAAAGGAAATCTTCTAATTGTAGTCATGTCTTGATGATCGTAATGATTATGAGTTAGAAGAAATAAGTCTGTCTTAGGAATTTCATTTAAATCTATTGCTGTTTTAACATATCTTTTTGGACCAAAAATTAGTGGACCTGCATTTTTTGAAAATACTGGATCAGTTATTATTGTTGTATTTCCAAGCTTAATTAAGAAGGTTGCATGTCCTATCCAGCCAACATAATCGTCATTTTTTAGATTTTCTAAATCTGAAAGTACTTTTTGTTTTTCAATAGCGTGATCTTTGGGAATAGCCATATCAAGTTTTTTCTTTTCCTTATTAAATATTTTAAATGACCATTTAAAATTTGAGTTTCGTTCTGGAGATCCTTCAGGATTTCTAAAACTACCGTCTGGTAAATGATGATAAGGTGTTTTTTCCATAGCTAATGCAAAAGAATTATAGATAAAAAATATAACAATTAAAATTGTTAACTTTGGCAATAATCTTTAGTCGTTTAAGGTTCTTTTGAAACACTCAATTGTATTTTTTAACAAACAAGCAATTGTCATTGGTCCAACTCCACCTGGAACTGGGGTTAAAGCTTTTGCAACTTTTGAAACCTCTTCAAAATCAACATCACCAACCAAACCGTTTTCTGTTTTATTTATTCCAACATCAATCACTATTGCATCTTTTTTCACCCAATTACCTTTAATAAGTTCAGGAATCCCAACCGCAGCCACAATGACATCTGCCTCTAAACATTCATGCTGAAGGTCTTTAGTTTTTGAGTGAGTAATTGTTACTGTACAATCTTCTTGAAGTAATAGTTGTGCCATCGCTTTACCATTTAAATTTGACCGCCCAATCATTACAGCTTTTTTCCCTGTTAAGTTAGGTTCTATTTTTTTTAATAAATAGTAACACCCAAGAGGTGTGCAAGGAATTGAACCTTGGTATCCAGATGAAAGGTTACCAACATTCATAGGATGTAAACCATCAACATCTTTATGTGGTGAAATAGTTTCTATAACGTGTTGCTTGTTAATATGTTTTGGGAGTGGCAATTGAACCAAAATCCCTGAAACAGTTTCATCTTTATTAAGTTCGTCAATTTTATCTAAGACTGTTTTTTCATCTACAGTGTCTGGATATTTAATTACTTCAGATTTTAAACCAACTTGCGTTGCTGATTTTTCTTTATTTCTTACATAAATCTGACTAGGAGCCAAATCTCCGATTAAAATTACTGTAAGACCTGGAACTTTGTTATATTTTTCCCTCAGGCCATCTACTTCTGTTTTTAATTCTTCTCTAAGTTCAGCCGATTGTTTTTTTCCGTCTATTAAAATCATGATTATTAAAAAATAAGTGGTGCTATGTAGAGTTTCATACACATTTCTACAAACCAGATCAACAAAAGAAGAATGATAGGTGATATATCAAAAGCACCTAGACTAGGCAAAAAACTCCTAATTTTATTAAGTATTGGATCAGTAAGCTTATAAGTAAATTCTAATATTGAATAAACAAATCTATTTGAAGTATTTAAAACATTAAAAGCTATTAACCAGCTTATAACAACGTTAGCTATTACTACATAAGAATACAATTTTAATAGTTGTAAAGCTAAATAAAAAATAGCTATCATTTCTTCTCTACATATACAGAAGTGCTTGGAAAAGCAAAAGATGCTTTATTACCCTCGACAATTTCTTTAATTTTAATTGCCAGTCTTTCTTTAACCAGCAACATCTCACTCCAACTATTTGTTTTTGTATAACATCTTACATACATATCTATTGAGCTATCAGCAAATTTATCAACCCTAACAGAAACACCAACTTTAGTATCATAATCTTCTGAACTATTTATAAAATCTTCTATCTCATTTCTTATAGTTTTTAATTGTTCAACGGTAGAGTCATACTGAAGTGTTATTGTCCAACTTATTCTCCAATTTGTAATTTGACTTTTATTAATTACAGCATTCTCTGCAAACTGGAAATTTGGAATGATTGCCAAAGACTTGTCAAATTTTCGTATAACAGTTGATCTAAAACCTATTTTTTCAACTACACCCTCAATTATTCCTTCAACTTCAATCCAATCACCCATTTTAAATCTTTTTTCAACAAGTACTAAAATTCCTGATATTAAATTTTTGAATAAATCTTGTGCTCCTAATGCAACTGCAACACCGAATAAACCAAGTCCTGCAATAATTGGACCAATTTTAATTCCCCATAATTCTAAAACAGCTGCAGCTCCTAAGATTAAAATTAAAATTTTTAATGATTTAATAATCCAGCCAATTAGTTCTCTAGTTAAAATCTTATCAAATCCACTTAGTATATAGGAAATTGGTTCAATGATTTGATGAATAATCCAAAAAAGTAAAATTGTAATTAAAGTTCTATTTACGTTGTCTAAAAATAACCTCGTATCTTCTGCAAAAGACATGTAATAACTTGCAAAAAATACTCCAAGAACAATTGGAAGAAATCTGGCAGGTCCCTCCATTGCCTTAACGAAAGTATCATCAAGTTTATTGGTTGTTCTTTTTGATATTAATTCTAATTTTTTAATAACTAATTTACTTATTAACCCTCTAAAAACTAAGAATATAAAGAATATTCCAAGACCTATTAAGATCTCAACAAAGTTTACGCCTAATATTCCTTTTTGCCATACAGACAAAAAAAGTCCTGAAAAATTCTCAAAAACACCCATGGCTAAATTTTATATAGCAAAAACTCTTCTTCACCAGAGTTAAATAGAAAAATTTTTTTCCACTTGATCTCATTTAAAATTGCTGATGCTTTTTCACCCATGCACATCAAATTGGTATCCATCCAACTGTCTAAAAAATCATATTTTTTAAGTAAATTTAATAAACTCTTAGCGCTATTTTCTGAGTAGACATAAATTATATCAGGGATTGAGGCTTTTAATTGTGCTCTAAATTCCTCCTTTATTTCTTGAGTTGATGAAACAGTATAGTTGATCAATCTCTTTAAAGAATAACCTTCAGAAATGAGATCTTTATCTAACCTACTAGAAACTATCTCACCACTTACGTAAAGAAGTGATCCATTCTTTGTATCGAAGTTTTGTAATATTAATTCTTTTAAATTATTTACGTTGCCATCTGCAGATATAATATTTTGAAAACCGTTTAGCTTTGCAACTTTTTCTGTTGCAGAGCCAACACAATAGCATTCAATTTTTTTGTCAACTCTATTTAAATCTAAATTCTTAACCGCATTTGAACTTGTAAATATTATTCCCTTAAATTGGCTATAGTCAGGTTCATCGTATTTAATAGGTTCAACTTTTATTACGGGTAAATGAGAAACTTTATGTCCCAAAGAACTAAATTTTAATATTAATTCTTTACTATCCTCTAATGGTCTTGTTAATAAAATATGCATTTTACCTTTTATAAGATCCCTTTGAATCTGATTTTAACTTTTCTCCAATCTTAATACTTAAATCTTTAACCATTTTTTTATTTTCACTTTCTTCAACAAAAAATCTTTGTTTACCATCTACTGAAAAAAGTTCAGCTTTTATGTTTATAAGATCTTTATCAATCTTTGCGTACACACCAACTGCTGTATCGCAGTCACCCTCAAGTATTTTTAAGATTTTTCTCTCAGCATTTGCAATTATTCTTGACTGATCATCATTAATTTTTTCCAAAATATTTATTATTTCATGATCTTTTTCTCTACATTGTATGGCAATAATACCTTGTCCTGCACATGGTATTAGTTCTGTAGTATTAAATTCATGTGTAATTTTATTTGTAAAACCTAAAGCTTCAATGCCAGCTTTAGAAAGTAAAATTGCATCGTAATCTCCATTCTCTAATTTCTTGATCCTAGTATCCACATTTCCTCTTATTAATTTATAATTCAGATCTGATCTAATACTTTTTAATTGATATTCTCTTCTATAAGAAGAAGTGCCTATTATTGAATTAGGTTTAAGATCTTGAAAACTTATATTATCGTTGCTAATAAAAATTTCGTTGGGCGAGTTTCTTTTTAAATAAAAATTTGTTATTAGCCCCTCTGTTTCAATCGATGGCATATCTTTTAAAGCGTGAACAGCAATATCAATATTATGATTAATTAATTCTATTTCAATTTTTTTTGAAAATAATCCTTTTCCTCCAATGTTTGACAACCTATCCTTTTGATTTTCGTCTCCACTTGTGACTATTTTTTTTGTTTCAATGTGGGTCGATGAAACTTTTTTAAGATGGTTTATCACTTTTTCAGTATAAATTTGAGCTAACTGACTTCCTCGAGTACCAATAATAAATTTATCCCTTTTCATAATTCTTATTTTTATTACATTCTTATAGTTTAATTGTATTAATTATAAATATTTATGAATGAAAAAAAAATAATCCTCGGAATTGAGACAAGTTGCGATGAAACTGCAGTATCAATCATAGAAGAAGATAAATACGGTAAGATAAAAATATTATCTAACATAGTTTCAAGTCAATTTGATATTCACAAAGAATTTGGAGGTGTAGTTCCTGAGCTTGCAGCACGATCTCATGTTGAAAAAATTGATTTAATAGCAAAAAAAGCAATTAATGAAGGTGGTGTGAATTTAAATGATGTTTCTGCAATTGCTTCAACATCTGGTCCAGGCTTAATTGTTTGCCTTACTGTTGGTTTAAATTTTGGCAAAGCATTATCTGCAAGCCTAAATATACCTTTTATTGGTGTAAACCATCTTGAAGGGCATGCATTAAGTCCAAAACTTAGTACCAGCTTAGATTTTCCATATTTGTTATTATTAATTTCAGGAGGACATACGCAATATCTTAGCGTGAATGGACTTGGAAAATATAAAAGATTAGGAACAACAATTGATGATGCTTTGGGAGAAGCATTTGACAAAACTGCAAAACTCTTAGGTATTGAATTTCCAGGAGGACCAAAGTTAGAAGGATTTGCAAAGTATGGAGATGCAAATAAATTTAAACTTCCTAAACCAATTATAAATAAAGGTGGATGTAATTTATCATTTGCTGGTCTTAAAACTGCGATTTTAAGGATATCAAGCACTATAAAATCTAAACAAGAAAAATATGATCTTGCAGCATCTTTTCAAAAAACAATTGAAGAAATTTTAGAAGTAAAAACACAAATAGCGTTTGATGAGTTCAAAAAGACCAACAAAAAAAAAAATAAAACTTTTGTAATCGCTGGAGGTGTTGCTGCCAATAAGGGTATTAGAAAAAAATTAATAAAAGTATGTAAGAAGAATAATTTTAGACCAATTTTCCCTGAACCAAAATTGTGTGGAGATAATGCAGCGATGATTGCACTAGTTGGTCTTGAAAAGTATAAAATCAAAAAATTTGATAATTTAGATCTTCCTGCAAGTCCAAGACTACCACTTGACGAAAAAGCAAGGTTTTTAAAAGGAGCAGGAGTTAGATTATAAATGTCGAAAAGATATAGTGGTAAATCATTTAAGGATGCTAGCGTAATGAAACAAGCTAAACTTTCTTTAAAGGAAAAAAGAAAACTTAAAAAAGAAAAGAAAAAGAAAAAAAATTAAATGCAATATTGGTTAATGAAATCAGAGCCAGATGTATGGTCGATTGATCAACAAATCAAAGCTGGAGAAAAAGGAGCTGACTGGGATGGGGTAAGAAATTACCAAGCAGCAAGTAACTTAAAAAAAATGGAAAAAGGAGATCTTTGTTTTTTTTATCATTCTAATATTGGAAAAGAGATAGTTGGTATTGTCGAAGTTATTAAAACGGCATTCATTGATCCAACGGATAAGGAAAAAAGGTTTGTTGCAGTTAAAGTTAGATTTAAAAGTAAACTTCAAAATCCTGTAACACTTGAAAACATCAAAAAAACAAAGGCTTTGGAGAACTTATCTCTAATTAGGCAAAGTAGACTGTCTGTTATGCCTATTGATACTAAAAGCTGGAAAATAATTTTGAAGATGGGTAGAATTAATTAAAAAAAAATTCATGCCTAAGAAAAAAAAAGTAATCTCTAGAAAACCTAAAGAGACAATTTATAAAACTAAGAAAGAGTGGATAAGTAAAGCTACAGTTAATAAATCTCAATATACAAAAAAATATAACGAGTCGATTAAAGATAACGATGGATTTTGGAAGAAGGAAGGAAAAAGAATTAATTGGATTAAACCTTATAATAAAATTAAAGACGTTAAATATAGTAAAGATGATGTTCATATCAAATGGTTCTATGATGGTACTTTAAATGCCTCTGCAAATTGCATTGATAGGCATCTTAAAAAGAATGCTAATAAGACTGCAATTATATGGGTAGGAGATGATCCAAAAGCTCAAAAAAAAATTACATATAAAGAACTTCATAAAGAGGTTTCAAAAGCAGCAAATGGATTAAAAAATTTGGGGGTTCAAAAAGGTGATAGAGTAACAATTTATCTTACCATGATACCAGAGCTTGCCTACACCATGCTTGCATGTGCTAGAATAGGTGCAGTTCACTCCATAATATTTGGAGGTTTTTCACCAGATAGTATTTCGGGCAGAATTAATGATTGTGAATCTGATTATGTCATAACTGCAGATGAAGGTGTAAGAGGAGGCAAAACAATTCCTTTAAAATCTATTACAGATGAAGCTTTACAAAGCTGTCCAAACGTAAAGAAATGTATCGTTGTAAAGAGAACAGGCAGCAAAAAGATTGATTGGTACAATGATCGTGATGTTTGGTATCACAAAATGATAAGTAAAGTTTCAGCAAAATGTGAGCCTGAGGAAATGAATGCTGAAGATCCATTATTCATTCTTTACACATCCGGTTCAACTGGAAAACCAAAAGGTGTGTTACATACAACTGGCGGATATATGGTTTATGCATCCATGACTCACCAATATATTTTTAATTATAAACCTAAAGATATTTACTGGTGCACAGCTGATATAGGCTGGGTTACAGGACATAGTTATATTATTTACGGTCCACTTGCTAACGGCGCAACTACAATCATGTTTGAAGGAATACCTACTTATCCTGATACATCTAGGTGGTGGCAAATAGTTGATAAATATAAAGTAAATATTTTCTACACAGCTCCAACAGCAATCAGAGCTTTGATGAGAGAAGGTGACAAACCTGTAAAGAAAACATCTAGAAAAACTCTAAAACTTTTAGGCACTGTTGGTGAACCAATTAATCCTGAAGCGTGGGAATGGTATTACAAAACTGTTGGTGATAGTAGATGTCCAATAGTTGATACATGGTGGCAAACAGAAACAGGTGGGATTTTGATCAGTCCTCAAACTGGAGCAATAGATTTAAAACCTGGTTCTGCAACAAAACCATTTTATGGAATTAAACCAGAGATCCTAGACAAAGACGGCAAGGTTTTAAAAGGAGAAGCACAAGGTAGACTTTGCATTTCACAATCATGGCCTGGACAAATGAGAAGTGTCTATGGTGACCATCAAAGATTTATAGATACTTATTTTTCACAGTTCGATGGAAAATATTTCACAGGTGATGGCTGCAGAAGAGATAAGGATGGCTATTATTGGATTACAGGAAGAGTAGATGATGTAATTATTGTTTCTGGACATAATTTAGGTACTGCAGAAATTGAAAGTGCGTTTGTAGCTCATCCAAAAGTAGCTGAAGCAGCAGTAGTTGGATATCCACATGACATAAAAGGAAATGGGCTTTACTGTTATGTTACTTTAAATGCTGGAGAAAAAAGCACTCTTGATTTAGAGAGAGATTTAAAACTTTGGGTGAGGAAACAAATTGGTCCAATAGCAACTCCAGACCTAATTCAATTTGCACCAGGACTACCAAAAACAAGATCAGGTAAAATAATGAGAAGAATTTTAAGAAAAATTGCTGCTAATGAACATGGTCAATTAGGAGATACAACCACTTTAGCTGATCCTTCAGTTGTTGAAAGCTTAGTAGATAATAGGAAAAATATTTAGATCTTTATTAGTTTAGAAAACTCTTCCTTTATATTATCCCATTTCAAAATCATAGAATTCAGGACTATCTTTCTATCTATAGATTTTAGTTCAGGAGCTACTGGGGCCCAATTATATAATGCAAGAGCACTTTCATTGAATGGCCAAGACTTATAATAGTCATCCCATTTAATTTGATCTAATCTTTTCTGAAAACTTACCTTTGCTTCATGAACAATTTCCTTAGGCATACCATTCTCTAATTCTTTGTCCAAAATATTATTGTAAATTTCAGAAGCTTTATTAGTTTCTCGAAAATTATAAAAAACATTTAAATATGAAACAGTGTAAAAAGATAAATCTTGAAGTGAAATTGCATATATGTTCCATTTGGCTGTGTTAATTGATTTTAAGAATTTTTCATCATCAAAATGGAGAACCCATTTCGTGCCCATTCTAGTTTTTAAATAATTATATAAAGTAACTTGTGATACCCATGCTGATTTTTGCTGAATAAATTCTTTCAAATCATTAACATTTTTTATTTTTTTCTTTGGCAAAATGCCTTTGAACATTGCAACTAAATAAACTTTGAAATCTTCAAGTTTTATATCTTTTAAGTTGAATCTGTATTTAAGGGCCATTTATCTACTTAATATGTTGATGTATAATGTAAAAATGACACAATATCGAGTGTTTTTAGGGGTTTAAATAAATTTGATTATCGGTATGGTTCTCTCTTTAACCTATAGGAGAGAGAAAAAATGTCAAAACAAGAACAACACTGGGAAAAAACCAGAAACTTGCTCTTTATCACATTAGCAATTTGGTTTATTTTCTCAATTGGCATCTTTCTTTTCGGAGCCGAAATGCAAGAATCTAGCATTAGACCATTTGGATATCCTTTAACATATTGGTTTACATGTCAGGGATCGCTTGCAATCTTCGTAATTCTAATTTTCTGGTTTGCGGGTCGACAAGAGAAAATAGATGATGAATTCGGATTTACTGAAAGAGAGGGTGATCAATGATAAAAGGTAAATTTATCGATAACTTACCTAAGGTCTATGGGATATATACTGGAGGTTTTTTAGTATTTATCATCATAATGGCAATAGCTGAACAAGCTGGAATGACAGCAAAGATGATTGGTATCTTTTTTGTATCATTTACAGTTTTGATTTATGCTTTAATTGGTTGGTTATCAAGAACACTTCAAACAGACGCTTATTACGTAGCTGGAAGGCAGGTACCTACCGTATTTAATGGAATGGCAACTGCAGCAGACTGGATGTCTGGTGCATCTTTTGTAGCCATGGCAGGTGGTATTTACTTTAAGGGCTATGGTTATATGGCACTGCTTGTTGGATGGACTGGTGGATATGTACTAGTTGCATCTTTATTAGCACCATATCTTAGAAAATTTGGATGTTACACTGTTCCGGATTTTATAGGAACTCGTTATGGTGGTAACTTAGCAAGATTTAGTGCTGTTATAGTCTTAACGGTTGCATCATTCACTTATGTGACTGCACAAATTAACGCTACAGGAACAATTGCTTCTGTTGCTTTAGATATTCCATTTGAAATTGCAGTTTACGTAGGACTTGCAAGTATTTTGATGTGTTCAATGCTTGGTGGAATGAGAGCGGTAACTTGGACACAAGTTGCTCAATATATTGTATTAATTATTGCTTATTTACTTCCGGTATTCTGGATAAGTAACAATATTGGTGCAGGTTTCTTCCCACACTTCATGTTAGCTGACGAAGTAGCAAGAATTGCAGAACTTGAAGGTCAATTTGGATTTGTTAAAAATTCAGCTGCAGATTTAGCTACAGTTCCAAAAGGATTGTCTGCAATTACTAAAGCTCACTCATCAGTCAATGCAACACCTTGGGCGTTTATCTCATTAGCAATATGTATGATGGCAGGAACAGCTTCATTACCTCACGTTATGATGAGATACTTCACTACTCCAAGTGTAAGAACAGCTAGAAGATCAGTAGGTTGGTCGTTATTCTTTATTTTCCTACTTTATTCTTCAGCTCCAATGTTAGCTACTCTATCAAAAATTTCATTGATGGATCCTAACTTGGCTACTGGGATTATTGGTAAATCAATAACTGAAGTTCAAGCTCTTGACTGGTATCAAAACTGGAATCAAGCGAAGTTGATGTTTGTAAGTGACTTTAACGGCAATGGAACCCTAGAACTTAATGAGTTCTTTATGAAAGGTAGTGCTGTTGTATTAGCAACACCTGAGATTGCTGGATTACCTTATGTAATATCTGGACTAGTTGCTGCTGGAGGTATGGCTGCTGCCATGTCAACTGCGGATGGATTAGTTTTAGCTATTTCAAATGCGTTATCACATGATGTTTACTACAAAATCATTAATCCAAAAGCTGAAACTGCAAAAAGATTAATTGTTGCAAGGGTATTACTTGTACTAATTGGTTTTGCAGGAGCCACAATAGCTGCACTAGAGATACAAGGTATTCTAGGTTCAGTAATTTGGGCTTTTGACTTTGCGATGTCTGGTTTATTCTTCCCACTTGTGCTTGGTGTATGGTGGAAGAGAGCTAATGCACCAGGAGCTGTTGCGGGAATGCTATTAGGACTTATCTCAGGAACTGCGTATCTAATTTGGGTACGAAGTGGTGGATCTGGGTTCTTAGGCATAACACAACTTACTTTTGGAATAGTTGGAGCAGCTGTGAGTTTAGTTTCTATGATTGTTGTCAGTTTAATAACTGCAGCACCAGACGCAGCTACTCAGAAGATGGTTGATGATGTCCGTGTACCAAGTGGTAAAACCATACTTGGAAAACAACATTAATTAAAATATATTATTTTAGGGGCGAAAATTTCGCCCCTAGATAAGATCGAAAATGTCAGCAAACTTTCATCCCATAGTTTACATAATTGATTATATTCTTGGAGTTATAATGTGGACTCTAATTGGACGAGTTGCAATGAATATATTTCAGAAGGAGGATTCACAATTTTTCTTTATGAAAGTATTTGTGAAACTTACAAATCCACTTATTAAAATATTTAAACCAATTACTCCAAGCTTTATAATAGGACCTTTAGTGCCACTTTATGTGGCTTGGTTCTTTTACATGGGTCGTTTCTATTTAATGCCTTATTTACTTGGCTATTCAGTTATGGGGATGCTTTCGTTCCCTCTTGAAAGTGAAATTGCTAGAGAAATATATAGAATATTTAGTAAAAACTAATTCAAATAGAACAAAAAATTGATACTAATAATTTTTAGTTTCAAATGAAAAAAATTCAAATTTCTCCATCTATTTTATCTGCTGACTTCAGCCAGCTTGGCAATGAAATTAAGAAGCTAGAACAAGGTGGAGCTGACTTAATTCATGTTGATGTAATGGACGGTCACTTTGTACCAAATTTAACAATAGGACCACCAGTAATAAAAAACTTAAGAAAATATACCAAGCTTCCATTTGATGTACACTTGATGATTTCTCCGGTACATGAATATATTGAAGATTATGCAAACGCTGGTGCTGACATAATAACTATTCATCCTGAAGCTACTAAAAAATTAAAAGAATCTATAAATTTAATAAAAAAATTTGGTAAAAAAGTTGGTGTATCCTTAAATCCAAAAACTCAAATAGAAACTTTAATTGATGAAATAGACAATATCGATTTGGTTCTAGTTATGAGTGTTAATCCTGGTTTTGGTGGTCAAAAATTTATGCCCGAAGTATTAAATAAAATAAAAGAATTAAAAAAAATAAAAGACAAAAGTAAATATCGCTTTGATATTGAAGTTGATGGAGGGATTAATTTTAGTAATTCAAAAATAGTTTTAGAAGCTGGAGCTGATATTTTGGTATCTGGAACCACAGTTTTTAAAGAGAACGATGGGGATATTAAAACTAATATTGAAAAACTAAAATCAATATAAAATGTTTTTAAAGAGTTCTTTTAATTATATCAATGAATTTTATTTTATTTTTAAAAACCAAATACGAAAAATTTATTTAAACTCATCTATTTATAATAAAAAAATTTCAAAAGTTGACGAAAATGTTTTAGTTTATCAACCTAGTCTTAATATACTTAGTTCATTAATAAAATATGAAAAACAAAAAAAAAAGATTGAAGATTTTAATGTTCAATCAATATGGGAAAACAAAGATTTAAAATATAATGATTTTAAAAAACTTCATAGTTTTTATTGGTTGTTTTCAATAGATCTTAAATCTTCTAACGAAATTACTCAGTCAATTATTGAAAATTGGATTAAAAAAAATCAAAATTATGAAACAAAAAGTTGGGAGATAGATATTCTTTCTAAAAGAGTAATAGCTTGGATATCAAATTCAAAAATAACCTATGATGAATCTGAAGAAAAATATAAAAATAGTTTTAACGAAATAATTAGTAAGCAGGTAAATCATTTAATGAATGAAATTGACAGATCATCTAATTTAAATAACAAAATGATTGGTTGTACAGCGATAACTCTCACAGGCATAGCATACAAAAACAATAAGTTTTTGGAGTATGGATTAGATTTACTTAAAAAAATTATTAATACTTCTTTTGACAATAACTACTTTCCAAAATCAAGAAATATAAGACAGATGGTTTTTTATTTAAAATATTTTATTTTGATAAGAGAGCTTTTAAAAGACTCTTTAAATGATATTCCAGAATACCTGAATGAAATAACTCATTTCCTTGGTAAATCCTATGATTTTCTTTGGGGGTCATTAAGGCAAAGTTTATTATTTAATGGAAATAATAATTCAAATAATAAAGATTTTGATGAATATTTATCTCTTTTTAGATACAAGTTTAAAAGTGATAAGTTCGACATATCTGGTTATACAATCTTAAAAAATAGAAATGCAGTCCTTGCTATGGATACAGGGAACAACCCAGCAAAAAATTACTCTGAAAATTATCAAAGTGGACCCTTATCATTTGAATTTTTTTTTAAAGGTAAAAAGCTAATTACTAACTCTGGTTATTTTCAAGATTATAACCACCAACTGAATTCGATTTCAAAATCTACAGCCACTCATTCGACGCTAATTATAGATAACTCTTCAACTTGTAATTTTAAAAAAAATAGTAAAGGTCCAAGTATAGTTACTAAAGGATTTAAAACATTCGATAAAGAAGTAACTTATGAAAAAAATTATTGGGGAATTAAATGTTCACATGATGGATATTTATCAAGGTATGGGTTGATTCATCAAAGAGATATAGGGTTTGATATAGATAAATGTATTCTTTTTGGAAAAGAAAAACTTATTAAAAAAAAGAATTTTAAGGTTACAAATTTTGAAATAAGATTTCATCTTTTACCAAATATTAAAGTTACAAAGCTTCAAGATAATAAATCAGTTTTAATTGAATTGGAAAATTCTGGCTGGAGATTCTTTTCAAAAGATGGATTGATAGGAGTCGAAACTGGGCTATACTTTGGCAATAAAAATAAATATATTGAGAACCAGAATATTTTCATATCAGGTTTTACTCAAAATAATGAACAGTTAATTGAATGGCAAATTAGTAAAATATGAGTAATAAAATTAAAAGAGCAATTATATCCATATCAGATAAATCAGAAATTAAATTAATATTAAATACCCTTAAAAAATATAAGGTTAACATTATAAGTTCAGGCGGTACATCTAAAGAGATTAATAAATTAGGCTTCAAATGTACTGATGTATCAGAATATACTAAAACAGATGAAATTTTGGATGGAAGGGTTAAAACACTACATCCAAAGTTATATGCTGGTATTTTGAGTAAGAGAGACAATGAAAATCATGAGAAAGAACTGAAAAAAAATAATTATGAAGCAATAGATCTAGTTATAGTTAATTTTTACCCATTTGAAGAAATATTAAAAAATACAAAAAATCACAATAAACTTATTGAAAATATAGATATAGGAGGTCCAACCCTTGTTAGAGCAGCAGCAAAAAATTATAAATATACAACTGTTTTAACCTCTCCGCATCAATACAAAGAATTTATTTTAGATTTAGAAAAAAATAAAGGCTTCACAAGTTTGGAACTTAGAAAAAAACTTTCTCAAGAAGCATTTAATTCAACAGCTTACTATGACTCAGTAATTTCAGAATATTTGAATAATATAAATAATGATTATTTTCCTCAGAAGAAGACTATTCATGGAAATTTAGTGGAAGTATTACGGTATGGAGAAAACCCTCATCAACAATCAGCAATTTACAGTAAAAATAGTAAATTAGATATATCACAATTAAGTGGAAAAAAATTAAGTTATAATAATTATAATGATATTTATGCAGCATTAAATATTTCACGAACTTTTCCAAAAAATAATGGAACTGTAATTATAAAACATGCAAATCCTTGCGGTGTTTCAATAAATAACAGTAAAATAGAGAGTTACAAAGAGGCTCTAGCTTGCGATCCAGTAAGTGCATTTGGGGGAATTGTTTCATGTAATTTTAAAGTAAATAAAAAAATAGCTTTAGAATTAAATAAAATATTTTTAGAGGTAATTGTTGCACTAGGGTTTGATAAGGATTCTCTGAAAATTCTAAAAAAGAAGAAAAATTTAAGATTAATTGATGCATCAAAATTAAGTGAACAAAATTTTAAAAATATTACTAGTCACTTTGACACTTTACTACTTCAAAGCGCAGACAACAAAACTTTTACTAAAGACAATTTTAAAGTTGTCTCTAAAATTAAACCTACAAAAAAAATTTTAGATAACCTATTGTTTGCTTTCAACGTTTGCAGAAATGTAAAATCTAATGCGATTGTTCTATCAAGAAATAGCTCAACTGTTGGAATTGGATCAGGTCAACCAAGTAGATTAGATAGTTGTAAAATAGCAATTGAGAAAATGAACACATTCCAAAGAATTAAAGAAAATGATATAATCATAGGCGCATCAGACGCATTTTTTCCATTTGTGGATGGAATTGAAACCTTAGTTCAAAATGGGGTGAGTGCAATCATTCAACCCTCAGGATCTATTCGTGATAAAGAAATCATTAAATTCGCAGATAAATTAGGCATCATACTAGTGTTCTCTAAAACCAGACACTTTAAACATTAGAATTAACTAAATTTTATCAATTTTTGCAGCAAGTACAAAGTCGCTTTCATGCAATCCATTAATTGCGTGTGTTTGTATTTTTATCTTAGCGTAGCCCCAACCAAACCATATATCAGGATGGTGACCTTCTTGCTCAGCTATTTCTCCTACTTTATTAACAAAGGATTGACTTTCTAAAAAATTATTAAATTTGAAGTCTTTAGTAATATAATAATCTTTTTTATCAACTGAATTGACATCCCAACCATCAACCTTTTTAAGGTATTTATGTATTTCATCAATATTAAAACTTGGAATTCCTCCTTCACATGGAATACATTTTTTATCAGCTAAATCAGTCATTAAAATTTATTATAATATTTACTTTTTAATTGCAAGCAATACATAATTAATCTTTTTTTAAAAAAAAATTTTTTGATCATTAAACCAATTATTCATAACAAGAAAATTATTTAAAGAAATTCCTTTTATTGTATCATGAGTAATTCCAGAGTTCTCAACACCATCTTTAGTATTTTCTAAGTCATATTTCTTCTCATTATCTAGCCATTCCTCAGGCATAAGCATCATTTCTGATTTTTTTTTAAAAATTTTTTTATATTCAGGATATTTTGATGCATACTCATGGCAGCCTCTCTTACTTTCAATTAAGATTTGTTCATCAAAATAAATACTAAGAATTTTTTTTGTTTCATTTTCTACTTGAAAAACTTCCTCTAAACTTTGACAGTAAATGATACTTTTGTAAATATCGGTTTCTGATTTCTTATCAATCATATTTTTTCTGTTAAACTTGTGAAAATAAGTTAATTTGTCAAAAATTAGGGACATCCTCAATAAATCATAAAAATTTTTTGACTCAATCACTACTTTGTAACACTCAAAACAATACTTTGGTATGGAATTATACTTAGAAAAGATTGCTTTATGTCTCTCACAATTAAGATTTATTGATTTAGTTCTATAAATTTGAACCTTATTATAAGAAAGATCATTTAAATCTTTTAGTACTACTTTTTTACATTTTTTAAAATAATTAACAATTTGTTGATCGGTTATTTTTTTTGAAAAATCAATTTCGTAAGGAACTTTTTTAACCTTTTTATCAATATCGCTTATAAAATTTGAATTTTCATCCTCAGGTTCATAAAAGGAGAGAATTTCAATTATTTTATCTCTTGCTAATTTATAATCATTTTTAATAATTATTGCTTTATTTAAAAAATCATAAGATTTTTTTAAATTCTTAGTTTTAAAAAATAATAGCCCTAAATTATAGTAAGCAGAATGAAAATTAGGGTCAAGATTAATTGCTTTTTCAAAATCTAATATAGAATTTTTTAAATCATTGAGTCTAAAATTTATAAGCCCTACAATATTGTGATATTGCGGAATATTATTTAAATTTGGAAGTTTAAATTTACTATTATTAGCAAACAATAAAGTGTCTTTCAGAGAATTGTGGGTGTAACTTTTTACAATTTTACTTAATTGATTAAATTCATCCTTGTAATTTAAATTATTCATTTCCAAATATTTAAGCAATTTTGGAGCGGGCAATGGGACTCGAACCCACGACCTTCTCGTTGGCAACGAGACGCTCTACCACTGAGCTATGCCCGCTTGTTAAAAAATCATTATAGATAGCGGTTTTTAGAAATGCAAGTATTAGTTAAATTAGTAAAATTTATCACCAACTGTGTCGTGAGTGTGTCGAGATTTTTTTAAAACTTTACATGAAAGTTTATGTTGGGGGCTAACGCCCCCACAGGCTTAATTTAGTTATTAATCTAATCTATAAATTGTAACTGATTTTTCTTTGTCAACTTCATTAGCACTTATAAATAAGTTCCGTTGTGGAATAGCAACCAAACCTTCTGGTCCAATACCCGTTGGTAAAATAGCAACTAATTCTGGGTTTTTCAAATCGTTTGCTTTATAAACGCCGATAGCATTTGCTCTTTCAGCACCAACAAAGATATAACGTGTATCACCATATATTGCTACTTCAACTGACTCTGGTTCTACACCTTTTTTCTCTGCACGTTTTTCTGGCCAGTAACCTGCTGAAGCGAGTGCTCTTTCATATGACGAACCTGACTCGTATACCACCGAACCATTTTTATTGAAGATTGTCCATCCACGACTACCACCACGTTTCGCTTGACCTGGTGCTTCATGTTTATAGTCACCTTCATTTGCAGTTGCAAAATGATCATCGTCAATCCACTTAACTGCGTCTGGTTCTCTTCGAACATTCTCAATGGTATCAACCATCTTTAGTTCACCATCTTTTTTGTTATCAATACCTACTAATGTTACTAGTCCTGCATCAAACTCTGAAATTACTTTTCCACTTCGATCAATAACCGCCATCCAGTTATTCTCTTGCATAGTAACAACTATTTCACCTAAATTATTGATATCAACAAACTCAGGCTCTGGATCGTTAGGAGCAATAGTTGAAAAACCAACTAAGTCCGCTTTAGTAACACTGTTATCTGCTAAATTAATAATTGCCACAAAACCCCCTGGAAGTTGTGGAATTTTTTCATCGTTGATATCTTCGTTACGTTCATTTTCAATAGCTACTGCCACAAAAGTTCCATCTGGACTAACTGCAACCGAGTCTGGCTGTCCACCTAGTTCTACTTTTGTAACTTCTTTTCCTGAGGCAAGATCAACAACTAATAAGTGACCACTTGGCTCTACATAGTTTGGAGAAGTATTGATACCTACAAATGCTTGTCCATTTTTGATTGCAACACTAGTTGGTTCACCACCTAAATTCATGTGGCCTAATGGTTTCGGATTTGCTGGATCAGTAATATCAATCATGCCTAATGCGTTTGCAGGGCTATCGCTATATACCAGTTTCATGCCATCTGCTGTTGCCGCAATTATTTCTGCTGATGTTTCTTCTGCACTAGGGTTATTTGCTGGTGTTCCAAATTTCCCAATTTCTTTAAAGTCTGCATTTACTGTGCTAACAAATGCGGTTGAGGCCAGAAGGCCTGCTAAGATAAATTTTATCATTATATATTCCTTTTTGTTTTTATGGAAAGATATCAAAACAAGATGAAAAGTTTGTAACAGTTTAATTACAATTATATTTTATTCCACTCACCATAGTTTTTCTTTTCTGTGTCGAAGTGTGTCGTGAGTGTGTCGAGATTAACTAGACGTTGAGAAAGACTAAGATTAGCAAGGATAAAAAACCAAGGACTACCTCGTTGGCAACGAGACGCTCTACCACTGAGCTATGCCCGCTTGTTCTTATAGAATTGAAATTAGTAGCTTTTGTTAAATTAAGCAATAGGCAAAATGATTAGAATTAAGGATCAACTATGGCCATTAGTGTGGCTGAAATTTTTTTAATTATTTAACCACTCATATTTTTTTTTATAATCCTCAAATAAAGAGTAATATCTTTTGTATTTGTTGTAATCATAAGATTTAATGCCAGTTCTTAATTGTACATTACTACTAGTTTTAATATATAAATTATCTCTTTTGTGAAATTCGAATATTTCTTCATTCCAATTTAAATCACAAAATTCAAAAATCTTTTTTGTTTCTATATATTTGTCATTATTTAAACTTTCTAAAGAGATTGAAATAATATTTTGTGGATATTTTTTTTTATAATAATCCATTATTCTGAAATATATGTCTATATAATCTAGTATATCTTTAATTGTATGAGCCCATGACAATTTAGCCAAAAGCTTTTCATAAATTGCAATTATATTATCGTAGATGTTTCTTGTAGAATTTATGATTTTTGCATCCGGAAAAACTTTTAATATTGTTTCAATATTAAAAAAATTGTCTAAGGATTTATCAATAATTTCTTTTCCATTTTCATTTTCTGAGGAGTTAAATTGAGAATATCTTTTGTATAAATAGTCTTTTAATTCTCTCAGATCCAATTCAATATTATTTACATTAAAGTAGTTTTTATTATTGAAAAGATTTTTTTTTTTAATTTGCTCTAGTATACCCATGTGAAAAAAAGAACTTTCTCCAAATGATAAATAATTATTGATATCAGTAGATATAATACTTTCAATTAAAGTAGATCCAGTTCTTGGAAGGCCTATAATAAAAATTGGTTTTGTATATTTTTGTTTTGCCGAATTATCTAAATTTAAATATTCTATTTTATTATGGAACTTCTGCATAATTTTTTTGTAATAAAAATCAGACTCCTTGTTGTACTGTAAATTTGCATTAAATATTGTTTTATGAGCATCTTCTAATAATATTAGCTCATCTTTTAAATTTTTTTTACTTGTTTCAAACTTTGAAAGTAAAAATTTACTTATCGCAAGGTCTGTGGAATTCTCTTTTGCGCTTAATGAAATATACCTTATTTTATCATAATACTCATCTTTTAGAAATTTTGGCTTTAGCTGATATAAACCGTAATAACTTCTTATCTGGTTACTATCCAACTCAATAGATTTTAAATAATTATTTTTTGATGACTCTATGTCGCCCATTGTTTGATATAAAACTGCTAATTTAATATATACTGAGATATTGTTAGGTCTTAAATTTAAAGATTTTTTAAAAAATTGAGTACTCTTGTCTAAATTTCTCAATTCAAAATGGACAAGACCTAAGAAATAAAAAATCATAAACTTATCTTTCTCTGTTTTTAATCCTTTTTGTAAAAGTTTTTCAGCCCCAATAAAATCTTGCTCATACATTAATTTTTTAATTGGATCTAAATTCATAAATATTTTTTAAAACTTTATATTCATATTGTTGAGGGTTTCCTGCATAGGCATTAAATAATTGCTATACTTTTTCCAAGACATAGATGTATTTTTTTTTATACCCTCTCTAACTTGTTGAAAAGATGCTGTTGTTACAGGTCTCATATTTTTATCATAATTTTTTAACTGATCTTCCCATTTTAAATCTAAAAAATTTAAAATTTCCTTAGAATTACTTTCAAAATCATTTACAAAATTTTCATAATGAACATCAAATATATTTTTTGCATATTTTGATTTCCAAAAATTTATCGTATTTAAGTATAATGAATAATATTTAGCTATATCTTGCTGACTTAAATTAAAATCCATACCACTATCGACAAATGATGTTTTGTAATTAGACCAACATACAGCCATGGGGTTTCTTTCAATATGTATAATTTTTGACTCAGGAAAAGAGTTAATTATAAATCCAACCCATTTATAATTAGCTGGTAATTTATCAATAATATAATTGTCATCAGAAATTTTTTTAATTTGATCATAGTATGAGTTTCTTATCTCTGTAAAAAAACTCTCTAGATTGGTAGTTTTTTTTATACCTAGCTTATCTATAATTTTAGGCAAAAAATCTAGTTCTCCAGCTCCATAAATTTGTGAGTGACAAGATAATATCTGCTCTATAAGTGTAGTACCAGATCGTGGCATTCCAATTATAAAAATTGGTCTACTTTTTAATGTATCTTTATAATTTACATGAATATTATTAATTTTCTCAAAAAAGGTTTTTGTGTCTTTGAATTCCATCTCTGCTCTTTCAAAAGAAAATTTTGAATTTTTCTTTTTCAGAGAATTTGATTTTTCTAAATATTTAAAAGCTAACTCATCATTATCTTGATCAAAATATCCCTTACTTAATGCGTCATAAAACAAAATTTTATCGCCATCTGAAAAAATATCTTCACTTAAAAGCTCTAATTTTTTAAATATTTCGTTTTTTTTTGTTATTTTAGTAACCGATATGTAATTTCTATAACTGGGAACGTGATTTTTATTTATTTTAATAATCTTTTCAAAAAAATATTTTCCCTTAGATATATCACCTAGAAATAGATAGGCGCTACCTAAATTATATAAAGTTTTTATATCATTTTGGTTTAAACTTAATATTTTTTCATAAATTTTGATTAATTTATTAAAATGTTTATTTTCTTTGTATATGTTTGCTAGATTAAGATATGCTTCGATATTATTATCTTTTAATTTAATAGCTTTCTCAAAACAAGATATTGCTTCATCAATTTTACCAACACGCTTTTTTGTGTTTCCTAAATTATTATATGCTTCAGAAAAATTTGGGTTTAATAGAATTGCTTTTTCAAAATAAGCTATTGCACTATCGTATTTTTTTAATTGCTTATGAATATTTGCTTGTATAAAAAAGATTTCTGGTTTTTTTTGAACGTGTATTAGTTTATCAAAATATTTTTCTGCTTCAGCATACTTTTGAAGATTTACATAAGATAAACCTATAAAATATATTAATTGATAATTTTTAGGGTTTCTTTTTAATAATTTTAATCCTGATTTTATAAAACTATTGTATTTTTTTTCTTTATATAAATTAAATATATTATTTTTATCTAAATTGTTTGAATTCATTATTTTTATGTTATATTTTAATTATTATGAAAAAAGAAGATCTTCCAAACATATTACCAGTTTTTCCTTTATCTAATTTTATAATATTTCCTCGCACAACAGTGCCATTAAACATTTTTGAACCAAGATATATAAAAATGGTGGATCAAAGTATGAAAAGCAACCGAATTATTGGCATGATTCAACCAAAAAAAACTGGTGAGTTAAAAAAACCTGATTTGCATAATATTGGGTGTGCGGGAAAAATAACTAGTTTTAATGAAACTGATGATGGACGATATTTAATAATTCTGAATGGAATATGCAGATTCGAGATAGTAGATGAAATCGACAATGGCAATTTGTACAGGGAATGTAATGTTAAATATGATGATTTTTCAACAGATTTGGTTGAAAAATCTGAAGAAATTAAGTTTTCAGACTTAAAACTAATATTTCAAAATTTAAAAGGATTATTTAAAAAGCAGGGGTATGAAATAAATTGGAAAGAGATTGAAAAACAAAGTCTTGATCAAACAATTAATACGTTATCGATGGCCTCTCCTTTTTCACTTGAGGAAAAGCAGGTTTTACTTGAAAGTAAAGATCTTAATAATAGAAAAGAAAAGTTAGAGGAAATTCTAAACACTTATATTTTAGATAACTTCAATAACAAAACCTTACAGTAATTAAATTTATATCTAATTAGACAAAAATGTTGCATATTTGTTTAAAAATTTATTTCCCTTGAGAATTTTAAATATTGGTCCTGATAAATTATTTTGCAATTTGCTATCAAATTTGAAAAAAGAATTGATAGCATCGATACCAAATCCATACATGAAATTTATGTGCTTGTTAATTTTTTGAAATTTTTCAGCAATTATTTCACCATCATCAAATCCTAACTTAATATTTTCTTCTAAAATATCAGACAACGATTTAATATCTCTGATAGTCATATTAAATCCTTGTCCTGCTAACGGATGAACTTTATGTATTAAATCTCCAAAAGATAAAATATTTTTAAAAAAATAGTCTCGTCGAACTAGAAACTTGATATTTACAGACTCAACTTCACTAATTTTTGTTATTTCATATTGATGATTGTACTTATTGATTATTTGAAGAAGACTTAATTTATTCATTAATTTAGTAGAATTATTCGAAAACACAATAGAAGTCTGATTTTTAGATAAAGGTAGAAATGCCAAAGGACCATTTTTTGTAAAAATTTGAGATGCAATTTTATTTTCAATTTTTTTATGATCTATTATTGCTGTGTGTGCTAAAGATTTGTAATTTTTTTCTATTTGTTTTTGGAAATATTTTTTTGTTATCGGATTATTTTGCTCAGAGTTAATAATTAAATTGTAATCTCGTTTCTTAATGTCATTGAGATTATAATTTTTAAGATAAATAAATTTTAAAGATTTGTTTTTTTTCATCAAGTTATAAAGCACACTATATTTTATTAAAAAAAAATTACTTTGATTTTTATTTTTGAACTCAAATAACTCAGATGATTTGTTTTTGGCTGAATAAATTTTAATTTTTTCCGTTGGCCAACCAGAGTTTGAGAAGCCTTTAATATTTTGCCTTAAAAATTTATAATTTTCATTTGAGATTGCAATTGTTCTGATAGTATTTGTTAATAAATGTGGTCTAGATTGAGAGATGATATCAACATTGATTTTTTTTTTTAATAATATGTTTGCTAGAACTAGATTAGTTAAATTATTTCCTAAAAGACAAATTTTCATAATATTATTTAATTTTATCAATAAAAATTAAATGATACAAAGTGACAAATCATTAATGACAAAATGAAAATTAAAAATATCATTGATAAAACTGGTAGCTTTATATTAAAGAGATTATCTGAATTAGTAGGTGTTTCTTTACTGATTTTTTCAATTTTGTTTTTGGTGTCGTTATTCAGTTACTCACCGGAGGATCCTAATTTTATTTTTCCAGAAAATGCCGAGATAAAGAATTTAATGGGCTCAAGAGGCAGTTATGTATCTGACATTTTTTATCAATCACTAGGGCTTATCTCATTGTTGGTGCCAATTTCACTTTTTTTTATATCTCTTAAGGTAATAGTTGAAAAAAAACTTTTACATATTATTGAAAATATATTTTTTGTAATTTTATACTCTATTACAGGAACATTATTTTTTACAGTTTTTCACACAGAAACATTTTGGCTTACAATTAATGGAAATAATGGATTTATTGGTAATTTATTTGAAGAGTCTTTTTTTGTTAATTTAATAAATTTAAATCATCAGATAAGTTATTTAATTTTAATTTTATTAATAACCTTATTTTTTCTTTTAAGTATTAATTTTAAGTTAAAACAACTCGGCTATATTAGTAAAATTTTTAACAAATCAAAAAAAAAACCAATTAACAATATTGTAGATAATTATGGAGGAGATGTGATAAGTGAAAATGACTCTATTAATAAAGAAACTAGAGTTCAGGAAAATTTTTCTTTCGATAAAAATGAAACGATATCAAAAAAAAATATAACAAAATATAAATTACCTCCTATTGATTTTTTAAAGACTCCTTCAAAAAAAGACAAAAACTTATCAGAAAACAAAATAAATGAAAAAACTTTAGAGAAAATTTTGCTTGATTTTGGAGTTGAAGGTGAGGTTAAAAAAGTAAGTCAAGGTCCTGTAGTTACTTTATATGAGTTTGAGCCAGCACCTGGTGTAAAAGTATCAAAAATTATTAATCTTTCTGAAGATATTGCGAGAAATACTAGTTCAGAATCTGCTAGAATCGCGACTATACCTGGAAGTAATACAATTGGAATCGAATTGCCAAAACCACTAAGAGAAAATGTTTTTTTAAGTGAGATAATTTCTGATCCTAACTTTAAAAAAAAAGATATAAAACTTCCAATTGCGCTAGGTAAAAGTATATCTGGATCACCTATAACCGGAGACTTAAGTACTATGCCTCATTTACTTATAGCTGGTACAACGGGATCAGGAAAATCAGTTTGTATAAATACAATTATTTTATCTCTTTTATACAAACACTCTCCTGAGAAATGTAAGTTTATTTTAATTGACCCAAAAATGTTAGAACTGTCAACTTATGAAGGTATCCCTCATTTGTTATGTCCTGTGATTACAGAAGCAAAAAAAGCTGCCTCAGTTTTAGGATGGGTAGTTAAAGAAATGGAAAACAGATACAAATTAATGACCAAAGTTGGGGTGAGAAATATTGACGGGTATAACGAAAAACATAAGATTTCTATGCCTTATATAGTTGTAATTGTTGACGAAATGTCAGATCTAATGCTCGTTGCTGGAAAAGATATTGAGAATTATATTCAAAAACTCTCACAAATGGCAAGGGCTGCTGGAATACATATCATAATGGCTACCCAAAGACCTAGTGTTGACGTCATTACTGGAACAATTAAAGCAAACTTTCCGACTAGAATATCATTTCAAGTTACTTCAAAAATAGATAGTAGAACTATACTTGGTGAACAAGGTGCTGAGCAACTACTTGGCAAAGGGGATATGCTTTATATGACTTCAGCAAATAGAATGACAAGAATTCATGCACCATTTGTATCCGAAAGTGAAATTGAAAAAATAAATAATTTTTTACGAAATCAAGCTGAACCAGATTATGTAGATGAAATTCTAAATTTTGCAGATGAAAAAGAGAGTAGAGACGACTCAAATGATAATGAAAATCTAGATGAATTATATAATACAGCTCTTGAAATTGTAAAATCTGAGAGAAAAGCATCAACATCTTTTTTACAGAGAAAATTACAAATTGGTTACAATAGAGCAGCAAGGATAGTTGATCAAATGGAGGCAAACGGAGAAGTAAGCCAAGCAAATCATGTTGGCAAAAGAGAAGTGCTTAAATGAAAAAATACTTAGTTTTTTTTTTAATTTTTTTTTTTATTATAAATGCACACAGTTCTTCAAATCAAAAAATCATAAATTACTTAGAAGATATAAATACTTTACAATTCAAGTTTATTCAAAGGATAGATAATAATAATATAGAGAAAGGAGAATGTATTATTTTATACCCTAAGAAAATTTTTTGTGAATATTATGATATTTACAACAAAATACTCGTTTCAAATGGTAAATCCCTAGTTATAAATTCAGATAAAATCACAAATTACTATAGATACCCACTAGATAAAACACCTTTAAATTTTATTCTTGATAAAAAATTTTTAATTTCAAAAATGACTGAGGCAGAAGATGATAAGGATTATCCTTTTTATTATGTCTTTAATTTTGAATACGAAAATAATTCAATTAGGGTTTTTTTTGATAAAGAAAGTTTGGATTTAATAGGATGGGAAACCAAAGATATCTATCAAAACCTAATACAAACTTTTTTAAGTGATATTAATATTAATATTGAAGTTGAAGAAAAAATATTTTCAATTCAAAGATATATTAATTAACTTCAACATTTATTTTTTCAGATTTAAATACCTGCATACCTCTAGCTAAATAATTTTTAATTGCATTTTCGTGGTCCAGTGAACAGGTGTGCAGCCAAACTCTTGATATTCCCTCCTCAAATAACTTCTTGATAGCCTCTGAAAGGAGATAGCCACCACATTTTTTTCCAAAATATTCCTCTAATATCCCAAAATATGCTATTTCGGAATGATTATGATCTTGATCAAGAATAGTTTCATAATATCCAGCTAAATTGTTATTATCCTTTAAAATAAAGGTTTTTATTCTTGGATTTTCAACATACTCAATCCATTTTTTATCTTCCCAAGCTAATCTATCTATCCATCTATGTTTTCTTCCAATTTGTTTGTAAAAAAATTTGTTTAATTGAAAATCTGGGGGATTTACTTGAATGATTTTAAAATTTGGTCCAGGACTCTTTGAGCTGTTCAAATCTTTTACAGAGTTTATTTCTAAGAAACTTCTATCTACGTTAATTTTCACGAGACCATTTTACCAATTTTCTCTCCACCAAATAAATGAAAATGCAAATGAGGAACCTCTTGTCCACCGTCATCACTTATATTTGCTAACGCTCTATAGCCTTTTCCTGTATCAACAGATATATTTAATTTCTTTGCAACAATATTTATACCCTTGAGAAGTCCAACCATTTCTTCAGGAGAAGCGTTTTGACTAAAATCGTCCAAATCAACATATTTTCCTTTTGGAATTACTAAAGCATGAATTTTTTTTTGAGGATTTATATCATGGAAGGATAAAACAAATTCATCCTCATAAATTTTATTACATGGTATCTCATTTCTTAATATTTTTGCAAATATATTATTATCATCGTAACTCATGATTACATTTTTTCTAGAACTGATTTTACTGTATCACCCATAACAGATGGATTTTTAGAAATTGTAATTCCACACTCTTTTAAAATTTCAACTTTTTCAATTGCACTTTCACCATAAGCTGAGACTATTGCTCCTGCATGACCCATCACTCTTCCTTTTGGTGCGGTTAATCCAGCTATGTAGGCAATAACTGGCTTCTTCATATTTTCTTTTGCAAATTCACCAGCAGCAACTTCTTGAGGACCACCAATTTCGCCAATCATTAATATTGCATCAGTCTCATCATCTGTTTCAAACTTTTCTATTATATCTCTAAAAGAACTTCCATTTATTGGATCTCCTCCAATACCTACACTTGTTGAAACACCTATATTTAAATTTTTAAGTTGTTGAGCGGCTTCATAACCTAATGTACCTGATCTACTAATAATTCCAATTCTACCTTCTTTATAAATATGACCTGGCATTATTCCTAGCATTGATTTTCCAGGACTAATAATTCCAGCACAATTTGGTCCAACTAATGTCATTTTAGAACTTTTAGTGTATCTTCTCATGTACCTTTTTATTCTGATCATGTCGTGAGAAGGTATTCCATCAACTATAGCTACACATATTTTTATTCCGGCATCTGCTGCTTCCATTGCTGAGTCTGCTGCAAAAGCTGGGGGTACAAATAAAATTGAAGCGTCGGCACCTGTTTCGTTCACAGCATCTTTAACAGTATTAAATACAGGTAAATTTAAATGTTTTGAGCCTCCTTTTCCAGGTGTTACTCCACCCACAACGTTTGAGCCGTATTTTATCATCTCATCTGCATGAAAAGAGCCCATTTTCCCAGTAAAACCTTGAATAATTATCTTACTATTTTTATCAACTAATACAGTCATGATTTATTCATTTAATGCTGCAACTGCTTTATTAGCTGCATCCTCTAGAGTATTTGCCTCTATATAATTTATTTTACTCTCTTTTAAAATTTTATTTCCTTTTTCTACATTAGTACCTGCTAAACGTATGACTAATGGAACTTTAATCTCAATTTTTTTAAGGGCATCTACAATACCTTCTGCAACCCAATCACATCTATTTATACCAGCAAAAATGTTTACAAGAATTACTTTAACTTTTTCGTCCATTGTGACTAATTTGAATGCTTTAACTATTTTTTCTGGTGTTGCGCCACCCCCAACATCTAGAAAGTTTGCAGGGGCACCTCCAGCTAATTTAATCATGTCCATAGATGCCATCGCAAGACCAGCACCATTAATAATATTACCTATGTTCCCATCTAAACTGACATAGTTTAAACCTCTATCGGATGCAAATATTTCTTTTGAATCTTCTTGTGTTTTATCTCTTAGTTCAGAAACTTGACTTCGTCTAAACATTGCATTGTTATCAAAACTCATTTTACAATCTAAAGCTAAAATTTGTTTTTGTTTAGAAATAACTAACGGATTAACTTCTACCATTGTTGCATCTAATTCACTGAAAGCTTTATAACATCCAATAATAGTATCAGATGCTCTTCTAATTAATTCAGGTTCTATACCAAGACCAAATGCCAATTCTCTAGCTTGGAAATTTTGCATCCCTACAGCTACTTCAATTTTCGATCTTATTATTGTTTCTGGTTTTTCCTTTGAAATTTCTTCAACACTCATTCCACCTTCTGTTGAGGCCACAACCATAATACTCTCTGAACTTCTATCAAAAACTAATCCTAAATATAATTCCTTTTCAATATCTGTAGCTTCTTCAATATAAATTCTGTTTACAATTTTTCCTTCAGGTCCTGTTTGATTTGTAACTAATTTTTTTCCTAATAATTTATCTGTTGCTTGAGCAACTTCTAATGGAGTATTACAAACAATTATTCCTCCAGCTTTTCCTCTAGCGCCAGAATGAATTTGCGCCTTTACTACCCATCTTGATCCACCAATTTCTCTAGCTTTATTCTCAGCATTTTCTGGACTATAAACAATTCCACCTCTAGGAATTGTTACTCCAAAGTTTGAAAGTATTTTCTTTGCCTGATATTCGTGAATGTCCATAATTTTATTTATTTATTATGGATTAACTTATCGATATTTACAATGTTTTCAGCCATTCTAGCTGATGCAGCATCTATCATCCTGCCATCAAGCTGAGCAGCTCCTTTACCCTCTTTAGCCGCCTTTTCAAGCTCTTCTAAGATCCTTTTAGCCTTAGTAACTTCTGCTTCTGGTGGAGAGAATACATTATTTGCTAATTCAATTTGTGAAGGATGTATTGCCCATTTACCCTCAATACCAATTGCAGCACCTCTTTTAGCAGCTGCTGTATAAGCATCTGGATCATTAAAATCTCCAAACGGTCCATCAATTGCTCTTATGCCATATGCTCTACAAGTCATAACTAACTCTGACAAACCGTGATGCCACTGATCTCCTGGATAATTTTCATTAAGACCACCTATAACTGTAGTTCGTGCTCTTAAACTGGCAGCATAGTCTGCAACACCAAAATGTAATGCCTCTAATCTTTCACTTGAAGTTGCAATTTCTTTAATATTTGACATTCCTAATGCAGTTTCAATTAAACACTCAATACCAATTTTATTTTTTAATTTTTTATTTGTCTCAATTTGAGTTAACAAACAATCAACCATATAAACATCACTTGCAGTTCCAGCTTTTGGAATTAAAACAGTATCTACATTTTCTCCAGCTTGTTCAACAATATCAATTAAATCTGAATACATGTAATGAGTATCTAAACTATTTATTCGTACAGAAATAGTTTTACCACTACCTCTCCAATTCATTTCATTCAAAGCCTTAATAACATTTGCTCTAGCAGTTATTTTATCATTTGGTGAAACAGCATCTTCTAAATCTAAAAAAACGTAATCTGCTGCTGAACTAAGAGCTTTCTCAAACATTTTAGGAGATGAGCCTGGAACTGCTAATTCACT
>CACJBW010000012.1 GCA_902591775.1 uncultured Pelagibacteraceae bacterium
TCTTTGTGAATTTTTTTTACACTCATCTATCAACCTCTCCAAAAACAATATCCATTGAACCCAATACAGCTGGTACATCAGCAAGCATATGTCCTTTTATTAAATAATCCATAGCTTGAAGATGGGTAAATCCAGGAGCTCTGATTTTGCATTTGTATGGTTTGCTTGAGCCATCTGAAATTAGATAGACACCAAATTCTCCTTTTGGTGCCTCAACTGCTGTATATATTTCATCTTTTTCAACCCTATATCCTTCTGTAAATAACTTAAAATGATGGATTAAAGCCTCCATAGACTGTTTAAGCTCCTTTTTTGGTGGAGGAGAAATCTTTCCATCTTCTGTTTTAATTGGTCCTTTTGGAATATTTGTTAAACACTGTTTAATAATTTTTACACTTTCTCTCATTTCTTCAATTCTGCAAAGATATCTGTCATAACAATCTCCATTTTTTCCAACAGGGATTTTAAATTCTAAATCGTCATAACAATCATAAGGTTGACTTCTTCTTAAATCCCACGCTACACCAGAACCTCTTAACATTACTCCTGAAAAAGAATAATCTAGTGCATCTTGTTTGGATACAATTCCTATATCTACATTTCTCTGTTTAAATATTCTGTTATCAGTAAGTAAAGTTTCAAGATCATCAATAATTTTTGGGAATTTTTCGCAAAATTCACCGATATCGCTATCAAGTCCTGTAGGCAGATCTTTATGTACTCCACCTGCTCTAAAATAATTAGCATGCAACCTTGATCCAGACACCCTCTCATAAAATCCCATTAATTTTTCTCGTTCCTCAAATCCCCACAAAGTTGGTGTTAGTGCTCCAACATCCATTGCTTGAGTAGTTACATTTAATATGTGGCTTAATATTCGCCCTATTTCACAGAAAATTACTCTTATATATTTCGCTCTAGAAGGAACTTTAATTTTAAGAATTTTTTCTATAGCTAAAGCAAATGCATGTTCCTGGTTCATTGGTGCTACATAATCAAGACGATCAAAATAAGGAACTGCTTGTATATATGTTTTGTTTTCTATAAGCTTTTCAGTACCTCGGTGCAATAATCCTATATGAGGATCGGCTTTTTCAACAACTTCTCCATCTAATTGAAGTATTAATCTTAAAACTCCATGTGCTGCAGGATGTTGTGGTCCAAAATTCAAATTTAGTGTTTTTTTTTCTTTTGCCATTAGCTTTTTTTAATTTCTTTAATGTATTTTGTTCCTTCCCAAGGACTTTCATAATCAAAATTTCTGTAATTTTGTTCTAATTTTACAGGTTCATAGATAACTTTTTTTTGTTCTTCGCTATAACGAACCTCATTATGGCCAGTTAGAGGGAAATCTTTTCTCAAAGGATGGCCTTCAAAACCATAATCAGTTAAAATTCTTCTTAAATCAGGATGATTTTTAAAGTTCAATCCATACATATCAAACACTTCTCTTTCCATCCAATTTGCTGCAGGAAATATTGAAGTCAATGACGAAATTATTTCATCTTCTTTAATTAAATAATCAATAATTATTCTTTGATTGTATTCATGACTTAATAGTAAATAAACCATCTTAAATCTATTTTCATTTTCTGGATAATCTACAGCTGTAATTTCTATTAATTGCCTAAATTTAGTTTCTTTATTATTCTTCAAAAAAGAAATAACATCAATCAATTCATCATGATCTATGTTTATATAAATATTATCATGCCTTATAGATGAATTATTTATTTTAGATGTTAATTCGGAGTTTATAAACTTTTCCAAGTCCTCAAGATTTTTCATTATTATCTTTCCAAAGAACCTTTGTTTCTAATTTTTTTCTGTAATTGTAAAATCCCATACAGCAATGCTTCAGCTGAGGGAGGGCAACCTGGAACATATACATCAACAGGTACCACTCGATCGCATCCTCTCACTACAGAATAAGAATAATGGTAATAGCCTCCACCATTTGCACAACTTCCCATGGATATTACATATCTGGGTTCGGGCATCTGGTCGTAAACTTTTCTTAATGCAGGAGCCATTTTATTTGTAAGCGTACCTGCTACTATCATCACATCTGATTGACGTGGTGATGCCCTTGGTGCAGCACCAAATCTTTCAAGATCATATCTTGGCATAGATGTTTGCATCATTTCAACTGCACAACATGCTAATCCAAATGTCATCCAATGCAATGAACCAGTTCTTGCCCAATTAACAAGATTATCTAGTGATGTTGTTATGAAACCGTTATCACTAAAGTCTTGAGCTAATTGTTTAAACTCTTCTGGAATATTTTTTTTTCTATCTTGTAAATTCATTTTATTCCCAGTCTAAAGCTCCTTTTTTCCACTCGTAAATAAATCCAACAGTTAGAATAAATAAAAATAACATCATAGAGCAGAAACCATATAAACCGATTTCTCCAAGTGAGATGGCCCATGGGAACAGAAATGCAATTTCTAAATCAAAAATTATAAATAATATTGCAACCAAATAAAACCTAACATCAAATTCCATTCTAGAGTCATTAAAAGGTTCAAACCCACATTCATAAGCTGAAAGTTTCTCAGGATCGGGTTTGCTTGGAGCAGCAATATAATTAATTGCAACAAAGGCTAGACTTAAGCCTAAAGCTATTATCAAAAATAATATTATCGGTAGATAATCTTTTAAAAATTCCGCAAGCATTTGATTCCTATGTAACAACTATTATATCAACTAAAAGTGAAGATATGTCACATTTTTATGCCTAGTTTTACTCAAATAATGGCGGGAGTGAAGGGACTCGAACCCTCGGCCCCCTGCGTGACAGGCAGGTGCTCTAACCAACTGAGCTACACCCCCACAGGTGTAAATGGTGGGTAGTAAAGGACTCGAACCTTTGACCCCCTCGGTGTAAACGAGATGCTCTACCAACTGAGCTAACCACCCAAAATCTTGGTACTAATACATCAACGGATTAATAAAGTAAATTGTTTATTACTGAATACTAGCTTGTGATTTGTCGTCCTTTTTGCCCTCTGAAATTTTATCTACTTCTGTCCATTCCACTGGTTTAAGCTCTTTTGTAAGAGAAATTTTCAAGACTTCATCTGCAGTTTCAACTGGTATGATCTTAATATCTTCCCTAACTTTTTTTGGTATATCGACTAAATCTTTTTCATTTTCTTTGGGGATTAAGACTTTTTTAACACCTGCTCTATGAGCAGCTAATAATTTTTCCTTTAGACCACCTATTTGTAAAACTTGTCCAGTAATTGTTACCTCACCAGTCATTGCTACCTCTCTATCAACAGGAATATTTGTAATCGATGATACTATGGATGTAACCATTGCTATACCAGCTGAGGGTCCATCTTTTGGTGTTGCTCCCTCTGGTACGTGAATATGAAAATCTTTTTTTTCAAAGAAAGGCGGAATAATTCCATATTCTAAACTTTTAGATCTAACAAAAGATTTTGCTGCCTTTACAGACTCTTGCATAACATCACCAAGTTTTCCTGTTATTTGCATTCTACCTTTGCCTGGCATATTAACAGTTTCGATCTTAAGAATTTCTCCTCCTACTTCAGTCCATGCTAACCCTATCACAATTCCAGTTTTATCTTTATCCTCAACTTCACCATATTTAAATTTTTTTATTCCTAAGAAGTCTGGAATATTTTTGTCGTTTACTTGAACTTTTTCAACTTCACCACTAACTACTTTTTTTACAACTTTTCTTGTAACTTTAGAAATTTCTCTTTCTAAATTTCTAACACCAGATTCTCTTGTGTAGCTTCTGATTATTTCTTTTATTGTCCCATCCTCTAAGTTAAGTTCTCCATCTTTAACACCATTCTCTTTAACTTGTTTGGGTAATAGGTACTTATTAGCTATGTTTATTTTTTCATCCTCTGTATAGCCTGGAATTCTTATAACTTCCATTCTATCAAGAAGTGGTGGTAGAATATTTAGAGTGTTTGCGGTTGTTACAAACATTACATCTGATAAGTCATAGTCAACTTCTAAGTAATGATCATTAAACGCTGTATTTTGCTCAGGGTCTAGGGCTTCTAATAATGCTGAGGAAGGATCTCCTCTATAGTCATTACCAATTTTATCAACCTCATCTAATAAAAATAATGGATTTTTTGTACCAGCCTTCTTCATCATTTGAATAATTTTTCCTGGCAAGGATCCAATATAAGTTCTTCTATGACCTCTTATTTCTGCTTCATCTCTCACTCCACCTAATGACATTCTTATAAATTGTCTATTTGTAGCTTTAGCTATAGATTTTCCTAAAGATGTTTTTCCAACTCCGGGAGGACCGACTAAACACAGAATTGGTCCTTTTATTTTGTCCATTCTTTTTTGAACGGCAAGAAATTCAATAATTCTCTCTTTTACTTTTTCTAGACCAAAATGATCTTCATCTAAAATCTTCAAACCTTTGTTTAAATCAATATCTACATCATTTTTTTTAAACCACGGAAGATCTATCATCCAATCTAAATAATTTCTAACAACAGTTGCTTCTGCAGACATAGGACTCATGTTTTTTAGTTTCTTGAGCTCTGACATACATTTTTTTTCAACTTCTTTTGGCATTTTTGCTTTTTGAATTGCTTTTTTTAAATTTGTAGTTTCATCTTTACCATCTTCAATTTCGCCCAATTCTTTCTGGATTGCCTTTAATTGTTCATTTAAATAATACTCCCTTTGTGTCTTCTCCATCTGAGTTTTGACTCTTCCTCTAATTCTTTTTTCTACACCAATGATGCTCGTTTCACTTTCCATCATTTTAATAGCAGCATTTAATCTCTTTTTTACATCCAATGTTTCGAATATTTGTTGTTTTTCAGATATTGATGCATTTAAATTAGATACAATATTATCTACAATTTTAGATGGATCTTTTAATTGTTTAATATTGTTAATGGTTTCTGATGAAATCTTTTTATTTACTGAAGTTAATTTTTCTAACCTTCTTACAGCTGTAAGAGCTAGAGGTAATAGATCTTCATCTTTGTTTAGAACATCTTTTTGATGTTCATATGTGCAAATTATAAATTTTTGATCATCCTTAAAATCAACAATTTTTACTCTTTTAATTCCCTCCACTAAAACTTTAACTGTCCCATCTGGAAGTTTTAAAAGTTGCAATATGTTGCTTTCACATCCATAAGTGAATACATCATTTTTTTTTGGATCATCAACCTCAGAATTCTTTTGTGTGACTAGAATAATCTTTTTGTCGCTTTTCATTACCTCGTTTAATGCAGTAATTGATTTATCTCTTCCGACAAACAGTGGGATGACCATGCTTGGAAACACCACTATATCTCTTAAAGGTAATAAGGGTTGAGTTAATTTTACTTCCATAAGTATAAATATGGATATTATATTCTATAATGCAATAGGAAACTTATGTTTATTAACTCTTATTAAGCCGCAGAGGTCTTTTCTGTTTTTGATTTGTTCTTGGTGTGAACAATTATAGGCTGTGATGTTCCTTTGGTAGCTCCAGCATCAATGATAACTTCCTCGATATTTTCTTGCCCTGGAAGATCAAACATAGTTTTAAGTAATAGATTTTCCAAAATTGATCTTAGCCCTCTAGCTCCAGTTTTCTTACTTATAGCCTTGTTAGCAATATCTTTAACAGCTTGATCTTTAAATGTTAATTTCACACCTTCTAGCCTAAATAATTCTTGATATTGTTTTATCAAAGAGTTTTTTGGTTCTAGCAAAATTTTTACTAAAGATTTTTCATCCAAATCCTCTAGTGTAGCTGTAATTGGAAGACGACCTATGAATTCAGGGATAAGCCCATATCTTAATAAATCCTCAGGCTCTAAGTTTTTCATCCATTCACCAGTCTTCTTATCTTCTAGTGTTTTTACTTCAGCACCAAACCCAATTGAGGATCCTTTATCTCTTTGAGATATGATTTTATCAAGTCCAGCAAATGCTCCTCCACAAATAAATAAAATATTAGTTGTATCTACTTGTAAAAATTCCTGTTGAGGATGTTTTCTGCCTCCTTGAGGTGGAACACTTGCTACTGTTCCCTCCATAATTTTTAATAAAGCCTGTTGAACACCCTCTCCAGATACATCTCTAGTAATTGAGGGATTTTCAGATTTTCTACTAATTTTGTCAACTTCATCAATATAAACAATTCCTCTTTGAGCTTTTTCAACATTATAATCTGCTGCTTGCAATAATTTTAAAATTATATTTTCCACGTCTTCACCTACATAGCCAGCCTCTGTTAAAGTAGTTGCATCAGCCATAGTAAAAGGCACATCAAGTATTCTTGCAAGTGTTTGTGCTAACAATGTTTTCCCACATCCTGTCGGTCCAACTAACAAAATGTTTGATTTTGAAAGTTCAACTGTTTTACTTGTTTTATTTTCATAGTTTAATCTTTTATAATGATTATGCACAGCAACTGATAAAACTTTTTTAGCGTGAGATTGTCCAATTACATAATCATCAAGAACTTTGCATATCTCTTTTGGTAGTGGTAAACCATCTTGGTGTTTCACAAAATTATCTTTGCTTTCTTCTTTAATAATGTCCATACAAAGCTCTACGCACTCATCACAAATGAATACGGTTGGACCAGCAATTAACTTTCTGACTTCATGTTGACTCTTTCCACAAAAAGAACAGTAAAGAATGTTTTTATTGTTACTCATAATTTATAATTCGAATCAATTTTTATACTTTAATACATATGACACAAAGTAATCAAGTAGAGGTTGTGGAAAAACTATATATTGTGACTTACTCTCTTTTTTCTACTACTTTGTCTATCAGTCCAAAACTTTTTGCATTCTCAGGCGTCATAAAATTATCTCTTTCTAATGCAGTTTTAATTTCTTCTACCGACTTTCCAGTATGTTTTGAATAAATTTCATTTAATCTTTTCTTTAATGACAAAACTTCGTTTGCATGAATTTCAATATCTGTAGCTTGTCCTTGAAAACCAGCTGATGGCTGATGAACCATTATTCTTGAATTAGGCAATGAAAATCTTTTTCCTTTAGCGCCTGCTGCTAATAAGAATGAACCCATACTTGCAGCTTGACCAATGCACAAAGTACTTATTTCTGGTTTGATATATTGCATTGTATCATAAATACCAAGTCCTGCTGTTACAAGTCCACCTGGGCTATTGATATATAAAAAAATTTCTTTTTTAGGATCTTCAGACTCTAAAAATAATAATTGTGCAGTGACCAATGATGCAACTGCATCATTTATGGGGCCAACTACAAATACAATTCTTTCTTTAAGTAATCTTGAATAAATATCATATGCTCTTTCTCCTCTACTTGATTGTTCGACAACCATAGGGATTAGGGTGTTTAATTGTTCTGGAATTTTATTAGTCATAATCGATTCGATTAATCTTATACAACTTGTGATTACTTTTTGCTAACCTTTTTTGCTTTTTTAGGTTTTGATGCGGGAGTTTTAGTTTTTTTAGTTTCTTTAGATTTTGTTTTTATCTCTTTTTTTTTAGGATCTGTTTTTTGCTTATTTTTTTCATCTCCATCTTCTTTAGCAAGTTTAGCTTGCTCTTTAATGTTGTTTTCATTTTCTTGTTTTAGAATTTTCTCAGCTTCTTCTTTGGTAATTTTTTTTTTAGTAGTTTTTGCTTTTTTCTTAATTTCTTCAATTATTTTTTCTTCGTAAATTTGTCCTCTTAAACTATCTATGGCTGCAGGATTCTTTTCATAATAATCTTTAACAATCTTCTCTTGGCCTGGCATCATTCTAAATTGTTTTTGTATTTCCAAATTAATTTCTTCCTGAGATACATTAATTTTATTTTCCTCACCAAAAGCATTTAAGATTAATCCAGTTTTAATTCTTTTTTTAGCTTGTTCCTCTAGTGATTTTTGGTTCTTTTTAACTTCGTCTTCCTTCATTCCTTGAGATAATATTTTAACTTCCTGTTCAATTAAATTTCCGGGTAATTGGTCTAATTTTTCTTTCTCTATTTGCTCAAGAATACTTTTCTTTGTAACCATGGCTAATGAATTTTTATATTCATCATTAATTTGTTTTGAAATAAGTTCTTTTAAATTTGCCAAATCTTTTGCACCCATATTTTTTGCAAAATCATCATTAATTTTTACTTCTTCCGGAATTCTAACTGCTGTAATTTTACATTCAAAAACAGCACTTTTATTAATAAGTTCTTTTTCAGGAAAATTTTCAGGCAGATTTACTTCTACGTTTTTTGTATCACCTGATTTAACACCTTCTAATTGTCTATCAAAACCTTTTATAAACAAATCTTTTCCAAGAACTAATTGAGTATTTTTACCCTCGTTACCCTTAAATTCTTTGCCGTCAATAGTTCCTTTATAATCAAAAATCACAAGATCATTCATTTGTGAGCTATAATTTGCTTCTGCATCTTTAAAATTGTTTTGATTTTTTGCAATTTCACTAATTCTTTTATCTGTTTCTTTTGGATCAATTTTTACAACATACTCATCTACTTTAATTGAGCTTAGTCCTTTGGCAGAAACCTCTGGTAGTTCAGTAACTGAAATAATGTATTCTAAATCTTTACCTTCACCAAAAGATTTTAAATCTATTTTAGGTTGTCCAGCAGGTTTGATTTTATTTTCTTCTAGAGCTTTTGTTGTTGTATCTTTTAGCAATTTATCAATTACTTCACCGTAGACAGCTTTACCAAATTGTCTTTTTAATATTTCGGTAGGTACCTTGCCAGGTCTGAAACCTTTTATTACAACATCTTTTCTTATTTCTTCATATTTTTCATCCATAAAGCCTGAGATTATTTTTTTATCTACCAATACTTTAAGATCTTTTTCTAAACCTTTTTTATTTTCTATTGTTACTTTCATAATCTATTTATGGTAGGCGAGAAAGGACTCGAACCTTCACAGCTTGCACTATTGGTTCCTAAGACCAACGCGTCTACCAATTCCGCCACTCGCCCAAATTTATGCTGTTTTATATAGTATTGATCTAATTTGTCCAATCAGAATAATAGTGTAAAAGGATATAAATATATAAAAAAATGATAGTTTCACCGTGTATAAGTATTTGCAAAATGGATCCTGTAACTGGATACTGTTATGGTTGTGGAAGAAATAATGAAGAAAAGAAGATTTGGAAAGACCAAAATACTAAGGATGAGTGGAAAAAACAAAATTTAGAAGATATTCAGAAGAGAATGCAAGGATGGCAGCTAGAAAGTTTCAAAGAATCTTATGAACATAAAAAAAATAATGGAATGTCATTATTTAAAAAGAAGCAACTAAATGACTCAAACTAGATTAGTAGTAATAATTTATATAATTGGAATTCTTATTGGAGCATTTGTTTTTGATTTGTGGGGTGCTGAAACGAGTGCTATTAAAAGTTTAGCGGCGATGTTTTGGACAGCATTGTTGCTTATAGCTATTGTATTTGCTGATAAAAAAAAGGAATAATTAATCTTTTTGTATTAGTTCACTTATAAACAAATCTCCATTACCATCTTCTACTGCTTTTTTGTAAAAAGATTTTTTTACATCAGCTAATTTTTCTGCATTACCTAAATCTTTTAGCATTTCATGGATATAAGTAAGATCTTTTAAGGTATTGGAAGTTGAAAATTTAAATCCAGTATAATCATTTTTAAGCACATTATCAAAAATTCTATTTAAAGCTGTTGAGTTTCCGGATCCTAATTTTGCTACTGCAAAAAGTTTTTCTAAATCAATGTCTAATTTTTTAGCACTCTTTATGAATTCTATAACATTTGTTGCAGTACCGAGTGACAAAAAATTATTTAGTAGCTTTGACTTTGCTCCTTTGCCCACTGCTCCAAAATGGAAATAATCTTTACAAAATGTTTTTAAATAAACTTCAGATTTTTTAAAATTTTCCTCCGATGCTCCAACAATACCTCCACAAACACCTTCTTCTGCTTGAACGGGACCACCCATAACAGGGCATTCAATGTAGTTAATTTTTTGTTTTGAAAAAATCTGTTCCATTTGAATAGATCCATTTTGATTATGTGTTGTAACATCAATAATTAATGTATTGTCTTTTAGTAAAGTTGAGACTTTTTCAGCAATACTTAAAGCGATAGGTGTATTAGTCACGCAAAGAAATAATGCATCTAAATTCTTTTCACAAAGTTCATTGTAAGATTTTACCTCAATAGCACCATCACTTACAATCTTATCTATCGGTGCCCTTTTTTTGTTTGCAATAACAAATAAGTTATTTCCTTTTTTTAAAATATTTTTGGCTATCCCATAACCCATATAACCAACACCAATAAAACCTACGTTCATAATTTAAAATAATTATAGTATAAGACATTGAGATTAAAAATTAATATTTATGACTAATGATTTTAAAAAACTTGAAAATTTGATAGTGGGCTGCAAAAAATGCACTAGGTTGGTCAGTTTTAGAAAAAAGATAGCTAAAGAGAAACGAAAACAATACTTAAATGAAAAATATTGGGGAAAACCAATAACAGGGTTTGGTGACCCAAAAGCTAGAATTTTGTTTGTTGGTTTAGCACCAGCTGCACACGGTGGCAATAGAACTGGTAGAGTTTTTACAGGAGATAGATCATCTGATTTTTTATACAAGTGTCTTTATAAAGCAAAGTTATCTAACCAGCCAAATTCAGACCACAGAAATGACGGACTTAAATTGAGAGATATATTTATAACTACTGCTTTAAAATGTGTCCCGCCTGGAGACAAGCCAACAAAAAAAGAGTTAAACACTTGCTTTAAATATTTTAATAAAGAAATTGAATACTTAGAAAATTTAAAGATTATTGTTGCACTTGGTAAAATAGCTTTTGATGCTTGTATAGAATTTTACAAAAAACATTACAAAATTGATACAAATATTAAATTTGGGCATAGTAGATTCTTCAAACTCCCAAATAATATTTTATTGGTAGGTTCTTATCATCCAAGTCCAAGAAATGTAAATACAGGCAGAATTAATGTAAATAAAATGACTAATTTATTTATTAAAGTAAAAAATACTATTTAGTTAATTGTTCTTTGAGTTTTTCAGGCATTTTGGTTGGTTTGCCATCTTTATTAATTGTGGCTAAATGAACATCTGCAGTTAAAATTAAATTAGCTTTTACAAAAATATCTTGCTTCATTTTAATTGACACATTCTTTACTTCTATAATTTCAGAAAAAATATCAAGTTTATCCTCTAACCTTGAAGATTTTATAAAATTTAAATTACAAGATTTAACAATTATATATATTCCATAATTTTCTTTAAGGTTAGAATTTGTAAAGTTTACAGAGGCTATGGCATCAGTTCTAGCACGCTCTATAAATTTTAAATAATTTGCGTAATAAACTACTCCACCAGCATCTGTATCCTCATAATAAACATTAAAACTTGATTTAAATTTTTTCATAAAAATAATAATATCAAAGTGAAAATATTTTTTATACTAATGATTAATACAATATGAAAATTTATATAATTTGGTTAATTGGTGTTATACTATGGAATTTTGGATATCCAGAAGCCGCTCCAATCCTTGATGTTTTGGCTGCGATAATACTGTCTTTATTAAGTTTTGGTTTAAAAAAGTATCTTAATTAAAATTTTACTCAGAGGAAAAAAAAATATTTTGGTAATAACTAACTGCAGTTAGTTTTGAATTATCGGTATCTGCCATAATTGCAATTCCTGAAAGCTCTTCAACGTCTAAATCATGAAATTTTTTAAAATCTTCCTTCACATTAGCTCTTACTGTAACCCATTCATTTAAATTTGACTTTGTTGAAGCTAGAACGCTATCGATAGATTTCTTTGTATAAGGGCTGGGCCATGTTTCTCCTACATTTGAATTGCTTGAAAAAACATAGTTTATAGCTCTATTTGATAGTGGTGTTGCGCCAGTTTTTTTGATTACAAAAACTCTAGCAGCAAAATCATGACCTTTTTTAGTATTTTCTTTTATACCTTTAAGATCTTTTTCAATTTTCCAAGTAATATTTATAAAAGGGGTTTTGTCTAAATTAATTTTTATTTCTTTTCCCACTCCTGATGCTGCATTTTCTGCAACTGCTTTCAAATAACTTCCGTTCTCATTATTTCCAATAGAATACAATGTTTTTGCATCAGCTCCTCTTACTTTTCTGACTTCTAATGAATTTAATTCCTCCTCAGTAAAATCGAAAACCATTAGTTTTTCAGCACAAACCGAAGATATAAATAAAAAATAAATTGTTATTATTTTGATAAATCTTATTAACACTCTTTTCATATAATTAAATATTTTTAATTATCAACTATAATTTAAAATTTAACTTTAAGGTAAAAGAACAATTTTTGGTGAAGAACAGGTTCCGTCATGAATTTGTTTAAAGGCCTCTGCACCTTTCTTTAACTCTCTATATTCTATCCAGTCTAATTTTCCTATTTTCTTATCTGCTAAAATTTTGATCGTGTCTTCAAAATCTTTATTAGTATAGCAATAAGTGCCAATAAAAGTTACCTCTTGAAGAGTTGCTTTTCTAAAATTAAACTGCCCTGCAGGTTGGGTTAATCCAATATGTATTATTGTGCCTCCAGGTTTAATAACTGATATAGCTTGTTGTCTTGAAACTTCTAAACCAACTGTATCAAATACAACATCGAAGCTGTCATTTTGGACTTCTTTGTCTGATGGATTAACAAATTTCCCCTCAAAATATTTTGAGCACTTTGTTAGTCTCAAATTATTGGGATCAGACATAACAATATTTTTGTTTCCTTTAATTTTAGATAATATTAACGAGCACAATAATCCAATCGCTCCAGCTCCTTGAACTAAAGTTCTACATTCAGATAGAGGTTTTTTTAAAGAACTCTCTCCCATTAAGACTGCGTGCAAAGCAACTGCTGTTGGTTCTGCTATAGCCGCCTCATTAAGGTCTAAATGATCTGGCACCTCATATATATTTTGATTAGGAGAAGAAACCAATTCTGCAAAAACTCCTTGTCTCTCGTAAGGTTTGTTCATTCCTAAGAGAACCCTATGTGGACACAAATGCTCTCGCCCACTTGTGCAATATTCGCACTTTCCGCATGTTATTAATGGATTTAAAACAGCATTTTTTCCTTGAAATTTACCATTTTGAATTATACCACTTACTTCATGTCCAATTATTAGTGGAGCAATTCTTCGTTCATCTTTTCCGTGATACGCGTGCATATCAGATCCACATATACCTGAGGCATGAACTTTTAATATGCTTTCTCCACTTGTCTCTACAGGGTCTTTTTCTTCTCTGTAAACCAATTCTTCAACACCGGTATAAACTAAAGCTTTCATAATTATTTTTTATCTAGAAGATAATATATAAAAAACGATACGACAAATCCTAATATCCAAGAAAATGATTTTATATCTGAGAAATTGATATTCCATAATAATGAAAATGAGAATATAAAACCTATAATAAGTGAATACAGAGCTTTATAGTTCCAACCATTTGAATACATATATTCATTTCCATCTCTCAAAAAAAACAGATCTTTGTGATTTACTCTCTCTTTTTTCACCAGATAGTAGTCAGCAATTATTATTGCAAAGATTGGGCCAAAAAATGCTGCAAGGCTATCTATAATATTTATTATACCTATTTGACTTAAAATAGAGGGCCACAAACCTCCAGCAATAAAACCAATTATTAAAATTAATACTCCAGAAGTTTTGAGATCTAAGTTATTAGGAATAAAATTTATTATACTATTTTGCGTAGGGACATAATTAGAAATTAAATTAGTAGATAGAGACGAAAAAATTATAAAAATTAATGCAAATACCGTTAAACCAGTATTGTCTAATTTTCCAATAATATCCATCGGCTTAGTTAATATTTGATCAACAATAATAAGCTTTTGATTTAAAATAACATCTACTCCAACAACTATAGATGTTGCTAAAAATGAAAACAAAATCATATTTAGAAAAAGATTTAGGTTTCCCAATTTTAGATCTTTTTCTGTTTTGACATATCTAGAAAAATCACCAAAATTTAACAACACAATTGAGAAATAAGAGAAAATTGTACCCGTTAAAACTACAAAAGGTAAAACGTTAGATTTTGAAAAAAAATTTCCCTCTGTTGTATTTGATTTAAGAGACTGAAAAATTTGTGTTTGATTTTCTAAAGTTAAAATTAAAAAAAAAACAAACAAACCTAAATAAACAAAGATTGCAGAAAATTGTAAAAATCTTTGATTAAACCTTTGTCCATTTGTGAATAAAAAATACTGAATGATAAAAGTTAGTATTAATGAAATCCAATCAATAATATTTAATCCAAGAAAGAAAGCTAAAAATACTTGACCATCTAGCATTTGACTATCTAAGTTATAGTATATAAAAATTCTAATTAGATATGTAATTGATTTTGAAATAAAAAATGTTTGAATGCCAAACATAAATACTCCAATAACAGATCTTAAAAGACTTAAGTATTTGGCTCCATTTAAGCCCATTGATATTCTAAGCATAACAGGAAAAGGTAATCCATGCTTTTGTGAAGGTTTACCGATCAAAGATATAAAAAAATAAATTAATATAGAGGCGGCTAATGAAGAAGTTAAGACCAAAACAGTACTTAGATTATATATTAAATATAAAGAGGCTATTAACGCAAAACCAGCAATGGTTTGGATGCTATTAGCCCAAAAGCAAAATAAATCAATTGACGTCCATGTTTTATTACTTGGATTAACTGTAGCTAATTCAAAATTTTTTAATTCTATATTTTGACTCACTGATGTAACCTTAAACTAAAATATTTATATGTCTATAATAGTGATATCCATAATTTTGTAATTCCATGAATTTTCTAAAAAATAATATTGGCTACGTTTCTATGTTTGTGGCAGTAATAGGTTTTGGGTCAGGTCCACCGTTTGTGAAATTAGCATTACAGGAATTTTATGTAATGGATTTAATGGCGGTACGATTCTCTTTAGCATTTGGTTTGATGTTAATTTTTGCTTTGATCATGAGGGCAGATTTAAAAATCAAAAAAATTGGGTTTACTCCTTTCTTAATGGGTTTATTAAATCCTTTTCTAGTTACTTTAAGTTTTCATATTGGTCTCCTACTAACCTCACCAGTAAATGGAGTTGCTTTAATTAGCACTTTGCCAATATGGCAACCATTTATTGCAAGACTTTTTTTAAAAGAAAAAATTGAAATAAAAGTAATTATTGGGGCCTTTATAACAATTATTGGAACTTTAATTTTACTTACAAGTCAAACAAAATCAGGACAAGGAAATTATATTGGTGATTTAATAATCTTTTTAGGAATGATTTGTGTTTCTATAAATGAGGTTTTGGGAAGAAGATTTATGCAAACTAAAGTTGATCAATTGGGTGTTAATACGTATCAATATTTTATTGGTGCTATACTATCTTTATTGGTTCTTTTTGTAATTTGGCCAAATTCAAGTTTTGAATATCAAAATTATTTAAATTTTTCTCCACCAGTTTTAGCGGCTATAACTTTATCTTGTATAACGTTTGGAGCATATTTGTTTTATAATTTTGCTCTTAGAAGAGTTCCAGTAGGTAGAATTAGTTTGATGTATCCTTTGACAGGTCCTATTGGTGCAACAATGTCTTGGTTAATAATCGACTCTCCAATTTCAACAAAGGTTTTTATATCTTTAGCAATAATTCTAGTGGGAACTATTATTCCTCAAATAAATAAGTCTAGCTAAGGTGATGGATACATCACCCCAGGCAACCACAATGCTATTTTTGGAAATATTATAATTAATATTAAACCAATTACCTGGATAACCATAAATTGCATCATGCCAAGATAAATATCTTTTAAATCCCACTCTGGAACTACTCCTTTTAAGAAATAAGCAGATAATGCAACAGGAGGTGAGAGCCAGGCGGTTTGGAGATTAACTGCCACTAATATTGCAAACCATGTAAGATTAAATCCTAACTCGATTACTAAAGGTAAAACAATTGGTAATACTATTAAAACTATTGGTACCCACTCTAAAGGCCATCCTAATAAAAAAATAGCAGCCATTATAATTGCTAAAATTACATATCTATTTACTTCTAAATTTAAAAGAAAATCAGTTAAAAGAGATGGGGTTCCTAATTTTGAAAAAACTGCTCCAAAAAAGTTCGATGCAGCAACTAAAAACATTATTAGTGCTGTGATTTCTAACGTTTTCAAAAGGGCATCTTTTAAACCTGGTAGAGTTAATTTTTTATATGCTAGAGCAAGTAAGATCGCACCAAATGCTCCCATTCCAGCTCCCTCTGTTGGAGTGGCAAGACCAAATAGAATACTTCCTAACGCAAAAAAAACTAATCCTGCAGGAGGAATTAGTCCCATAATAAATTCATACCAAACCTTAGCCATATTAGTAGGTTGTTCGTTTACCGGTAAAACTGGGCCAAGTTTTGGATTTAGATAACATCTTAAAGTTGTATAAGCTGCGTACAGACATGCTAATAAAATACCTGGCATTATAGCTGCAGCAAATAAATCTGTAACAGGAATTTCTAAAACAGGACCCATCACAACTAACATAATACTTGGAGGAATTAAAATACCAAGAGTTCCACCAGCACAAATCAAACCTGCTGAAAGTCTTGTATCATAGCCAGTTCTTATCATGGTTTTACCAGCCATAATTCCTAAGATTGTTACAGATGCGCCAACAATACCTGTTGCAGCTGCAAAAATAGTTGAAACAAACATTACAGCATAAAACAATGCTCCTCTTGTCTTAGAAAGCATTAACTGGACTGCATTAAACAATCTTTCCATTAAACCTGCTTGCTCCATTAAAATTCCCATAAATATAAAGAGTGGTACGGCGGCGAGTGTGTTCTCGGTCATTATCATATTGAATTGCAAAGTCATTAAATAAAAGACTAATTTACCAAAACCCCAATATCCAAAAACAAGACCTAAAAATATTAAAGTAAATGAAATTGGAAAACCAACGAAGATTGCAAATAACATGCAACCAATCATTATTGCACCTATTATTTCAGGACTAAAGAAATCCATTATGGCCATCTCCCTTTAATAAAAGCATAATAAGTTTTCAAAATTTCAGATATACCTTGTACTAAAAGTAAAAATGCACCAATTGGCATACAACTTTTTAAGGGCCACATAATTGGCATCCATGTTGTATCCATGGCTCTTTGAATTCTAACTTTACCGCCTAAACATTCTTCTAAATTTGATCTTCCACAAATTGAAGTATAGGCATAATCAAAACTTACAAAGAAAAATACAAGAAACCCTGGTATAAAAAATAATAAATATAAAAATAAATCTACTCTTGCCTGATTTTTAACTGACCAATTTCGATAAAGAAAATCTGCTCTTATATGTATCCCTTTTGATAATGTATAGGCCGCTCCTAACATAAATAAAGCACCAGCTAACATTCTACTAATGTCAAATGACCATAAGGTAGGTCTATTAAAAAAATGTCTTCCAATAACCTCATGGATCATTGCATAAATTAGAAATACAGTTAACCAGGCGAATACTTTGCCGGTAATTAACATTTTTGAGTCTATGAATTCTATTGTCTTTGCCATCCAAGGAGTCATATCCTCGGGCATTTTTAAACTTGTTCTTCTTTCGGCTATAAGCTCGTCAGTAATATCAAGATTTTCTTTAACTTTAGGCTCTGAATCTTTATCAACCATTTAACAAGTATAGTTATTTAAATTAAATTTGTAAAAAAAACGGGGATTTTTAATCAATCCCCGTTTTAATTTTTTTAACTACTGTTGTGATGCGAATGCAGTTCCAATTGATGCATCAGATGTTTCCATTTGTGCAATAAAAGGTACTACAATTTTAGCATGTGCAGTCATGTGCTCATAAACTTCTTTAAAGAAAGCATTTGATGCAGCATTCTTTTTAAGAGTTGCTTGAGCAGCGTTCATGTACTCAGTGAAATAATCAGCTGGTGTATCCCAAAGTTTTACACCGTGATTTTCAGTAAGATCGATTAGCGCTTTACCATTTTCTACAGCTCTATTAGTGATGTTTCTAGTGATCATCGCTTCAGACGCAACTTCCATTGCATATTTTTGATGGTCAGTTAAAGAATTGTAAACATCTCCATTAATATAGATATCACCATTGACTACGTTTTGGTGTAATCCTTGTAGATAGTAGTTTTTAAGAACTTTTTGAAAACCAAAAACTGAGTCTGGTTTTGGACAACACCATTCAGCAGCATCGATAGTTCCTTTTTCAAGTGCTGGTAATATATCACCACCTGATAAAGATACTGATGCAATTCCGATATCTTTGTATGTTTGTCCTGGAATTCCTGGAGGAGTTCTAAATCTGTATTTTCTGAAATCATCCATGTTTTTAATTGGCTCTTTAAACCAACCTAATGCTTCAGGTCCTGATGATGCCATCACGAAACCTTTAACATTCATTCCCATTTCGCTCCATAATTGGTCGTATAATTCTTTACCACCATTATCGAAATACCATGCTAACCAAGATTTAGTACTTAAACCAATTCCTCCACCAGCAACTGGCGATCCAAATAACATCGCAGCTGGGTGATAGTTTGACCAGTAGTGAGTCCATGCTGCACCACCATCTACTAGACCTTTGTCAACAGCTTCTAGTGTTTCTTTCATACCAACAACTTCACCTTTTGAAAGAAGCTCAAATTTTAACTCTCCACGAGTTAGTTTTGTTACTCTGTCAGTCCACATTTTTACGATTTGTCCATCGTATGATGTTTTAGGAAAAGTAAGTTGGATTTTTAATGTTTTAGCAGAAGCAGATCCAATTACTGAAACTGCAAATACTAAAGCTAAAATCATTGAAGTGATTTTTTTCATTATTTATCCCTCTCTTTATTGTTATTAAGTCTTAATAATGAGTGAAGTAAAACTCATTGAGTGACAAATGTAAAACGATTAATTGTTCCAGCCCTGATTAATACAACCTAAAGTTTAAATATGTCTATTTATTACCTTTAGGATCAAAAGGATAATCCCAAGCATCTCCGCCAATTTTTTTAGATATACCGGAGTAATCTGTTTCGCTATCACCACCCTCACAAAATTCATTAAATATATCTAAGGCATGTTTTCCTAGAGGAGTTGATGCATTTACTGATTTCGCAGCGTCATTTGCTAGTTTTAAATCTTTAGTCATCATAGCTGCAGAAAAGCCAGGTCTATATTTGTTATTAGAGGGAACGCCATCTGTTAAATTTGGCAGCGGTGTATAAGTTGATAAAGCCCAATTATTTCCAGAGGCATTTTTCATAATTTCATGAACTTTTTTTAAATCCATCTTGAGTCTTTTTGCTAACATTAATGCTTCTGATGCTGCTATCATTGAGATTCCTAAAGACATATTATTACAAATCTTTACTCCAACTCCACTACCTTGTGGTCCTGCATGTAAAATTTTTTGTCCCATAATATCCATTAATGGCCTGGCCAAATTTACAGCTTCATCATCTCCGCCAACTAAAAAATTTAATTTACCAACTCTTGCCCCCATAACACCCCCTGTAACAGGAGCATCAATCATCTTAATTCCTCTATCTTTCGCTTCCTTGCCAAGCAATAAAGAAGTTTCAATGTCAATTGTAGAACAATCAATTATCAGAGCAGTTTTTGAAATTTTATCTATTATACCTTTATCTCCTAAAAATAGTGATTTTACATGTTTGCCTTCAGGCAACATCGAGATTATAAAATTTGCACCTTCAAGTACCTCGTCTAATGTGTCAACCACATCTAAATTAGCTTTTTTTGCTTTTTGAATCATTTCTGGTGAAACATCGTAGGCTTTAACTTTTTTACCAGCCTTAACTAATTGGTCAGCCATTGGGTTACCCATGTTACCTACACCAATAAATGCTATTTGATCTGTCATTTTTAATTATCTATATTTGATTTTCCTCTATTAATCAAAACTGTTTTGCTTTGAGTGAAATGATTAATCATACTATCAAATGCATACTCTTTTCCTAAGCCACTCATTTTTAATCCGCCATATGAAACATTTGCTCTAGGCGCTACACATTGATTCACTTGGACAAAACCTGCTTCAATTTCCTCTACGAACTGTAAAGCTCTAGATAGATTTTGTGTCCACAATACCGCTGATAATCCAAATGGTGTATCATTTGCACTATTCATTACTTCATCAAATGATTTAAATGGTATTGCACAAGCAACAGGACCAAATATTTCTTCTTGGCAAACTGGAGAGCTTACTGGAACACCTGACATCAATGTAGGTTCATAAAAGAAACCATTTTTATAATCACCACCTGTTAGTTGATTGCCACCATGCACAACATTGGTTGTAGAGTTTTTTTTGGCAATATCCATATAATGTAAAGTTCGTTTCAGTTGTTCTTCGGAAATAATTGCTCCAATATCAGAACTTTCATCTAGAGCATTACCCATTTTTAATTTACTTAATTTTTCAGCAGCTCCACCTAGTACTTGATCATAAATTTTTTCCTGAATATAAACTCTTGAACCAGCAGTACATGCTTGTCCTTGTCGAGTATATCTCATTCCATCAATAACCCCTTGAATTGCAATATCTAAATCTGCATCACTCATTATTATATTCGGATTTTTTCCTCCAAGCTCTAAAGTAACTGGACATAATTTAGGAGCTGCTTTTTGTGCTATAATCTTTCCTACAGTAAAAGATCCAGTAAACGTTACTTTTCTTACTTTTTCATGAGTTACCAGAGGTTCGCCACACTCTTCTCCATAGCCTGAAATTACATTTAAAACACCTGGAGGAAGTTCTTGTTGAAATATCTCCGATAGTAGAAGAGCACAAAATGGGGCTTGTTCAGCTGTTTTTAAAACAACACTATTTCCTGCTACAATAGCTGGAGCGATTTTTGCTACTGTTAAAAATAATGGCGCATTCCAAGGGACGATTGCACAAACAACCCCAATTGGATCTCTAGTAGTATAATGAATACTATTTGGAATATTGGTTGGATAATTTTCTCCTTTTAACTCTCCAGACAAACCAGCAAACATATTTGTAAGTTCAATGGAAGCACCTGTTTCTGGTATGGCCTGTGTTCTTAAAGCATTACCTGTATCTAATGATAATAAAGTTTCAATTTCTGACTTTCTTTCCTCTAATCTTTTTGCTCCAGCAGCAACCATTTTTCCTCTTTCCCTTGCTGGTATTTTTTTCCATTTTTTAAAAGCTTTGTGTGCTGACTCAACTGCAATATTTACATCATCTTTATTACATTGAGGAGCAAAACCGATATTGTCTCCTGTGCTTGGATTTAATACTGGAATCTTATTATTTGTTTGAGCAGATATTAATTTGCCATCAATTAAAATTTTATCAGTTAATCTTTTTGCATTATTAAGTGCTTGTTCAAGATTATTTTTAAAGTTACTCATTATCTAATTCTCCTCTTCTAACTTTAGAAGAGAGCCATCCACCATCTATTTTTATTTCAGACCCATTTATGAAATCAGAATCATCGCTTGATAGAAATACTGCTGCTCCAACTATATCTTTTGGTTCTCCCCATCTACCTACAACAGTTTCTTTCCCCCAAGCTTTACCATGTTTTGGATCTTCAGCATATTTTTGATTAAATGAGGTAGATATTAAACCTGGACAAATAGTATTTACATTAATATTTTTTCCAGTCAGATCGACAGATAACGCTCTTGTTAATCCTAAGACACCACTTTTTGCAGCTACATATCCTACCCTATCTGGTCTTCCCATAAAACTTGCTATCGACCCAAAGTTAATAATTTTACCTTTTCCATTTTTAATCATATGAGGAATTACAGCCTGACTAGCAAGGAAAGGTGCTGTAAGATTCACAGAAATCATATCATCCCAATCTTGTTTTGTATGATCTAAAAGTTTCTTTACATGTCTAATTCCTGCATTGTTTATTAGAATATCAATTTTACCATAGTATTTGATAGTTTGATCCACCATCTCGTTGATGCTCTTTTGATTTGAAACGTCAGTTTTTATAATTATTGCTTCACTGCCTGCCTCTATAATTTTTTTTTTAGTTTTTTCTGAATTTTTAATATCTATTTCTGCTATAACTATCTTTGCACCTTCTTTTACAAGACCAAGACAAATTTCTTGTCCTATTCCTTTTCCTCCGCCTGTAACTATTGCTACCCTATCTTTAAGTTTCATTTCCCAAATGATTTGACGTTATTTTAAGAAGGAAACTAATGCTTTTTCCTCACTAATCCAAGCTTTAATTCCTCCGTCAAGAACATAAACATTTTTAAAACCAAGATCTTCTGCAAAAGCATTACCTAAAATTGATGCTGTTTCACCATCATGACTAACAAAAATAATTTCAATATTTTGAGACTCTGCTCCAGCTAAAGCTCTTACTCTATCCATTAGGTAAACATTAAATTTTCCATTTTTATCGAAAGCTGTTTCTTGAAACGACTCTTTAATTACACCAGTTTTAATCCATTGGTCTTCTGTTCTGATATCTAAAACTACTGCATTGTTTTTCAATAAATTGTTTAATTCATCAGATGTGATTAAATTATAATTTGGATCTAGAACATCAATAATCTTGAACTCAAAAATAAGATCAGAATTTGGTGGTATTATATTTCCAGCGCCTGTTGCTCCATATGCTAGTTCAGAAGGTATTTTAATTTTTCTGACAGTTCCTTTATTGGTTCCAACTATACCCATTTCAAAACCTGGTATAACTTCTTTCATACCTATTTGAACAACTAAAGGTCTGTCTTTTCCCACGTTGGTATCGAAAACTTTTCCATCAACAAAAGAACCTGTGTATTCAATTTGAACCCATGAGTGATTAATAATTTTTTTTCCTTCACCTGGCTTATCAAGAATAATTTCTATTTCTGTGGCAAAAACATTACAAACTAAAAAAAAATATATTATTAGGAATTTAATTTTATTCATTTAGATTATTTTCAATTCTTTATAATTAGTCTTTTCAACTTTTAAACAAGCTTTTCTATATTTTGGCATTCCACCAGGATAAGGTAAAAAAGACTTCGACTTGCCAGGTATATTGTCGCCTTTATACCACGAGCTTTTTGCTTTCATAAATAATGTTTTTTTAACTGAGCTTGTAATTTCTTTTTGCCATTTTTTTGCTGCTTCATTTGTACTTTCTATACTTTGTCTTTTATTATTTTCCAAAAACTTAATACATTTGGTAATCCATTCAACATGCTGTTCTATTTGTACCGGTACATTTGTTAATACTGAGGGACTTCCTGGACCACTAACAATAAACATATTTGGAAAGTTAGGAACAAGAAGTCCTAAAAAACTTTTAGGTCCACTTTTCCAATATTTGGTCAATTTAATTCCTTTTTTTCCAGTTATATTTAATTTTTCAATTGAACCTGTCAAAGCATCAAATCCTGTTGCAAATATAATTTTATCTAGTGTGTATTCATTTTTTTTTGTCTTTATTCCTCTTTTGGTAATTTTTATTATTGAGTTTTCTTTTAAATCAACTAATTCCACATTTTTTTTATTAAACATCTCATAATAATTTGTATTTAAGGTTGGTCTTTTAGCAGTAAATGGGTGGTCAAAATTAGTAAGGATCTTTGCATACTCTCTATTTTTAACTGTTGAGTATATTTTATTTTCAATAAATTTAACTGCTGTTTTATTTGCTTTGATGGTTTTTACTATGTCATTAAAAGTTGCTCTAAAGGATAAAGTTCCATAATGCCAAGATTTTTCATACATCTGATTTCTTTTAGCTTCGTTAAAATCAAATGCAGATTTTTTTGGAAATTCAAAAGGATGGCCACCTGGTGTTCTTTTTAAATAACTTCTTAATTTATTAAAATTTTTTTTATAGTTTTTAATGTTTGTAGCTGATAATTTTCTATTTCTTGCTGGAATACTAAAATTCGGAGATCTTTGGAATAAAATTAATTTTTTTGCTTTTTTGGCAATTTCAGGTGCGATCTGTATCCCAGTTGAACCTGTTCCTACCTGTCCAACAATTTTATTTTTAAAATTAATATTTTTTTTGGGCCATCTTCCACTGTGGTGTAGTTGACCTTTAAATTGGTTTATTCCTTTTATTGCAGGTAAATTAATTGAGGAAAGTGACCCAACTGCACAAATTAAATATTTTGTAAAATAAATTTTTTTATTGTTCGTTTTTATTTTCCATAAGTTTTCTTTTTCAAAATATTGTGTAGATATTACTTTTTGTTTAAAAGCTATGTTTTTTTTAAGATTATATTCTTTCGAAAAATATTTGAGATATTTTAAAATTACTTTTTGTTTAGGATATCTTTCTTTCCAAGTCCAGTTTTTAAAAATTTTTTTTGAAAAAGTAAAACCATAAGTAAAACTCTCTGAGTCACATCTCGCCCCTGGGTATCTATTCCAGTACCATGTACCTCCTAGATCATCTCCTTCTTCTAGCACCAATGTGTTTAATTTTAATTTATCTCTCAAACAATGAAGTTGATATAGTCCTGAAAATCCAGCACCTATAATTAATGCGTCTAAATATTTCATATATAACTACTCAATGTTATTATTTAATTTATAAAGTATATGTTAAAAGATTTTTAAAAAAATTTAATTATAAAAATATTATGGAAAACTTTGATTATGTTATTTTAGGCGCTGGATCTGCTGGATGTGTACTAGCAAATAGATTAAGCGCTAATCCAAATTATAAAGTTTTATTGATCGAGGCTGGAAGTAGAGACACAAACCCTTGGATCCATATTCCAGGTGGATATTTTAAAACAATGTTGAACCCAAAAACGGATTGGTGTTTTCAGACGGAAAAAGAAGAGTTTTGTGATAATAGAGAAATGGTTTACCCAAGGGGTAAAACTTTAGGTGGAAGTTCCTCAATAAATGGAATGCTTTATATTAGAGGTCAATCTAACGATTTTGATTATTGGAGACAGCTTGGTAACATTGGTTGGTCATGGGAAGATGTGCTTCCCTATTTTAAAAAATCTGAAGATTTTCAATTTGGTGAAAATGAATTTCATGGATCTGGTGGTCCTTTGGCAGTTCAACAAATTAGGGGAACATTTAAAGTTTGCGATCTATTTATGGATGCAGCAGAAGAATTTGGTCACAAAAGAACTGATGATTTTAATAATGGTGACAATGAAGGAATGGGTTATTTTCCTTTTACCGTAAGAAATGGTTTAAGATGTAGTACTGCTGTAGGCTATCTCAATCCAGTTAAAAAAAGAAAAAATTTAAAAGTTGTTACAAATGCTCATGTTAAAAATATTGAGTTTGAAAATAAAAAAGCAGACAAAGTGAATTATTGGATTGGTGAGAATGTAATTACTGTTAAAGCAAATAAAGAAGTAATTTTAAGTTCTGGGACTATAGGTTCACCTCATATTCTTCAAGCTTCAGGTATTGGTCCAGGCGAACTTTTAAAAAAAAATAATGTCAATGTAATTAAAGACCATCCTGGAGTAGGTATGAATTTAACAGATCATTTAATGTTAAGACCAGTTTATAAAGTTAAAAATTTAGAAAGCTTAAATGATATCTATTATAGTATGACTAAAAAGCTTATGACTGGACTAAAATATTTCTTATTTAGAAAAGGACCACTAACAGTCGGGGCTAGTTATTTATGTGGCTTTGTAAAAAGTGATGATCATTTAGCAACTCCTAATTTGCAATTCCATGTATCTCCAGCTAGCACAGATGTCTTAGGCAAAGGCTCCCTTCATAAATTTACAGCATTTACCCCTAGCATCACAAATGTAAGGCCAACTAGCAGAGGTTCAATTAAATTAAAATCATCCGATACAAGAATATCTCCAGAAATTAAGATGAATTATTTATCTACATACGAAGACAGAGAAATTGCTGGGAAAGCATTAAAAATCACTAGAAATATTGTTATGAATTCAAAAGCTTATAAAGAGTATGAGCCTGAAGAATATAGACCTGGAATTCATATTACGGATAATGAGGAATTGGCTAAAGAGGCTGGAAAATTTTGTAGTACTATTTTTCATCCTGTGAGCACATGTAGAATGGGGACTGACGAAAATTCAGTTGTGTCTGACCGATTAGTCGCTCATGGCTTAGAAAATTTAAGAATTGTTGATGCATCTGTCATGCCATCAATAACCTCAGGAAATACTAATGCACCTACTATTATGATTGCTGAAAAAGCAGCAGATATGATAATAGAAGACGCTAGATGACCGAAGAAATAACAATTTTTTTTCAAATAATATTTATAGATTTAATTTTAGCCGGAGATAATGCCATTATCATTGGAATGGTCGCCTCTAAGTTTCCACCAGAACAAAGAAAAAAAATTATTTTTTGGGGCATTGGTGGAGCAGTAATACTAAGAATTTTATTAACACTTTTAACCGCTTATCTTTTACAAATCACAGGTTTAAGACTTATAGGTGGTCTGTTGCTTCTTTACATAGTTTATAAACTTTATGTCGATGTAATTAAGAATTCAGGTGGTGGCGAGGAAAATATTAAAGTTGATAACTCATCAATGTTGAAAGCAATTTGGACCGTTTTGCTAGCTGACTTTACGATGAGTTTAGACAATGTGCTCGGTGTTGCTGGTGCTGCCAAGGATCATTATTATCTATTAATATTTGGTCTTGTTTTATCTATTATTTTGATGGCTACAGCTGCAACATTAATTTCCAAATGGATAAAAGATTATAAATGGATAGCATGGGTTGGTTTATTTGCTATATTGTTTGTGGCAGTTGAGTTAATTTACACAGACATAAAACTTTTTATTTAAATGTACTTAAAAAAAATTAATCTTAAAAATAAGTATGCTCTTGTAACGGGGGCTGGTAAAGGCTTAGGACGTGCTTGTTCAATTGCATTAGCTGAAGCAGGTGCAACAATTATTGGTTTGAGCAGAACATCATCTGATCTTGACAAGTTAGAGAAAGACATAAAAAAAGTAAAAAGCAAATTAATCAAAATTAATTGTAATGTAATGAACTACAGTGAATTACAGGAAAAATTAAAAATAATAAAAATAATAGATATTTTAGTAAACAATGCTGGGACTAATATTCCAGAACCATTTGAGAAGATAAAACAGCAAAGTATGAATTATTTAGTAGATCTTAATTTAAAAGCTGCCTTTAACGTTGCACAGTTGGTGGTAAAAAAAATGATTAAAAACAAAAAAAGAGGTGGGTCAATTATAAATATGTCATCCCAACTTGGTCATGTAGGCATGTCTGGTAGAAATATTTACAATATGACTAAATTTGGAATTGAAGGTTTAACAAAGGGCATGGGTGTTGAGTTAGCAACAAAAAATATCAGAGTAAATACAGTTGCTCCAACATTTGTTGAAACACCTATGGTAAAAAAGTTTTTTAAAAATAAAAAGTTCAAAAATCTGGCTTTAGGTAATATTCCTATGGGCAAAGCAGCTAAAGAGAGTGATGTAGCTACAGCTGTATGTTTCTTAGCATCAGATGCTGCTGCAATGATAACTGGATCATCTATTCTGATAGATGGAGGTTGGACAGCAAAATAATGAAAAAACTGTTGCTAATACTAGCAATTTTTTTTCCCACAAATATTTTAGCAATAGAATTTTATGGTAAATTTATTCAAGGTCATTTTATTTTAGGAAAAACAGATCCTAATTCAAAAATAATTATTGATAAAAAAAATGTCAAAGTATCAGATGATGGTTATTTTGTTTTTGGAATTGATCGAGATAGAAAATTTGATGTTTTGATAACCAAAATAACTAACGGTGAATCAGAAAAAATAATAAAAAAAGTTTTTAAACGTAAGTATAACATTCAAAGAATTGATGGTTTACCTGAAAATAAAGTAACACCACCTGAATCTGTTTACAAAAGAATTAAAAAAGAAAATGGAAGAATAGGAGAAGCAAGAGCAATCAACTCTAATTTAACTTTTTTTTCTGAAAAATTTATTATGCCAGTCGAAGGTATAATTAGTGGAGTTTATGGCAGCCAAAGAATTCTCAATGGAAAACCAAGATGGCCTCATTACGGCATAGATATTGCAGCAAAAAAAGGAACAGAAATTAAATCTTCTGGTACTGGAGTGGTGACAATGGCTGAAAATGATCTTTATTATACTGGAGGCACAATTATTATGGATCATGGTCATGGTATATCAACAATTTACTCTCATCTTGAAAATGTGATGGTTGAAGTAGGAGATTTGATTAAAAAAGGAGATATAATAGGAACTGTTGGTTCAACAGGTAGATCAACTGGCCCCCACTTAGATTTTAGAATAAACTGGTTTCAAACAAGACTTGACCCTATGTCAATTTTAATAAAATAAATGCGTTTCAAATATAATAAAGAAGTAGAATTTTTTTTTAAAAAATATTTATTTCCTAAAAAATTTTTATACAAGAGGAGGTTAGAACGTTCCATTAAAAATCAGGATGAAAATGAGATTAAACTTGTTAAAAATTTCATTAAACCTGGTACTGATAGTATCGACGTGGGTGTATATAGAGGCGTTTATTCTTACGAGATGTCAAAATATTCAAAGATTGTTCATTCTTTTGAACCAAATCCAATAATATTTGATGATTTAAAAAAAAATCTAATCAAATTAAAAAAAAATATAAATTTATATAATTTTGCCTTAAGTAACAAAAGCAGTAAAATTAATTTAAAAGTACCTATTAGAAATAAAAATTTCAAAAAAGAAAATTATGAAGAGTATTATGAAATGGGAAAAGCAACAGTCCATAATGAAAATTATATTCAGGATTTTGAAAATGTTGAAATTTTTTCAAAGAAGCTTGATGAAATAAATTTCAAAAATCAAATATCATTCATCAAAATTGATGTAGAAGGTCATGAAATTGAAGTAATAAACGGAGCAATTCAAACCATAAATAAATTTAAGCCGAGTTTGTTAGTTGAAATTGAAAAAAAATATACACAAAAGAATGTTTCAGAATCATTGAAATATATTGTTTCATTGGGGTACAATTCATTTGTATATCAAAATGATTTATTAAAGAATACACTGGAAATTAGTGACCTTGACTCATATAATAACTACATATTTATACCTTCTTAGATAAATGAAAATAAATTTGTTAAATTCAACTTCAGACAAACTGGTCAAAGCCTATTTAAACAATAAACTTATCAACCCGATTCCAGAAAAATTTTGCAAAAATATCAAACTTGCTCACAAATTAAGATTATTATGTGAGAGTAAAATCAATGACACAAAAATAGGTTTTAAAGCGGGAGGGACGATAATCGCTCTCTTAAAAAAATTAAAAGAAAAGGAGCCATTTCATTCGACTGTATTTGGAAAAAATTTGATTAAATCTGGAGGAAGAGTAAAAATTAATAAATATGCCTTAGGTACCGAAGTAGAGGTTTATTTTATAATTAAAAAAAAATTTTTTGATTTTAAAGGCAAATTAAATTCTAAAAATATAACAAAATTTATTACTCATATGGGTCCTTGCATTGAGGTTGTTGGATTTAGACAGAAAAAAAAAGGTATTAAATATTTAGGTGATTTATGTAGTGATTTTGGTGTGAATATTAAATTTATTGATGGTGCAAAAAAAAAATTTAAAAAAATAAATTTTGGTAATTTAAAAACAAATTTAAAAAATAAAAAAGGGTTAAATATAAATGGCAATACAAATACTGTTTATGTAAACCCACTAAATTCTTTGAAATTTGTTCTTAACAAAATAAGAAAAGAGAAAGTCTCTTTAGATAAAGATTTTTATGTATTTACTGGCTCAACAGTTGGAGTTGTGCCAATTAAAAGTAAAGGCGAATATATAGGTAAAGTAGACAAACTTGGTGCTGTTAGAACAACTATCAATTAATGGGTCTACATTTTTCTGCAAAAGAGTTTAAAAATAGAAAAGAAAAGGTAATTAAATTTTTAAAAGAGGAAAAATTAGATGCTCTCCTTATGTTTAGACAGGAGTCAATGTATTGGCTCACTGGATATGACACATTTGGATTTGTTTTTTTTCAAACATTAGTTTTGGATCAAAAAGGAAATATAATTTTATTAACAAGAGCTCCAGATTTAAGACAGGCACAAAATACCTCTAATATTAATGATGTTAGAATATGGGTTGATAAAAATGGATCAAATCCTACTGAGGATCTTAAAATTATTTTAGATGAATTAAATTTAAAGGGTAAAAAAATTGGAATTGAATACGAAGCATACGGATTAACTGGTCGAAATGCTTTAAGACTGAATAAATCTTTAGAAAATTACTGCTCAATAGAAGATACTTCTGAATTAGTTACTAAATTAAGGGTTATAAAATCAAATGAAGAAATTAATTATGTAAAAAAAGCAGCAAACTTAGCTGACCAAGCTTTACGTGAGGTTTGGAAACATGCAAAAGCTGGTGTAAGTGAATCTAAGATTTTAGCTGAAATGAATAAAGTTATATTTGAGGGAGGTGGTGATTATCCTGCAAATGAGTTTATAATTGGATCAGGTAAAAATGCACTTCTGTGTCGATACCAAGCTGAAAAACAAATTTTAAATTCACAAGATCAACTGACTATAGAATGGGCTGGAACATACAGACATTACCACTCAGCAATGTTTCGAACTATTCCAATTGGAAAAGCTGATCCAAAACATTATAAAATGCATGAAGCTTGTATTGAGACTTTAAGTAATTGTGAAATTAAATTGAAACCAGGAAATAAAATTGGTGAAGTATTTGATATTCATGCAAAAACTTTTGATGATTTAGGGTATAAAAATTCTAGAATGAATGCTTGTGGTTACTCTTTAGGAGCAACTTTTTCACCTAATTGGATGGACTGGCCAATGTTATACACTGGAAATCCATATGTAATTAAGCCAGGAAATATATTTTTTATGCATATGATACTAATGGACTCTGAGAATAATTTAGCAATGAACTTAGGTGAAACTTATCTAGTTACAGAAACTGGGAATGAAAGACTTGGAAATCAAAAACTAGATCTAATGATTCTTTAAATTATTTAAAAACTGAAAAATTAATCAGGTCTATCTGCTTGATCGGGTTTTGTTACGTTATCGTCTTGATTAAATAAATTTTGACAAGAATAACCAAGTCTTTCGAGATCTAAATCTTCACAACTTTTTTTTACCCATATTTCATCATAAAAAGCAATTCTTGGGACATTTATAACATCTTCCTCATTCGGTAAAAGACCCATATAACGTCTAACATCTTTGCTCCCATAAATACCAAACTCTAAAAGACTTCCACCTTTTCTCCACATGTTTTGGCCCTCATAATGAAGTTTTTTTTCACCATTGATAAATAACTCATGAAGACCATTGTTATTTTTATCATCCGAAGATCTCTTATCCCAGACTGAGTGAATTACAAAATCTATCCATGTTCCTGTTAATGCGTTAAGTTCACTTGAAGGTATTACAATATATTCTAGTAAAATATTTTCACAATAATTTACCTTTTCTTTTATCGAGCCTCCACAATCACCTTCTGTTTCTGGATAAACATCTTGTGATGGTGAAATTTTAGCCGTCAAACCCCATTTAGGGATAACCTCTAATTGAAATGGTGGGCTATACGGACCTTCTGTTGAATGAAACTGAAAGACAGACTGCTTTCTGTAAAATTTAAAATTTTTTGGGACATAATATGAAAATGTATACCAAAATTCTTGTTTGTGTTTAAAAGCAGACTTTTCATCTATACTTACCTCAACTCTATGATGTGGTGTACTTCTTTCACAATCTCTCTCTTTCATATTTTTATATAAAAAGCCACAATCTTCATGTCTTAGTTCAAACCTAATTGCAGTATCACCATATCTAATAGGGTTATTGTCAGACTTTTTGACTACTTTAATCCCATAATCTGTCCAACCATAACCTTTTTTCTTTGAATATTTGAACGCTCTTATTTTTGTATGAGGTTTTAATTTTAATCCTTGGATTGTTGTATCAGTTTGATTTATACCTAAATTATACTTAGCTCCCCTTTTAAACATTTTTTCAATTTCTTTTACATTGCTTAATGCAAAATTGGACGAAATTAAAAAAATAGCTATAAATATAAATATTTTCTTCATTTATTATTAGTATATTTAAAAAATATAATTATTACATCCCCCATCTCATTGCTGCTGTATGAACTGGAGCATCCCAATGCTTTAAGATTTCATCATCACATTTGAGAAGAGTAATTGAAGCTCCTTGCATCTCAAGTGAAGTACAATAATTTCCAACTAAACTTTTTGTTACTTCAATACCTTTAGATTGTAAAATTTGACATGCATCCTCATAAACTAAATATAATTCTGTCAAAGGCGTGCCACCCATTCCATTTATGAAAAGTAAATTCTTCTCTTTTTTTTCTGGTTTTAAATTGTCTAAAATAGCTTCTAAAATGTTTCCAACTATAGTTTTTGATGGTTGAATTTTTTCTCTTTTTCTACCTGGCTCACCGTGAATACCCACACCAAATTCCATTTCATCATCGCCTATATCAAAAGTAGGTTTTCCAGCAGCAGGAACGGTACAACTTGTAAATGCTACTCCCATCGTACCAGCGTTTTTGTTGACTTTTTCACCAAGTTTTTTACATTCTTCAAGGGATCCATTGTGTTCAGCTAAGGATCCAACTATTTTTTCTACCAATACAGTTGCCGCAACACCTCTTCTTCCAGTAGTAAATGTAGAATCTTCAACTGCAACATCATCGTTTGTAATAATACTATCGTTTTTACCAGAATACATTTCGGCTCCCATTTCAAAATTCATGATGTCCCCAGAGTAATTTTTAACTATAAATAAAACTCCTGCACCACTATCTACATGTTCTGCTGCTGCTTGCATTTGATCTGGTGTTGGTGCTGAAAATACAAAACCTGGACACGCTGCATCTAGCATTCCATGACCAACAAAACCTCCGTGCATTGGTTCATGTCCACTTCCACCGCCTGAAATTAAAGAAACTTTTCCATCTTTAGTTTTATTTTTTCTAGATACAAAGCTTGGGTCTAAATTGACATTTATAATATCACTATGCGCCTTACCAAAACCTGTAAGGCTCTCGTTTAAAAAATCATCGTTATTATTTATAAATTTTTTCATTTTACCTCCTAATTATTTATTACTGATTTACAAATTGTATCGATTATGAGCTGAGAAGAGCGAGCTCCAGGATCTATATGTCCTTTTGCACGTTCACCTAAAAAAGAAGCTCTACCTTTTGTGGCTAACATATCTTTTGTGGATAACATTCTTTCTTCTGCAATTTTTATTACTTCATTTAAACCTGATTTAAATTCACTTTCATTTTTTAATTCGTTTAGTTTTTCTGAAACTGGTAATAAAACATCCATCATAGTTTTTTCTCCAACATCAGCTTTTCCTCTTTCTTTCATGGCTTTAATTCCACTAATAATCATTTCACATGCTTTATTAAAATCAACATCTTTATCTAGATCAGAAGATTTAGCCATAGTCATAAAAAAAGTTCCAAATAATGCGCCTGATGATCCACCAATACCTGACAATACTTTCATTGCTATCATATTTAAAGCTTTGGCTAATGGTAAATCTTTAATAGAGTCTTCAAGTTCAACTACTAACTTCAAACCTCTTTGAATGTTAAAAATATGATCTCCATCTCCAATTTTTTGATCAAGAACCTCTATTTC
>CACJBW010000013.1 GCA_902591775.1 uncultured Pelagibacteraceae bacterium
ATGCATGGATAATGATAATTTGAGAAGAGGAAAATTGACGACACACAAAAAATTTAGTGAATCAACAGCAATTCTTGCTGGTAATTCTTTACTCACTATTGCATTTCAAATTCTAAGCGAAAAAAGATTAAATTTAAATGAACAAAAAAAAATAAAACTAATAAACTTGCTTTCTGAAAGTTCGGGGCATACAGGAATAGCTGGAGGACAGTTTTTAGACTTAAGTTATGAAAATATTAAAAAAACGAAAAAACAAATTATAGATATGCAAATTAAAAAAACTGGAAAGCTATTTAGTTTTTGTTGTGTTGCTCCTATTATAATGTCTGGTAAAACAAAATATCTGAACAAGTTTAATAAAATAGGTAACGAAATTGGATTATTATTTCAAATTGCTGATGATTTAATAGATTTAAGAGGCAAAACATCTAGCGCAGGTAAGAAAACCAAAAAAGATTTTAAAATGGGAAAAGCTACTTTAATAAGTTTACTAGGCACTGATAATACTATTAAATACGCAGATAACCTTAAATTAAAAATATTTAAAAGTTTAAAAATTTTTGGCAAAAAAGGCAACGATTTTAGAGAAACAATAAATTATATTTTAAATAGAACAAAATGAATAATAATTATAAATTTCTAAATAATATTAATTTCCCTGATGATGTAAAAAAACTGTCTCAATCTGATATTAAAACCTTGGCAGAGGAAGTACGACAAGAATTAATTGACGTTGTTTCTGAAACAGGAGGGCATTTAGGTGCTGGGCTAGGTGTTGTAGAATTGACTGTTGTCTTACACTATATATTCAACACTCCTCATGATAAATTAATTTGGGATGTGGGACATCAAACCTATCCACATAAAATATTAACTGGTAGAAAAAAACAAATAAGAACTCTTAGAAAAGGTGAGGGATTATCAGGTTTTACAAAAAGATCAGAAAGTGAGTATGATCCATTTGGTGCCGCTCATAGTTCAACTTCTATTTCATCTGCGTTAGGAATAGCGGTGGCTAATAAGTTATCAAATAAATCAGGTAATGTAATTGCAGTCATAGGGGATGGAGCGATAAGCGCTGGTATGGCTTATGAGGCTATGAATAATGCTGGTGGAAGCAAAACAAAGATGATTGTTGTTTTAAATGACAACGATATGTCAATTGCAAAACCTGTTGGTGCTATGAGAAAATATCTTGCAAAAATTTTATCTGGTAAAGTTTACTTTAGTTTTAGAGAGACATTAAAGTTAATTATATCTGCTTTTTCAAAAAGATTTAAAAATCAAGCGGGCAAAGCAGAAGATTTTTTAAGATCTGCAGTCACTGGTGGAACATTATTCAATTCTATGGGATTTTACTATATTGGGCCAATAGATGGCCATGACATTGATACAATGGTTTCAGTATTTAATAATGCAAAAGATATTAATTATGATGGACCAATTTTAATCCATGTTAAAACTGAAAAAGGAAAAGGTTATTCCTTTGCTGAAAAATCAGAAGATAAATTTCATGGTGTTTCAAAATTTAATATAAAAACAGGAGAACAAGTAAAGTCAAAATCTAACACTCCTTCTTATACAAAAGTATTCGCAAATTCATTAATTAAACATGCAGAAAAAGATAGCAAGGTTGTTGGTATAACCGCAGCTATGCCGTCGGGAACAGGAATGGATTTATTTGGAAAAAAATTTCCAGAAAGAATGTTTGATGTCGGGATAGCAGAACAACATGCGGTTACTTTTGCCGCGGGTATGGCTACCGAAGGGTATAAACCTTATGCTGCAATATATTCAACTTTTCTTCAAAGAGCTTACGATCAGGTCGTCCACGATGTAGCAATACAATCTTTGCCTGTTAGATTTGCAATCGATAGAGCGGGGTTAGTTGGTGCTGATGGCCCAACACATGCAGGATCTTTTGATATAACATACCTTTCAACATTACCAAATTTTGTAGTAATGGCTGCAAGTGATGAAGCGGAGCTTGTAAGAATGATAAATACATCAATTGATATAAACGATAGACCATCAGCTTTTAGATATCCAAGGGGCAATGGTGTGGGAGTTCAATTACCTGAAATAACTGAGAAAATCGAGTTGGGTAAAGCAAAAATTATTAAAGAAGGTAAAAAAGTTGCAATTTTAAATTTTGGAGCAAGATTACAGGAGTGTATTTTGGCTTCCGAAAATTTAACAAAAAAAGGAATTGATATCTCTATTGTTGATGCAAGATTTGCTAAACCTTTAGATGAAAACCTAATTTGGCAAATTGCTACAGAGCATGAAGTTTTGATTACAATAGAAGAAGGTTCAATTGGGGGGTTTGGATCTCACGTAAGCCAATTTTTAAGTGAAAAAAATTTATTAGACAACAATCTTAAATTTAGATCAATGATATTACCTGATAGATTCATTGATCATGATAAACCAGAGCTAATGTATAAGTTTGCTAATTTAGACTCTATTGGTATTGAAAATAAAATTTTAGATACCTTAAATTCGAAAGTTTTAATTAAAAAATCTAATTAGATTTTATTCTGAGCTGTGTTCATTAAATAGTGATCAAGAATTACACAGTGCATCATAGCCTCTCCTATTGGGACTGCTCTAATTCCAACACAGGGGTCGTGTCTTCCTTTTACAGATATTGTTGTATTCTTCCCAAACCTATCTATTGTTTTCCTCGATGACAGAATAGATGATGTTGGTTTTACAGCAAATGAAACATTTATTTCTTGACCAGTAGATATTCCTCCAAGAATTCCTCCTGCATTATTAGATTTAAAACTTGTTTTACCTTTTTTTTTCAAAATTTCATCAGAGTTTTCCTCTCCAGTTAACATCGCCGAGTTCATTCCCGATCCAATATTTACTCCTTTTACAGCATTAATACTCATCATTGCTGCTGCAAGATCCATATCTAATTTAGAATATATTGGTGCTCCAAGTCCCAAAGGAACTCCTCTTGCTCTAACTTCAATAATTGCTCCACAAGATGATCCAGCTTTTCTTATCCCAAGTAAATATTTTTCCCAAAGTTTAATCACAGTTTCATCAGGACAAAAAAATGGGTTGCTAGAAATTGTTTTGTCTTTCCATTTCTTTAAGTCACATCCTAATATCCCTAATTGTGTAACAGCACCAACTGCTTGATACTTCTTTCCAATTTTAGTTTTCAAAACAACTTTTGCAATAGCACCCGCCGCAACTCTAGCCGCAGTCTCGCGAGCAGATTGTCTTCCTCCACCTCTGTAATCCCGGATACCGTATTTTTTGAAATAAGTATAATCTGCATGTCCTGGTCTAAATTTATTCTTTATTGTCTCATAGTCTCTAGATCTCATATCTTTATTATAAATAATTAGAGAAATTGGAGTTCCAGTTGTTCTACCTTCAAAAACACCAGATAAAATATTAATTTTGTCGTCCTCTTTTCTTTGAGTTGTAAATTTAGATTGTCCTGGTTTTCTTTTATTAAGTTCTTTTTGTATATCACTTTCTTTTATTGGAATATTTGGAGGGCAGCCATCTACAACACATCCAATAGCTGGACCATGTGATTCTCCCCAAGTGGTAAACCTAAATAACTTTCCAAAAGTATTAAATGACATTATTTTAATGTATAAATTATTTTTTTAAATTTATGAACGAAAAAAACTCACTTGGACTAAATCTTTGCTTTAAAGAACATAATAACCCAATAAAACTTTTTGAAGAATGGTTCAATAAAGCAAAAAAAACAGAAATTAATGATCCAAACGCATTTGCGGTTGGAACTGTAAATAAAAATGGGTTTCCAACAGTTAGAATGGTACTTCTTAAAGATTTTGATAAAAATGGATTTGTTTTTTATACAAACCTTAATAGTGATAAAAGCAAAGCAATCAGAAATACCTCAAAAATTTCGATGTGCTTTCATTGGAAAAGTTTGCAAAGGCAAATTAGGATAGTTGGCGTTGCATCTAAAATATCAAAAAAAGAAGCTGATGATTATTATAACTCAAGAGCCTATGGAAGTAGAATAGGTGCTTGGGCCTCAAAGCAAAGTTCTATTTTAAAACAAAGGCAAGATTTATATAATTCCATAGAGGAATTTAAGAAAAAATATCCAAATAAAAATAATATACCACGTCCTGAACATTGGTCTGGTTGGAGAATTAAACCAAAGGAAATTGAATTTTGGCTAGATGGACAGAATCGAATTCATGAAAGGTTAAAATATATTAGATTACCCAAAAAATGGAAAAAAGTATTATTAAGTCCTTAAAAATTTCTTTCAATACTAAAAGATGCTAAGTTTTTTAATATATTTTTTTCTTCGGACTCTTCAAATACACTTATAGAATTAGAAGCTAAATTAATATAATGTTCTGCTTTTTTATAACACTCATTAATAATATTATTTTTTTTTATTAGAACTAGGACATGTTCTAAATCTTGCTTTTCACGAATATCTTTTTCAAAAAAAGATTTTAATTTTTCTTTTTCAAACTTATCAACTTTTTGATAGAGTAAAATTATAGGCAAAGTCACTTTACCTTCGTAAAAGTCATTGCCAATATTTTTTCCAAACAATTTTAATTCAGAATTATAGTCTAATGTGTCATCTGCTATTTGAAATGTAAGCCCTAAGTTTTTTCCATAAAATTCCAAAGCATTTTTATATTTTAAATCTTTTTCAGCAATAATCGCGCCAACTTTTGTAGCCGCTGCAAATAAAGAAGCTGTTTTTGATGAAATAATATTTAGATATGTTTCTTCCAAGATATCTATTTCTTTATTGTGTTGCAATTGAAGAACTTCACCTTGGGCAATTTCAGATGATGTAGTTGCTAAAAGTTTTAATAGTTCTAAATTCCCGTCCTCAACCATCATTTCAAAACATTTACTAAGTAAATAATCACCTACCAAAATTGATGAATGATTTCCCCAAATTGTATTAAGTGTTTTTTTACCTCGTCTAATATCAGCACTATCTATTACATCGTCATGCATTAAAGTAGCTGCATGTATAAGTTCTACACAAGCTGCAAGATTTACATCTCTTAATCCTTTCTGATATTCACAAATTTTAGCACATTGCAAGGTTAAGAGTGCTCTTAGTCTTTTTCCACCAGTTTTTAAATGATACTTGGTCATTTTTTGAACTAATTCAACTTTACTTGCTAGTCTAGAATTGATTTTTTCTTCAACTAGAATCAATTTATCATCGACTGAATTTTTTAAATCTGTATATGAATTATTAATTTGTTTTTTAAGCTGTATTACAGTTCCCATTAATTAAAACTATTATATCCAATTTATTAATATACTTATCAATTGACGCACCTTAATCTTTAATTATAACTAGGGTTTATAATATATTTAAAAAACTTATAACAATTCTAATGTTCTCATTTTTTAAAAAAAAAAAGATAATAAGTCACCTCAAATTATCAGGGGTTATAGGAAATGTTGGAAGGTTCAGGCAAGGAATAGAATATTCAAGTGAAGAAGAAATTATAAAAAAGGCTTTTTCAGTAAAGAAAGCATTAGCCGTTGCAATTACAATTAATTCACCTGGTGGATCCCCAGTACAATCACATTTGATATGTAAATTAATAAAAGAACAATCAAAGAAAACAAAAAAAAAAGTAATTATTTTTGCTGAGGATGTGGCAGCATCTGGAGGATATCTTATTGCATGTGCTGGCGATGAAATTTATGCTAACTCAAGCTCAATCATAGGATCTATTGGAGTTATTTCTGCTTCATTTGGTTTTAAAAATTTAATTGAAAAAATTGGGATTGAAAGAAGAGTTTACACCGCTGGAAAAAATAAAAGCACTTTAGATCCTTTTTTGGATGAAAAAGAAGAAGATATTAATCGTTTAAAAAATATCCAATTAGAAATTCATCAAGATTTTATAGATGTTGTTGAAGAAAGCAGAAAAGAAAAACTTAACAAAAACTCTGGTATTGAACTTTTCTCTGGAGAATTTTGGGCAGGAAAAAAAGCAAAAGAATTAGGGTTAATCGATGGAATAGGAAATGCAGATCAAATATTAAGAGAGAAATATGGAGATGATTTAGAAATTAAGAAATTTGGAAAAAGTAAAGGATGGTTATCAAAAAAGCTAGCATCTTCTGAAGATTATACTGATAAAGTAATTAGTGTATTAGAAGAAAGATCAATCTGGCAGAGGTATGGTCTCTAAAATAAAAAAAAAAACTTTATCTTTTCAAGATACAATCTTTAACTTACAAAAGTACTGGTCTAAAAAAGGTTGTGTAATATTACAACCGTATGATCTAGAGGTCGGTGCTGGGACATTCCATCCAGCAACCACCTTAAGATCGCTTGGCCCAAAACCATGGAAAACTGCATATGTTCAACCATCACGCCGCCCGACTGATGGAAGATATGGTGACAATCCTAATAGATTGCAACATTACTATCAATTCCAAGTTTTAATTAAACCTTCACCAAAAGAAATAAAAAAGATGTATTTAAATAGCTTGTCATCAATAGGTATTAATCATGAGGAACACGATATAAGGTTTGTTGAAGATGACTGGGAAAGTCCTACATTAGGAGCGGCAGGTCTTGGATGGGAAGTTTGGTGTGATGGAATGGAAGTTACACAATTTACCTATTTCCAACAAATGGCTGGAGTTGAATGTAAACCTGTATCTGTCGAAATTACATATGGATTAGAGAGATTGTGCATGTTTATTCAAAACAAAAAAAGTGTTTTTGACTTAATTTGGAATGATGAAGGAATTACTTACAAAGATGTTTTTCATCAGTCAGAGAAAGAATTTTCAGCATATAATTTTGAATATGCCAATACTGATAATTTATTTAAAATATTTGAAATGTTTGAAGAAGAAACAAAATTATTAGTTGAAAAAAAAATTTCTCTTCCAGCTTATGATCAATGTTTAAAATGTAGTCATGTCTTCAATATTTTAGATGCAAGAGGGGTGATTAGTGTAGCACAAAGGGCTGAATATATTGCAAGAATAAGGGAACTAACTAAATCAATTGGGAAAGTTTGGATTGAAAGCCAAAGTTAATGTCAGAATTATTTGTAGAACTATTTAGTGAGGAAATTCCTGCAAGGCTTCAAGTAAACGCAAGGAATGAATTAAAAAAAAATATTAAAAATTTTTTTATTGATAACCAAATCAAATTCAATGAAAATTTCAATGTTTATTCAACACCAAATAGACTAGTTCTACATGTTGATAAAATCCCTAATGAAATCAAATTAAGCTCAGAGGAAATTAAAGGCCCAAATGTTAATGCTCCTGAAAAAGCATTAGAGGGATTTATTAGATCAAACAATACAATATTTGAAAAAATCTTTAAAAAAAATACTGAGAAAGGTGAATTTTATTTTTTTAATAAAGAGTCTAGAAAAATAAAAGTTTCAGATTTACTAGAAAAAAATTTAAGTGAGATCTTAAAAAAGATTGCTTGGAATAAATCAATGAAATGGGCAAATTATGATCTTTATTGGGGAAGACCTCTTAAATCTATTTTAGCAATATTTAATAAAAAACCTCTAAATTTTGATTTTAACCACATAAATAGCTCCAATAAAACTTTTATAGATAAATCACTAGAAGAAGGTATGAAAATTTTTAATGACTTTCATTCGTATTTAAAATTTTTTAAACAAAAAGGTATTTTTATTGATCAAGATTTAAGAAAAAAAATAATACAGAATAAGATTAATGAAATAATTAATAAAAAAAATTTAAAAATCGAACAGAATGATAGGCTTATAGATGAAATAGTAAACATAGTTGAAAAGCCGGCGGTAATTGTTTGTGATTTTGACAAAAAATTTTTAAATATACCAAGTGAAATATTGATTACGACTATGCAGAGTCATCAAAAATATTTACCAACTTTTGATAAAAAAAATAATCTTACAAATAATTTTTTTGTAGTTTCAGATATAAAAGACACTAAAGGATTTGTTAAATTAGGAAATCAGAGAGTGATTGAAGCAAGATTAAGCGATGCTGAGTTTTTTTGGGAAAAAAATAAAACCCAAAATTTAGTCAAACAAGTAGATAAATTAAAAAATATAAATTATTTTAAAGGTTTAGGGTCTTACTTTGACAAAATTCAGCGCATGAGAAAGTTGTCATCATTAATTTCTGATGATTTTTTAATTAGTAAAGATAAAATTGAAATAGCTTCATCAATTTGTAAAGTTGATTTAATGTCTGATCTTGTTGGAGAGTTTCCAGAACTCCAAGGCATTGTTGGAGGTCATTTTGCAAGATTTCAAGGGTTTGATAAAGAAGTTTGTCTTGCTGTATCCGAACAATATTTGCCTAACGGTATGGAAAGCAAATTACCAAAAAAAATGTACAGTGTTGCTTTATCTTTAAGTGATAAACTAGACTCATTAGTTGGTTTTTTTGGAATTAATCTTAAACCTACTAGTTCAAAAGACCCATATACCATAAGAAGAATGGCTATAAGTCTTATCAGATTAATTGTTGAAAATGAAATAAAAATCAAACTAAAAGATTTAATTGTTTACACCTGTTCAGTATATAGAGATCAGGGCTATGAATTTGATATTAAGAAGATACAAAACGAATTAAGTGATTTTATAATTGAAAGATTAAAAAATTATTTAAAGGAAAAAAAAATAAGACAAGATATAATTGAAAGCTCAACATTTTTGATTGGATTAGATGATATATTAAAGGCTTATAAAAAATCTTTATGTTTAAATAAAAATATTAAAAAAGAAATAGGTTTTGAAACTATTGCAGCATACAAAAGATCTTCAAATATATTAAATGCTGAAGAAAAAATGTCTACTAAATCCCTTGGTTTTGCAGATCCAGGTTTATTTAAAAATGATTATGAGAAAAAATTATATAAAAAAATAAATGATATAAGAAAATATTTTTTGAGTATTGAAAAAGACGAAAATTACGAGGAGAGTTTAAAAATCTTATCAAGTATTAAGAACGAGGTAAACGATTTTTTTGATAATGTTATTGTTAATGATGAAGATATAATAATTAAAAAAAATAGATTAGAATTATTAAATATGTTGTGTAAAACTTTTGATAACTATTTTAACTTTTCAAAGATAGAAGCCTAGTGTGAAAAAATTTATATTTAATTTTAAATCAAATAAAATAAAAAAAATTAAACTACCAAAAAATATTCTTGGTGGCAAAGGTGCAAATCTTTCAGAGATGGGAAGAATGGGGCTACCCGTACCTCCTGGTTTTACAATATCAACAGAGGTATGTGATTTATTTTATAAGAATAAAAAAAAATTAAATAAAAAAATACTTAATGAAATAAATAAAGAATTAAAATTTATTGAAAAAGACTCAGGAAAAAAATTTGGAGATTTAAAAAATCCTCTTCTAGTTTCTGTAAGATCTGGAGCTAGGGTTTCTATGCCTGGTATGATGGATACAATTTTAAATCTAGGTCTTAATGATAATACTGTAATAGCACTTGCAAAAAAAACTTCAAATTCAACATTTGCAAATGATAGCTATAGGCGTTTTATTCAAATGTATTCTAGTGTTGTATTGGGAATAGAAAGTTATCACTTTGAGGATATAATCGAGAACTATAAGTTAACAAAAGGAGTATTATTAGACACAGAATTAGATGAGTATGATTGGCAAGCTTTAATAAAAGATTTTAAAAACATAGTGAAAGAAAAAACAAAAAAAGATTTTCCTCAAAGTGTCAAAGAACAACTGGTGGGAGCTATAAGTGCTGTTTTTTTATCTTGGGAAAGTCATAGAGCAAAAGTCTATAGAAAATTAAATCAAATACCATCTAATTGGGGTACCGCAGTTAATGTACAATCAATGGTTTTTGGAAATATGGGCAATGATTGTGCAACTGGCGTAGTTTTTACTAGAAATCCATCAGATGGTTCAAAAAATATTTATGGAGAATATTTAATAAATGCGCAAGGAGAGGATGTTGTTGCTGGAACTAGAACACCACAACATATTACAAAAAAAGCTAGAGTTGAATCAAAAGAAACTCTTAAGTCAATGGAGGAGGCAATGCCAAAGACATACAAGCAACTAAAAAATATATTAATTAAATTAGAAAAACATTACAAAGATATGCAGGATGTTGAGTTTACAGTTGAAAATAAAAAACTTTGGATGCTTCAAACACGCTCTGGAAAACGAACAGCTAAATCTGCTGTAAAAATAGCTGTAGATATGGTTAATGAAAAGTTGATAACTAAAAAAGATGCAATATTGCGAATAGATCCAAGTTCTTTAGACACTTTGCTCCATCCAACTTTAGATGAGAAAGCAAACTTAGAAGTAATTGGGTCAGGCTTACCTGCATCACCCGGTGCTGCAAGTGGAAAAGTTGTTTTTACGTCCGAGGAGGCTGAAAGACTTAATAGTATGATGCAAAGTACAATATTAGTTCGTGTAGAAACTTCGCCAGAAGATATACATGGTATGCATGCAGCAAAAGGAATTCTTACCTCAAGAGGAGGTATGACAAGTCATGCTGCAGTGGTTGCTAGAGGGATGGGACGACCATGTGTTTCTGGATCTAGTGAAATAGAAATTGATTATAAAAACAAATTATTCAAAACAAACAATAAAGTAATTAAAGAGGGAGAAATAATTACAATTGATGGTTCAACAGGCAGAATAATTACTGGCGAGATAAAAACAGTTAAACCAGAAATATCAGGTGATTTCTCAAAAATAATGAGTTGGTCTGATGATTTCAGAAAATTAAAAATTAGAACTAATTCGGAGACGCCATTAGATAGTAAAACTGCTAGAGAATTTGGTGCAGAGGGTATTGGTTTGTGTAGAACTGAACATATGTTTTTTGAGGAGGAAAGAATTCTATCAGTAAGAGAAATGATAATATCAAAAACAATTGAAGATCGATCTAAGGCACTTAATAAGCTATTACCACATCAAAAAAATGATTTTATTGAAATATTTAAAATAATGAGAGGTTTACCAGTAACAGTAAGGTTGCTTGACCCACCACTACATGAATTTTTACCAAGAAGTAATAACGAAATCAATGATGTTGCAGTTTCACTAAATATTCCCATTAAAGAACTTGAAGTTAGAATTTCAGAACTTCATGAACAAAATCCAATGCTAGGTCATAGAGGTTGTAGATTGGCAATTTCATTCCCCGAAATTTATGAGATGCAGTGTACTGCAATTTTTGAAGCTTTAGTAGAATGTAAAAAACAAAAAATTCAATCAACTATGCCTGAAATCATGATCCCTTTAGTTTCAACAGAAGCAGAAATAAAAATTATGAAAGATTTAGTCATTAGGGTTGCAAAAAAAGTTCAAGATGAGAATAAAATTAAACTTGATTTTTTAGTTGGAACAATGATTGAATTGCCAAGAGCAGCAATAAAGGCAAAAGATATCGCTAAACATGCTGAATTTTTTAGTTTTGGAACAAATGATTTAACTCAAACTACATTTGGAATTAGTAGAGATGATAGTGGTAAATTCCTTAATGATTATATCGAGAACAAAATTTTTGATATTGATCCTTTTGTATCAATTGATGAAGGAGTTGGAGACTTAATAAAAATCGCAGCTTATAAAGGCAGAAAACAAAACAAAAAGATTAAACTTGGAATTTGTGGTGAGCATGGTGGTGATCCTAAAAGTATAGAATTTTGTGCAAAAACCGGATTAGATTATGTGTCTTGTTCACCTTACAGAGTTCCAGTTGCAAGATTAGCGGCAGCGCAAGCTCAAATAAGAAAAAATTAAATTTCTAATTTTAAATCCAAAGCTTGAATACTATGTGTTAACTCACCTACTGATATTCTATCAACTTTTGTTGCAGCTAGATTTTTTACATTTTTTAAAGTTATTCCTCCAGAGGCTTCAGTTTCATATTTCCCTTTTGCATATTTAATAGCAACCCCAAGAGTTTTCGGACTCATATTATCAAACAGAACTGTATTAAAATTAAGTCCATTAATTTTTTTAAATTGCTTCAAAGTGTCTACTTCGACAGTAATTTTTCTTTTCTTTTTATTTTTAATTGCTTTTTTCACTATTTCTTCAAATTTCTTTGATGAGGCTAGATGATTGTCTTTAATTAAAAATTCATCACTTAAATTAAATCTGTGATTAGTCCCACCTCCTAGTTTTACAGCATATTTTTGAATAACTCTTAGATTGGGAATTGTTTTTCTAGTGCAACAAATTTTTGTTCTCTTGCCTGCCTTTTTTACAAATTTATTGGTTTTAGTTGCAATACCAGAGATATGGGAGAGAAAATTTAGAGCAACTCTTTCTCCAATTAATATATTTTTTATTCTGCCCTCAATCACGGCAATTAATGACCCTTTGCTAATTTTTGATCCCTCTTTTTTTTTTATATAAAATTTAATACTTCGGTCTAATAAATTAAATGTTTGTTTAGCAAATTCTAATCCACCTATAATACCTTTTTCATTACTTATTAATTTAACTTTCAAAATTGAATTATTATTTAATAGATTTGTTGTAATATCTCCTGAAGGATACAGATCCTCATTAAGAGCTAACTTACATGTTGATCGGATAAAATTTTTACTTAATTGAATTTTTGGCACAGAAATTATCTGCCTATTTCAGCCATTCTCTCTACTGATTTCCTAGCTCTCTTAATTGTATCGTGGTCCATTATTAATTCGTTTGTTTCATTTTCTAAACAATCAAGTATCTTTGGCAGTGTAATTCTTTTCATGTGAGGACATAAGTTACAAGGTCTAATAAATTCCACATTAGGATTATCAATTTGTACATTATCACTCATTGAGCATTCTGTAACCATCATAACTTTTTCAGGTTGATTATCTTTTACGTATTTAATCATTCCACTTGTAGATCCCGCAAAATCACTTGCTTTTATTACATCAGGAGGACATTCAGGATGAGCAATAATTTTAATTCCAGGATTATTTTTTCTTATTTCATTAATCTCTTCATCATTAAATTGTTCATGAACCTCACAAGTCCCTTTCCATGAAATAATTTCTACATCAGTCTGAGAAGCAACATATTTTGCTAAATAGTCATCTGGTAAGAAAATTACTTTTTTTACACCCAAAGAGTTTACAATTTTAACAGCATTTGCTGATGTACAACAAACGTCAGTTTCAGCCTTAACATCTGCAGATGTGTTTACGTATGAAACTACAGGAATACCAGGATATTTTTTTTTTAAATTTCTTACATCTTCACCAGTTATAGATGAGGATAAAGAGCAACCAGCTTTCATATCTGGTAGTAAAACTTTTTTATCTGGACTCATTAGTTTGGCAGTCTCCGCCATAAAATGTACACCACACATAACAATTATATCAGCCTCTGTTTTTGAAGCCTCGATTGCTAAGGCTAACGAATCTGCTGAAAAATCAGATATACCATGATATATTTCAGGAGTTTGGTAGTTATGAGCAAGAATTACAGCGTTCTTCTCTTTTTTAAGTTTATTTATTTTATAAATGTAAGGTGCATGAGTGGCCCACTCTATTTCAGGAATGGATTTAGAAACCTTTTGATAAATAGGATCTGTTGCAATTTTAATTTGAGTTGTGAATTCCATAATAAAAACTTATCAACTTGAAATAGAATTGTCATTCATTTAATCTGACGCATGATTTGCGGCCATGCTGAAATTGGTAGACAGGCACGGTTGAGGGCCGTGTGAGCCTAGCTCATGAGAGTTCGATTCTCTCTGGCCGCACCATTAATTAATATTATATATAAAAAGGGGCGTTCTGTTGCCAGGTGCCCCAAACCCCGTAACTTAATTAGTAAACTAATTAAGCTGCAAGTGCGTAACTTTCGTTAGCATTTATAAATTAGCCCATCACGGCGGAACAATACCGAACGAAAGAACAACTTTTAGACACCCGTCGATCCTAATTCACCCCCTTAAGTTGTAAATGGTGGAGGTGGTGGGTACTGCCCCCACGTCCGTAATGGTTATTACGAAATTCGTTTATCGTCATAGTTGGAAAACCAACACTATTAATATAAAACCAAATAAAAGAGATTCAATAATTTATTCATGAAACTTACAAAAGAACAAATAAACGACATAAAAGATCAACAATCCCAAGAGAATGTAACTAAAAGAGTTACCGCTCCTGAATTAGAAAAAGTATTATATGAAGCGATGCCAGCTTTAGATCATGGCTTTATAAGAGTTATTGACTACATGGGAGATGATAGTTCAATTGTTCAGTCTGCAAGAGTTTCTTATGGTAAAGGAACTAAACAGGTTTCAACAGATAGCGGTCTAATTAAATACCTAATGCGGCATTGGCATAGCACTCCTTTCGAAATGTGCGAAATTAAATATCATGTAAAACTTCCAATATTTATAGCAAGACAATGGATTAGACATCGTACGGCAAACGTCAATGAATACTCTGCAAGATATTCAATTTTAGATAAGGAATTTTATTTACCAGATCCACAAAATTTAGCAGCCCAATCAATTGCAAACAGACAAGGTAGAGGTGATGTGATTGAGGGAGATCAGGCAAAAGAAGTTTTAGAACTTTTAAAAAATGATGCTGAAAGAACATATGATAATTATGAAACCATGCTTAATCAAAAATTTGATGGGTCTACGATTGATGAAAATAAAAAAGGATTAGCTAGAGAGTTGGCTAGAATGAATTTAACTTTAAATACATATACGCAGTGGTATTGGAAAACAGACTTATTAAATTTAATGAATTTCTTAAGGTTACGTGCAGATCATCATGCTCAATATGAAATTAGAGTTTACGCAGATATTATGTTAGATACATTAAAGAGATGGGTTCCAATTACATATGATGCTTTTATGGATTATAGAGTAGGTGGTACAGAAGTTTCTACAAAAGGAAAAGTTATTATTCAAAAACTATTAAAAGGTGAGGAAATAAATTTAGAACAATCTGGACTTTCAAAAAGAGAGTGGAATGAACTTATGGAGGCTTTCGAAATTAAAGATAAGATTGTTTAATTTCTTCAGCAAATTTTAAATAAAGTTTTGTAATTTCATGTTCTGGATCTTTCTCAACAATAGGAATTCCCATATCCCCATATTTGCCAACATCAGGGTTTATTGGTATTTGTCCTAAAAATTTCTTCTCGAATTCTTGAGCGGTTCTCTCAACACCATTCTCCCCAAAAATTGCATATTTTTTTCCATCATCTCCAATAAAGTGACTCATATTGTCAATTAATCCAATAATATTTACTTTTAATTTTTCAAACATTCTAATTCCTCTCTTTACATCTTGGAGTGCTATCTCCTGAGGAGTTGATACTATGATTGCACCATCTACACTAATCTCTTGTGCAAAAGTTAATTGTGTATCACCTGTGCCTGGAGGCATATCAACAATAATGAAGTCTAAATCTTTCCAACCAACTTTTTGAGTAAAGGTTTTAATAGCACTTGTCACCATTGGTCCTCTCCAGATCATCGGTGTTTGCTGATCTGTTAGAAAACCAATGGACATACATTGAATATCATACTTTACAATTGGTTTTAAAGTTTGACCGTCGCTATCTGGCTTTTCATTTATAGAAAATAGTTTTGGCAAAGATGGGCCGTAAATATCAGCATCTAAAATTCCAACACTACATCCAACTTTTTTTAACGCTAAAGCTAAATTTGTGGCAAAAGTAGATTTCCCAACACCACCTTTTGCACTAGATATTGCGATTGTAAATTTAGTGCCTGGAATAGGGTTTCTTTTGAAGGTTTTTGGCTCAGTTTTTGCCTTCATTGTGTCACTAAGACCTACTTTTTTATCGTTCATAAAAATACACTTACCTTGTTTTTGAATATAAAGACACTATATAGAATGTCATAATGACGATTTATAAAAATCAAAGCCCATGGGGTAGTCCTCCAGGTGGAGGAGGAAGTGGAAATGGTGGAGGTTTCAGAAGAGGCCCAACACCTCCTAATTTAGATGAAGCAATCAAAAAATTACAGGATACTATAAATAAGTTTACTGGAAGCGGCACAGGTGGAAAAAAGCCAATCATACTTGGTTTAATCATTTTGGTTGTAATTTGGGCATTAAGTGGTTTGTATAGAGTTTTACCTGATGAGCAGGGTGTAGTCTTAAGATTTGGAAAGTTTGTAAATACTACTCAGCCAGGATTAAATTATCATCTGCCATTCCCAATTGAGAGTGTGTTAACTCCTAAGGTTACTAAAGTAAACAGAATGGACATTGGCTTTAGATCAGAAAGAGACAGTGGGTTTGGCCAAGGTGGTGGAGTAGCTGATGTTCCTGAAGAAAGTTTGATGCTAACGGGTGATGAAAATATTGTTAACATAGACTTTTCAGTATTCTGGGTAATAAAAGATGCTGGTAACTTTCTGTTTAAAATTCAAGATCCAGAAGGTACAGTCAAAGCAGCAGCAGAAACTGCTATGAGAGAAGTTATAGCAAGATCAGACATTCAACCAATTCTTACAGAAGGAAGAGCAGTTATTGAGAGAGATACCCAAGACATTATTCAGGGTATACTTGATGAATATGAAAGTGGAGTACAAATTACACAAGTGCAAACGCAAAAAGCAGACCCACCAGATCAAGTAATTGATGCATTTAGAGATGTACAAGCTGCGAGAGCTGATATGGAAAGATCGAAGAACGAAGCAGAGGCTTATGCTAATGATGTAATACCAAGAGCTCGAGGAGAAGCTGCAAAAATTTTACAAGCTGCTGAAGCTTATAAAAAAGAAGTTGTTGCAAAGGCTGAGGGTGAAGCTAGTAGATTTTTATCAATTTACACTGAGTACGCGAAAGCCAAAGAGGTGACTCAAGAAAGAATGTATTTAGAGACAATGGAGCAGGTTCTTGCTGATATTAATAAAATTATAATTGATAAAGACTCAGGATCTGGAGTTGTGCCATATCTTCCTTTACAAGAATTAAAATCAGGGACAAACTAATGAAAGCCGGAAAATTTATATTACCGATCATCATTTTAATAGGAGCAACTTTATTTTTTTCAATATTTATAGTTAAAGAGGTAAACCAAGCTATAGTTTTACAATTTGGAGATCCAAAAAGAATAATTTTAAAGCCAGGTTTAAATTTTAAACTACCTTTTATTCAAAATGTAGTGTTTTTAGATAAAAGAGTTTTGAATTTAGATACTCCACCTGAAGAAGTAATTGCATCTGATCAAAAACGTCTAATAGTTGATGCATTTGCAAGATTTCAAATAATTGATCCATTAAAATTCTATATATCCGTAGGAAATGAAAGAGTTGCGAGATCAAGATTAGCAACGATTATTAACTCAAGAATAAGAAACGTACTAGGTCAACAAAAGTTACAAACATTATTATCTGAGGATAGATCAAAGCAAATGGCTTTAATTCAACAAGGTGTTAATAATGAAGCTGAAAATTTTGGTATAAAGATAGTTGACGTAAGAATTAAAAGAGCTGATTTACCTCAAGCAAATAGTGATGCAATCTTTAGAAGAATGCAAACTGAGAGGGAAAGAGAAGCTAAAGAGTTTAGAGCAAAAGGTGCGGAGATGGCAGTCACTATAACATCAACAGCAGATAAAGAAGTTACAGTTATTCTAGCTGACGCTCAAAAAAAATCAGAAATTATGAAAGGGGAAGGAGATGGTCAAAAAAATAAAATTTTTGCTGATGCATTTGGACAAGACCCTGAATTTTTTGGTTTTTACAGAGCAATGCAAGCTTACCAAAATGCTTTAATTGGTGGAGAAACATCAATGATATTATCTCCTGATAGTGAATTTTTTAAGTTTTTTGGAAATAAAGAAAAATAACAACTTTTGTTAACATGAAAGAATTGATCATAGCATTTGGTCTTTTCTTATTTATTGAAGGTGTTTTATATGCCTTATTTCCATCAAAAATGAAAAATATGTTAAAAAAACTCGATGCTGTAGCTGACAAACAATTAAGAGCAGGTGGATTAGTATTTGCAATTATAGGATTTATAATTATTTGGTATTCAAAGTCATGAAAAATATGTACAAAATTTTATCAATATTAATAATTTCAATAAGTTATTTCTCAATTTCCAAAGCTCAGGAAATTCCATCATCATTTGCAGATTTAGCAGAAAGATTAATGCCATCAGTTGTAAATATTTCAACTACCACTACTGTAACAACTAGATCAAATCCTTTGCCATTTGAATTTCCACCAGGTTCACCATTTGAAGATATGTTTGGCTCTCCTCAACAAAGACAAACAAGTGCGCTAGGATCAGGTTTTATAATTGATGAGGAGGGAATTGTAATAACAAACAACCATGTTATTCAAGGAGCATCAGATATATTTGTTAGAGTTAATGGAGATGAGGATTATAAAGCAGAAGTGCTCGGTGCCGACGCAGGCATGGATATTGCAGTATTAAAAATAAAGTCTGACGAAAAATTTAAACCAGTAAAATTTGGCAACTCAGACAAATCTAGAATTGGAGATTGGGTTATAGCAATAGGTAATCCATTTGGTCTTGGAGGCACAGTAACAGCAGGAATAATCTCTGCCAGAAATAGAAGTATAGGATTATCTAGATATGAAGATTATATTCAAACTGATGCTTCAATAAACCAAGGAAATTCAGGTGGTCCACTATTTAATATGAATGGAGATGTCATTGGAATCAATACAGCTATACTTGGACAGTCTGGATCAATTGGAATAGGATTTGCTATCCCATCTAATAGTGCTCAAAAAGTTATTGATCAATTAATTGAATTTGGAGAAACAAAAAGAGGATGGCTTGGTGTTAGAATTCAAGTAGTAGATCAAGGAATAGCAGATGCAGAAAAGCTAGATAAACCTAGAGGTGCTCTAGTTGCTAGTGTTGCTGATAATAGTCCATCAGATAAAGGAGGAATTAAACCTGGCGATATAATTTTAGAGTTTGATGGAAAACCAATTAATGAAATGAAAGAACTACCTAAAATTGTTGCTGAAACGGATGTTGGAAAAAAAGTAATTGTTAAAGTTTGGAGAAATAAAAGAGAAATTACAAAAGAAATAGTTCTTGGAAGATTAGAAACATCTGAGGACTTTAAAGCACAAAAACCTGTAATTGAAAAACCAAAGGTGAGGAGAATTGAAGGTTTAAAAATCGATGTTCGTTTATTAAGTAAAGATGATATTGAGGACAGAAACCTTCCAAAGAGTACAAGTGGAGTAGTAATTACAAAAATAGATAAAGATAGTCCAATTAATTATCTCCAAGTAAATAATGTTATTGTTGAGGCTAATAGAAAAAAAATTAATACAATAGGTGATCTTGATAATGTGGTAAAATTGAAATTAAGAAGTGATGAAAATAACTTACTGATTGCAATATATAATAACCAAAATCAAAGAACATATGTTGGCGTTAAATTAAAATAACCAAATGGACCTTAAGTCCAAAATAATATTAATTTCAGGTCCCACAGCATCAGGCAAATCTAAGGTTGCAATAAAAATTGCTAAAAAATTAAATGGAGAAATTATTAATGCAGATAGCATGCAGGTATATAAAGAATTAAATATACTAACTGCCAGACCTTCAAAAACCGATATGAATAAAATCGATCATCATTTATATGGTTTTAGAACTGTTAAAAAAGAATTTTCTTCAGGTGAATGGTTAAAATTAGCAAAAAAGAATATTAAAAAAATTAGAGACAAAAATAAAATACCAGTTTTAGTAGGGGGTACTGGTCTTTATTTCAAAGCTCTGACTGATGGATTGGTTAAAATTCCAAAAATACCAATCCCCATTCGTAATAAAATAAGACGAATGCAAAATAATTTAGGTCAAAAAAAATTTTATTTAAAACTCTTAAAAATCGATCCATCAGTAAAAAATAGAATTGATCCAACTGATGCTCAAAGATCAATCAGAGCTTATGAGGTTATTTCGATTTCAAAGAAATCAATTTTTGAATGGTATAAGAAAACAAAACCATCTTTTAAAAAAGAGCAATTTATAAAAATTTATCTTAATTATCCAAAAGATAAATTAATTAATAAAATTTCCAAAAGAGTAGACCAAATGATGAAAGATGGGGCTATAAAAGAAGTTAAGGATTTTTTAAAGCTTAATTTGAAGAGCGATAGCAACATCTTCAAGGTTATAGGAATAAGAGAGATTAAAGATTTTATTGATAAAAAAACTTCTATGCATGATTTAAAACAAAATATTGTTATAAAAACCAGACAATACGCTAAAAGACAGCGAACTTGGTCTAGAGGTCATATGAGTGATTGGCAAAAATTTGATGCTGAGGCTCTTTCGAAATTTATAAAAAAATTGTAAAAATACTCACAATAACTTGACCAATGAGTACAACTTCAGCTAGATTGGCTGAATGCCAAAATTATATTCAGGAGCTGAGATAGTATTCAAATGTTTGGAAGATCAAAATGTTAGTCACATATTTGGTTATCCGGGAGGAGCAGTCCTTCCAATATATGATGAATTAAAAAATTTTAATTCAATAAAACATATTTTAGTAAGGCATGAACAGGGCGCTGGGCACGCAGCAGAAGGCTATGCAAGATCAACTGGAAAACCAGGTGTATTGTTAGTAACGTCAGGTCCTGGAGCAACCAATGCTGTTACAGCTTTAACTGATGCTTATATGGATTCTGTTCCATTAGTTTGCATCACAGGACAAGTTCCAACACATTTAATTGGTACTGATGCATTTCAAGAATGTGACACAACAGGAATAACTAGACCTTGTACCAAACATAACTGGTTAGTAAAAGATATTAATGACTTAGCTGAAGTAATGCATAAAGCTTTTGAAGTAGCAACAACAGGTAGACCAGGGCCAGTTTTAGTTGATATACCTAAAGATATTCAATTTCAAAAATCTAAATACAAAAATTATAAAAAAAATAAAAAATTAAATGGAAAATCTCATGATAACTATACACAAAAAAATATTGATGAATTAATTAATTTAATTAGCAAAGCAAAAAAACCAATATTTTACACTGGAGGTGGAGTAATAAATTCAGGAACAAAAGCAAGTGAACTTTTAAGAGAACTTGTGTATACAACAGGCTTTCCAATAACTTCAACTTTGCAGGGTCTGGGTTGTTTTCCTGCTGATGATAATCAATTTTTAGGAATGCTAGGTATGCATGGAACCTACGAAGCAAACAACGCCATGTATTCTTGTGACTTAATGATAAATGTTGGTGCGAGGTTTGATGATAGAATTACTGGAAAGATTGACGAGTTCTCTCCAAAATCTAAAAAGGTTCATATTGATATAGATCCATCATCAATAAATAAAAATGTAAAAGTAGATTTAGCAATTGTTGGAGATATTAAGTCAGTTTTAACATCAACACTTAAAACTTTTAAAAAATCTAAAAATAATTTTTCTAAATCAAATAAACATCAAATATCTAATTGGTGGGAACAAATTCAGAAATGGAGATCTAAAAGATCATTAGACTACATTGGTAGTGAAGAGACAATAAAACCACAGTATGCAATTGAAAGATTATACGAGCTAACAAAAGATAAAGACACATATATCACAACTGAAGTAGGCCAACATCAAATGTGGGCCGCTCAACACTACAAGTTCAATAAACCAAATAGATGGATGACTTCTGGAGGTCTAGGTACGATGGGATATGGATTGCCAGCAGCAGTTGGAGTCCAAATTGCTCATCCTAAGAAATTAGTAATTGACATTGCTGGTGAGGCGTCTGTTTTGATGACTATGCAAGAAATGTCTACAGCAGTGCAATACAATTTGCCTATAAAAATATTTATTTTGAATAATGAGTACATGGGAATGGTAAGACAATGGCAGGAATTACTTCATGATAAAAATTATTCAGAAAGTTACACAGCTGCATTACCAGATTTTGTTAAAATGGCAGAAGCTTATGGTTGTGTAGGCATAAGAGCAAAAACACCTGAAGAATTAGATGATAAGATCATTGAAATGTTAAATACAGATCGACCAGTAATATTTGATTGCCTTGTAGATAAACAAGAAAACTGTTTTCCAATGATACCTTCTGGAAAACCTCATAATCAAATGTTACTTGGTCCTAAAGATCAAAAAGAAAAAAAGATTACTGGAAAGGGTAGAACACTGGTTTAATGGCTAACTCAAAATCAGCATATAGTTTTGCAGGAAAAAAACAGAAGCCTGATACTCATATTATAGTTGTATGGGTAGATAATGAGGCTGGAGTTTTGGCACGTGTAGTTGGTTTATTTTCTGGAAGAGGCTACAATATAGAGTCCCTTGCAGTAGCTGAGGTCGATCAGAAGCAAAATATTTCAAGAATAACAATTGTAACTACTGGTACACCACAAGTGGTAGATCAGATTAAACTTCAATTAAAAAAATTAGTTCCAGTTCATAAAGTAGCAGATTTTAAGAGAGAAGATAAAAATGTTATTTTTAAAGAAATGGCATTATTTAAGTTTGTTGCAAACAATGGTAAATTAAATAAAGCTTTTGAAGCTTGTAAAAATTTTAATCCAGTAATATTAGATAAAACAAATAAATCAAATGTTATACAAATTACAGCTTTAAGAAGAGAAATAGATACTATGTCAAAAAATTTAAAAAAATTTGGTTTAGTGAGTGTTTCAAGAACAGGCGCAGTAGCTATGACAAGAGGATCAGAAATATTTAAATAAATTTAAAATTAAAGGAGAGAAATTATGAAAATGTTTTATGAAAAAGATACTAATGTAAATTTAATAAAAGATAAGAAAGTAGCAATTTTTGGTTATGGAAGTCAAGGACATGCACATGCACTCAATCTAAGAGATAGTGGTGTTAAAGAAGTTGTGGTCGCTTTAAGAGAGGGATCATCAAGTATTGAAAAAGCTGAGTCTAAAGGTTTAAAAGTTATGAATTTATCAGATGCTGCAGAATGGGCAGATGTAGTCATGATTCTAACTCCAGACGAATTACAAGCATCAATATATAAAAACCATATAGAGCAACGAGTTAAAGAAGGGACATCAATTGCGTTTGCTCATGGTTTAAATGTTCACTATGATCTTATAAAAGCTAGAAAAGATTTAGATGTATTTATGGTTGCACCAAAGGGACCTGGACATTTAGTAAGAAGCGAATATGAGAAAGGTGGTGGTGTACCTTGTTTATTTGCTGTTCACCAAGATGGTTCTGGAAAAGCAAGAGATTTGGCAATGTCATATGCATCAGCTGTTGGTGGAGGTAGATCTGGAATAATTGAAACTACATTTAAAGATGAAGTAGAAACTGATTTATTTGGAGAGCAAACAGTATTATGTGGTGGACTTGTTGAGTTGATTAAAAATGGATATGAAACTTTAGTTGAGGCTGGATATGAACCTGAAATGGCTTACTTTGAAACTGTTCATGAAGTTAAATTGATAGTAGATTTAATATACGAAGGTGGAATTGCTAATATGAATTATTCAATTTCAAATACAGCAGAGTATGGCGAATATCAGTCAGGTCCAAGAATAATTAAAAAAGATGAAACTAAGCAAAGAATGAAAGAAGTTTTAGCAGAAATTCAATCAGGTAAATTTACAAAAGAATGGATGGAAGAATGTAAAAATGGTCAAAAAAACTTTCTTGCAACTAGGGCTAAATTAGCAGAACACTCGGTTGAAAAAGTTGGCGCTGAACTTCGGGCTATGATGCCTTGGATTTCTAAAAAGAAACTAGTAGATAGCGACAAGAAATAGATTAATTATTGTTTTATTAGGCCTAAAATAGCCATTTTATTTTGCAATCTGAGCGTGAGCATGTATGATACTTGAGCTTAAAATAATTAAATGACCGATAAAAATAGGGTTTATATCTTTGATACTACTATGCGAGATGGAGAGCAATCTCCTGGCGCATCAATGAGTTTAGAGGAAAAAATTCAAATTGCTAGAGTTTTTGACGAACTTGGTATTGACATTATTGAAGCTGGATTTCCAATTGCGTCTCCAGGGGATTTTGAGGCAGTGACTGAAGTCAGTAAAATATTAAAAAAATCAATACCTGCCGGTTTAGCAAGACATTCAAAAAAAGATATTGATAGATGTTATGAGGCGCTTAAACACGCTAAAAGATTTAGAATTCATACTTTTATTTCTACAAGTCCTTTACACATGAAGCATAAGCTTAATAAATCACCGGAAGAAGTTTATGAAGCCATAAAACAAAATGTAACTTATGCAAGAAATTTTACAGACGATGTTGAGTGGTCTTGTGAAGATGGCACGAGAACAGATATGGATTATATGTGTAAAACTGTTGAGCTTGCAATTAAATGTGGTGCCAAAACAATCAATATTCCAGATACAGTAGGTTATACAATACCATCTGAATTTACAAAAATTATTGAAACTTTATTAAATAAAGTGCCAAATATCGATAAAGCAATTCTTTCAACACATTGTCATAATGATTTAGGTTTGGCAGTTGCTAATTCTTTAGCAGGTGTCCAAGCAGGAGCTAGACAAATAGAATGTACAATTAATGGATTAGGAGAAAGAGCTGGCAATGCAGCACTTGAAGAAGTTGTTATGGCTATGAAAACAAGACCTGACTTAATGCCTTTTGAAACAGGAATTGAAACCACTCTTTTAAGCAAAGCATCAAAAATTGTGTCAAATGCTACAGGATTCCCTGTCCAATATAATAAGGCTATTGTTGGAAAGAATGCTTTTGCTCATGAAGCAGGAATTCATCAAGATGGAATGTTAAAAAATAGACAAACTTATGAAATCATGACTCCTGAAAGTGTTGGGGTTCAACAAACATCATTAGTAATGGGAAAACATTCAGGAAGACATGCATTCAAAGATAAATTGACTAGTTTAGGTTATCCTGATCTTACTGATGATATAGTGGACAATGCATTTGCTAAATTTAAGATCTTAGCCGACAAAAAGAAACATGTTTACGATGAAGATATAATCGCTCTAATTGACGATAGTTTGATCATCGACAATAAAGTTAATGCAATTAATTTAAAATCTTTAAAAGTATTCGCTGGAACTGGCGAACCTCAAAGAGCCGAGATGACATTGGATGTTTTTGGTGAGATTAAAAAAGCGCACGAAACTGGCGATGGTCCAGTAGATGCAATTTTTAAATGCATTAAGAAACTTTATCCTCATGAAGTTAATTTACAACTTTATCAAGTACATGCTGTTACAGAGGGAACAGATGCTCAAGCCACAGTAAGTGTTAA
>CACJBW010000014.1 GCA_902591775.1 uncultured Pelagibacteraceae bacterium
TAAGGTTTTCTAGAAAAAATATTCCTAACCATTGGTTCAAATTCTTTTAAAGTCATTGATTTATAATTTGGATCAAATGAAGATTGGTCATACTTTTCACAAAAATCTATTGTTGCTTGATAATGTTCTGCATTTTTATATTTTTCTCTTGCATTTTTGTCTCCACCTAAATGTTCTGCAGAATAATAAGTTTGAAATAGACCGTGATGTAAAATAATCCAATAAGTTTTTTCTGAAACATAAGGTTTAATTACTGATGCTGCATATTGAGAATGATTCATAGGAGCCAATTCATCTCCAAGATCATGTAATAATGTGGCAACGACCATTTCTTCGTTTTCACCATTTTTATATGCCCTTGTTGCTGCTTGTAATGAATGTTCTAATCTTGTTATCTGATAGCCTTCAAGTGTAGTAGTTTGTGAAGCTAAATAATTTAGAATTCTATCTGCTGTTTTTCTTTCATATTGGCTTTCTAATTTTTCCAAAAGTTTATAGTCATCTCTAGTACCGTTCTTCATTTCAGTAAAACTTACTTTTTTCATTTTAATTATTCGATGCAGTACTTAATAATGACAATTGGGTCACTTTATCTTCACCAAGCTCGTCAATTATCTTCACAGGATATTCACCTGTAAAGTGGTGATCTGTTAATTGAGGGTAATTTTCATTTCTTTTTTCAAATCCCATTCCTAAATATAAACCATTTAAACTTAAGAATTTTAATGATTTTGCCCTTATAAATTCACATATTTCAGCTGTAGATTTGTTAGCCGCTAGAAGCTCTTTTTTTGTCGGTGTATCAACTCCATAAAAATCAGGAAACTTAATTTCGGGACTTGCTATTCTCACGTGAACTTCTTTTGCTCCAGAGTCGTATAGCATTTTTACTATTTTTGACGATGTAGTACCTCTTACTAGTGAGTCATCAACCAAAATAATCCTCTTATTTTTTATTACTGAGATATTTGGATTCAATTTTAGCTTAACTCCCAAACTTCTAATTTGTTGAGAGGGTTCAATAAAAGTCCTACCAACGTAGTGGTTTCGAATTAGACCTAGGTCGAATTTTAGACCTTTTTCTTCAGCATATCCGAGTGCTGCAGCGTTACCTGAGTCTGGGACAGGCACAACTAAGTCTGCTTCTATTTTGTCCTCTTTTGCCAATTGTTGCCCAAAATTCTTTCTGTATTCGTATGCAGTTTTACCGTTTAAGATACTATCTGGTCTAGAGAAATAAATGTACTCAAACACGCATGGTCTAATTTTTTTTGGAGGAAAAGGTTTAATACTTTTTAATTCATCATTTTCAATATAAACAATTTCTCCATTTTCAACCTCTCTTACAAATTTTGCTCCAATTATGTCAAATGCACAAGTTTCCGAAGCAAGCACATATGAATTTTTTAATTTACCAATCACTAATGGTCTAATTCCGTATGGATCTCTAACACCAATAAGTGTATTCTGTGTCATCATTACAAGTGAGTATCCACCTTGAATTTGAAAAATAGCATCAATAATTTTATCAATTGTTTTGCTTCTTTTAGATTTAGCAATTAATTGAACAATAGTCTCTGTATCAGATGTAGTATAAAATATTGCACCGTCTTCAACTAATTTGTTTCTTAGTGTAATTGCATTTGTAAGATTTCCATTATGTGCAACACCTATACCACCCGCATTAGTATCAGCAAAAAAGGGTTGAACATTTCTTAAAGCAGTTCCACCTGTCGTTGAATAACGATTGTGACCAATTGCATATTTGCCAGGCAGTTTTTTTATTACTTTTTCATCATTAAAATTATCACCAACTAATCCAAATCTTTTTTCTGAATGATATTTATTCCCATCATAAGAAACAATTCCACAACCTTCTTGACCTCTGTGTTGGAGAGCGTGTAGACCTAAAGCTGTGAGGGTAGAGGCATCAGTAGAATTACTTATTCCAAATACTGCACATTCTTCTTTTATTTTAGGATTATATATCTTGAACTTTTTCTTTAGTTTCTTCATATTCTTTTTTATCAGGAAACTCTTTTATAAGATAGTTACAACCTTTTTCAACCCATGCATACGTAAAAGCATCATCTAATTTAATTGGCCATTTTTTGTGGTTATAGATGATGTCTATAGTTGTATAAATACATACAACTATAACGTAAGCCCTAATAAATCCAAAAAAGAAACCAAAGATTCTATCTAGATTCCCTAACCCAGAGTAAGTGACTGCTCTATTAATCCCTTTATTTATCAATAAAATTAAAAAAATAATTATTATGAATAATCCTATACCAACTGTTAAATCAAGGACATATTTACTATCAATTATATCCTCAAAATATGGTTTTACTTTTGGAAATAGAAATAGAGTAACCACATAAGCTAAAAGCCATTTAGAGGCTGACAAAATGCTCAACAAAAAACCTTTTTTTGTGCATGTAATCAAGGATAGTACAGTGAAAACTAAATAAATAATATCAAAGGTATATAGATCAGTAAAAAAATCTTTTACAACTTCCATTAATTATTTAATCTTAAAAGGTTTGAGTACTAAAAGTAAAGATGGCAATAATGTTAAAACTGAAATCATAGCTAATAGCATCGCTATCCCAGTAAAGACTCCAAAATATATTGTTGGAATAAAATTAGATAAAACCAAAATAGAAAATCCAAATACAATTGTTATAGATGTATTTAGTATTGCAACACCGACTGTTGCATGGCAATATTTAAGTGTTTTATTGTAATCTTTTATTTTAGTCAGTTCTTCCCTAAATCTATAAATATAATGAATGCTATTATCTACAGCAATACCAATCGTGATAGCAGCAATTGTGATTGTCATCATATCTAAAGGGATGCCCACCAACCCGATTATCCCTAGAATAAAAAAAGCTGCAATAAAATTTGGTATTACGCCAATTAGTGAAATTTTAATATTTCTAAAAAGAATTAAAAACATAACAAATATTCCAACCATCACAAAACCAAGAGTTAATATTTGGGATTTAAATAAACTTTGAAGTAAATTATTGAATAATATAAGCACACCTCCAAGTTTAAATTCATCTTTACTGATATTTAATTTATTTTCTAAATCAAAATTAATTTGATTAATTAGATCATTTCTTCTTAATCCATCTAAAGAGTCTTTTATTCTTAAACTTATTCGAGCTTCAGAATTTTCTATAGATATATATGGGTCTACTATTTCTTTTTTAATATTATCTGGAATTTTAGTATAAAGAACACCCATTTCCAAAGTTCCAAGTGGTTTATTATTATTTAATTTTGTTGCAACTTCAATTATTGATGAAAAGGATAAAACTTTACCAACAGCATCGATATTATCTAAATAATTGTGAACTCGAGTTATTTTCTTAATTTTATCTTTTGTAAACCAATATTTATTGTCATTTTCATCCTCATCTCCCCAATCATTCTCACTATCAGTTTCTTCATCCTCATCTTTTGGAAATTTTAAAATTACTTCTAATGGAGTTGTTCCACCCAGCTTTTCATCTATTAACTTCATGCCTTTATAAATCTCAGTATTTTTATCAAAGTAATTTATGAAACTATTTTCAACTTCTAATTTTGAGATACCAAATATGCTTAAAAATATAATTATTCCAGTTAAACTAAATATGTAATTTTTATTTTTAATTGACAATATTCCCAGATAGCTTGTTATTTTTGACTCCTTTTCCTCAGTTAATTGAACATTTGAGTTTTGAACAAAACTTAACAATGAAGGTAGAAGTGTGAATGTAATTGTTAGTGAGGTTATTAGTCCAAAAGTCATCATCCATCCAAAATCTATAATTGGTTTTATGTCACTAAAAATTAATGACATAAAAGCACATATCGTTGTCAAGACAGTATAAAATATTGGCCATATCATTTTTCTTGTTGTCAAAATTAAAATTTCAATTTTTTTCTTTTTTGGAAATTGTTTGTTTAATTGCAAAAATCTAGTACTCATATGAATATTCATTGCCATTGTAAGAATTAACATTAACGCGATAAAGTTTGATGAAATTACCGTAACTTTCCAACCAACCAAACCCAGAAAACCTGTCATAAATACAACCGAAAAAAAACAGCTAGTGATAGGAATTATTATCCAAATTATTTTTCTGAATACATACCAAAGTGTTAAGATGATAAAAAGCAATACCCCAATTCCAAACGTAATAATATCATTTTTAATAAAAGTCATCATATCATCTGCTATCATTGGAATACCTCCAAGATAAATCTGTGCATTTTGATTATGATTTTTTATTACTTCTCTAATTTCTAAAATATTTTGATGTCGCTCTTTTTTAATTCTATCTTTATAAACCTCTAATTCTTTATCGGTCTTTATATCTTTAACTGCTTCATTTGGTTTTATATATACAATGATACCACTTGTTTTTCCGTCCTCGCTAATAACAAAGTTTTTAAATACTGGACTGTTTAAGATTTCATTAAACCCACGGTCTTTATCTATATTCTTACTTGTTAACGTTTTAAAATTTTGAATACGTTCAATTAAACTATCATCTGTTGTTTCTAATAAAGGAATATCTAAAAGTGTAACAACATTATAAACCCAGTTTAATGACTTTAACTCGTTTTTTAATTCAGAAAGATTTTTAATTGAATCGTTCGAATTCATTTTACTATCTGGGGAGTAGGTCAGCACTAGAAATTCCTTAGCACCATATCTCTCATTTATTTCATTTAGATATTTAAGATCGGGATCGTTTTCTAGTAACAAGGTTTCTGAACTTGCATCTAAACGAAAATCATTAGAAAAGTAAAAAGAGGTAATTAATATTAACATCAAGATCGAAAAAACTAGTTTTGGTTTTTCGATAATATTTTTTTCGTAAAAATTAGCTAACATTTAATATTAGCTTTTATAATTTATATTAATTATTTTGAATATCTTTAAATTTTGTAAACATTTCCTCAAATTCAAGCATTATAGTACCAGTTGGGCCATGTCTTTGTTTAAGTATAAGTAGTTCAGCTAAATGAGAAATTTCATTCATTTTTGCCTGCCATTCAGCGTGTTCAACGGTTGCAGGTCTTGGCTCTTTATTTTTTAAATAATATGATTCTCTAAAAACAAACATTACAACATCCGCATCTTGCTCTATTGATCCTGATTCTCTTAAATCTGAAAGTAAAGGTTTTTTGTCGTCTCTTTGTTCAACTGCACGAGATAATTGAGAAAGCGCAAGCACAGGGACTGATAATTCTTTAGCAAGAGCTTTTAAACCCTGTGTAATTTCTGAAATTTCCTGAACTCTTCCATCTTTAAAATTTGTTCCTTTCATTAACTGAATGTAATCGATTACAATCATTTCTAGTCCATGAACTCTTTTAATTCTTCTGGCTCTATTACTAAGAGCAGCGATAGATATGGCTGGAGTTTCATCAATGAACAAAGGTAGTTCAGCAATATTTTTTGAAGTTTCTATGAATTTATCAAATTGTTCCTCTGAAATTTTTCCACGCCTAATATCGTTAGATTTAATTCTAGATTGTTCAGCAAGTATTCTTGTTGACAATTGTTCTGATGACATTTCCAACGAAAAAAACGCTATACAAGATTTTTCTCCTTTTTCTTGAATATTTTTTGCAGCATGAAACGCAATATTTGTAGCTAAAGCTGTTTTTCCCATAGAGGGGCGTCCAGCAATAATGATCAAATCTGATTTATGCATACCACCTAATCTGTCATCCAGATCTTTAAGGCCTGACGGCACACCCACAATACCTTCCTCATTTTTATAGGCATTAGATGCCATCTCTATGGTTTGCTTCATTGCTTCGTCAAATTTTACAATTGAAGAACTAAAGGATCCTTTTTCAGCTAAATCAAATAAAGATTTTTCAAAATTTTCAATAATTTGTTGTCCATCATTATTTAGATCATTAAGTTTTGCTGTATCAATTATGTTATCTGAAATTTTAATTAATTCTCTTTTTACATAAAGATCATAAATAAGTTTTGAATATTCAATACTTTGTCTAGAGGAAGTAGAAAATTTTGTGATTTTAACCAAATATTCAGGAATATCGATTTCATCCTTCTCATTCTCGAAATGATTTTTTAATGTAATAGGGTTAGCTAATAGACCTTTGTATATTAGACTTTCTATAGCACCAAAAATCTTTTGATGCATTGGATCATAAAAATTTTTGCTGGAAATTAAGATATTAATTTCATCAAATATTTCATTAGAAAGTAGTATTGAGCCAATTACTGATTGCTCTGCTTCAATATTGTTTGGAAGCTCATCTAATTTATTTTTAACTAAATTAAGAGATTGAGACACATTAGAAACTTATAGAATAAATTTTGAAAAACAAATTATAATTTTTACTGGGGAAAGCTGTGTATAATTATTTTGTGTCTTCTTGAGCTATTGTGTTGACTATTATTTGTGTCTGTACGTCTGGATGAAGGTTTATTTCAACTTTAAAACTTCCAATAGATTTGATCTCTTTTGAGGGTTGTATTAAAGATGGGTTTATTTCTACTTGATCAACCTCCTCTAGAACTTTTGAAATTTCTGTTGGTTTAACAGAGCCATATAATTCTTTATTTTCAGTACTTAATTTTTTAATTTCATACTGTTTATTTTTTATTTTTTCATGAATTAATTTAGCCTCTTTTTTTTTGTCATTATCTTTCTTATTTAAATCTTGTTTGATTTTATCAACTTCTTTAATATTTTCTTTTGATGCAAATAAAGCTTTTTTATTTGCTATAAGGAAATTTCTTGCAAATCCTCTTTTTACGTCAATTATTTCACCAATTGATCCAATTTTTCTAACATTTTCAAGTAATATGACTTTCATTTTAAAGTAGTGCTAAATTTCTTGCTCTTTTAATAGATAAAGATAGTTCTCTTTGTTTTTTTTGACTAACAGAAGTTATTCTGGAAGGTAAAATTTTTCCATTCTCAGATATATATCTTTTTAATAATTTTATGTTTTTATAATCTACAATTGGAGCACCTTTGCCTGAGAGTGGACATTTTTTTTTAAATTTGTATTTTTGGTTTTGAAAAATACTAAGTTTTGCAAAGTTACTTTGTTTACCTTTTTTTTTGTTGATTTTTTTTTTCATTATTATTAATTCTTTTGTAAGTTTTCATTTTCTTCATTTTTTTTGAAGTAGTTGCTATCTAGATCGAATTTTTTTACTTTTACAGTTAAATATCTTAATAAGTTCTTGTCAATTTTCTCGTTTTTCTCAAGTTCAGATATTATCTTTCCATCAGCTTTAATTTTAAAATGTATATAATTACCTTTTTTATTTTTCTTAATTAAATATGATAAATTCATTAATCCCCAGTTTTCTAATTTAACAATATCCCCATCTAATTTTTCTACAATTTTAGAATATTTTTCCTCAATTTGTTTTAATTGGCTAGGACTTATATCTTGTCTTGCTATAATCGTATGCTCGTAAAAGTTCATAATATTTCTTTCAAAAAACAGAGGATATACTATTATAATTTTTTAATTACAATATAAAAAATAAGGTTTTTACTTATATTTTCTATGTTTTCTGTTTTATTTCCTGGTCAAGGTTCACAATCAGTCGGAATGACCAAAGATCTTTATAATAATTTTGATTATATCAAAGTTCTTTTTGAAGAAGCAGAGGATACATTAAATTTATCTATTAAAAAAATAATTTTTGAAGGTCCACCTGATATTTTAAATCAAACGGAAAATACACAACCTGCAATCTTCCTTGCTAGTTTTGCGATATTTAATGTAATTAAAAATGAAACATCTTTTGATATCACAAAAGCGGATTATTTTGCTGGCCATTCTTTAGGTGAGTATTCAGCTTTAGCTTGTTCTAATGTGATCAACTTTCGAGAAACAATAAGACTTTTAAAAATAAGAGGGAATGCGATGCAAAATGCTGTACCTAAAAACGAAGGAGGGATGGTAGCTGTATTAGGTGAAAATATAGTTAAAGTTCAAGAAATAATTCAAAATAATAAAAATAATTTTCATTGTTTTTTGGCAAATGATAATTCAAATGGTCAAGTGGTTATAAGTGGAAGATTGAATGATCTAGAAAAACTTACCATTGAACTGAAAAAATTAAATATTAAAAATATTAAATTACCAGTTTCAGCGCCTTTTCATTGCATGTTAATGAGTCCCGCAACCAAAATTATGGATAAACACTTAAATGATGTTAAATTTTCTACTCCAAATAATATGATAGTATCGAATGTGACAGCCGAACCGTCTAGTGATCCAAAAAAAATTAAAAACCTTTTAATAGAACAAATAGAAAAACCTGTTCGTTGGAGAGAAAGTATTGTAAATATGATAAACCTTGGATGTGATAAATTTATTGAAATCGGTCCTGGAAAAGTATTATCAGGACTAGTAAAAAGAATAGATAGAAATGTAAAATTAATTCCAATAAATAATATAAATGATTTAGAGAATTTATGATTGATTTAAAAAACTTAAATGTAGTTGTTACAGGTGCCACAGGTATAATTGGAAATTCAATTTTAGAAAAGCTTGTTTTAGGGGGTTCGAATATTTTAGCCACTGGTACTAATGAAGAAAAATTAAAAAATATTAAGAATAAATATGAAAATATAAATATATTAAAATTTGATATTTCAAAACACAACGAAATTGAAAAATTTGTTGATAACTGTAGCACAATCTTATCAAATAAAATTGATGTCCTAATTAATAACGCAGGAATTACGATAGATAATCTTTCTATTAGGATGAAGGAAGAAGAGTGGAAAAAAGTAATTGATATTAATCTTTCCTCAACGTTTTTTTTAACTAAAAACGTAATAAAAAAAATGTTAAAATCAAAAAAGGGTAAAATTGTAAATATAACCTCTGTTGTTGGACACTCAGGAAATATTGGACAAGCAAATTATGCTGCATCAAAAGCTGGTATAATTGCGATGTCTAAAAGTTTAGCATTGGAATATGGGAAAAAAAACATTACTGTTAATTGTGTCTCACCAGGTTTCATACTTTCTGATATGACTGACAAAATTAGCAAGGATCACACAGAATTGCTAAAATCAAGAATTTCTCTAAACAAGTTTGGTAATCCTGAAGATGTGGCTAATACAATTGCTTTTTTATGTTCAAACTTATCAGATTATATCACTGGGGAAACCATTCATGTTAATGGGGGAATGTATTTTAGTTGACAAAATCTTTAAATTATCTATTAACAAAAATAACTAAAGGAACAAAATGTCAGATGATATTTCAAATAAAGTAAAAAAAATAGTTGCTGATCACTTAGGTATTGATGAAGCTAAAGTAAATGATGATTCAAGCTTCATTGATGATTTAGGTGCAGATAGTTTGGATACAGTTGAGTTAGTTATGGCTTTCGAAGAGGAATTTGGATCTGAAATATCTGATAGTGATGCAGAGAAAATTTTAACTGTAGGCGATGCAGTAAAATTTATTGAAAATAAAGCAAACTAATTTTTTACGTTAATGGCCGAAAAAAAAGCAGGGGTAATTGTAATCTTATCCTCTCCTTCTGGCGCAGGAAAAACAACCTTAGTAAAAAAAATTTCACTTAGAAAAAAATATAAAATATCCATTTCACATACTACAAGAAAACCAAGAGCAAATGAAAAAAATGGAAGAGATTATTTCTTTATTAATAAAAAAAAATTCTTAAAATTGATAAAAAATAATAAATTCTTAGAATACGCTAAAGTATTCAAAAATTATTATGGTTCGTTAAAAGAAACTGTAATCCAAAATCTATTAAATGGAGAAAATGTTATTTTTGATATTGATTGGCAAGGAACAGAGAAGATTAAAAAAAAAAAATTAAAATTTAAAATAATAACTATTTTTATTTTACCACCATCAAAAAAAGAATTATTTAAACGATTGTTAAAAAGAGAGCAGAAAGACAAAAAAATTGCTAAAGAAAGGATGAAGCAATTCAAGAAGGACGTGAAGCACTGGATAAAATATGACTTTGTTGTAATAAATGATAAAGTAGAAAAATGTTACAAGTTGATTAATAATTTTGTAAATTTACAGAAAAAATCAAATTTAAAGTTAAGGTTTAATAAAAAAATTATTAAAAGACATGTTCACTACTTAATTAACTCTAACTCATAAAGTTCACAAATCTTATAATAAGTCTTATGGTCTAAGTTTTGAGGTCTAAGTTTTAAATCAATTGATAGTTTTTTAGAAACCTCTTCAAAATTATTAAATAAAAATTTAAGAGGTTTTTTTATCATTTTACGTCTTTGGCTAAAAAAAATATTTGTTATGTGTTCTAAATTTTTAGGATCTTTTAATATATGATACTTTTTTTTAGGAACAAAAACTAATAAAGTGCTTTTAACTTTGGGAGAAGGGTTAAAACTTTTAGGTTCTATATCTATTATTTTTTCTATTTTCATTTTCCAGTTGGATATTATTGATAGCCTTCCATAATTTTTAGTATTTGTATCTGCAATTATTCTATCAGCCACTTCTTTTTGAAACATTAATACTAATTTTTTACAAAATTTTTCTAGACTGTTAATTTTTATCCACTTTGTTAAAATTTGAGTTGAAATATTATAGGGTAGGTTACCAAAGATAATTAAGTTTTCTTGTAAATATTCTTCATAAGAAATTTTCATCATGTCATTGTTTATTATATCAATTTCAGATCCAAACTTGTTATTTAATAATTTAATTAGTCTCTCATCTTTTTCAATTACTGTAAGTTTTTTGGGTTTTTTTTTAAATATTTTATCAGTCAAAGCTCCCTTTCCAGGACCAACTTCAATCACTACGTTTTCAAAATTAACATTCCCAATATCAATAATTTTATTTAAAATTTTTTCATCAACTAGAAAATTTTGTCCTAAACTTTTCTTAGGATTAAAAATCATTTATCTTATTTAGGAATTTAAAAGCATAAATAATCGATGATGGATTAGAAATATTTTTACCTATCATTTCTTCATTTGGACCATGATCAGGTGTTACTTTTATAAAAGGCAATCCCACGGTTACATTTATTGCTTTAAATTTAAATAATGTTTTAATTGGGGTTAATACTTGGTCATGATACATACCAACAACGACATCAAATTTTTTTATGTTTTTTTTTAAAAAAAAAGTATCAGCAGAAAAAGGACCAGATATTTTTATTTTTTTTTTCTTTAAATAATTAATTGCTGGGATTATTTCAGTTTTTTCTTCACTAATTTTATCTGTTGTTTCACAATGTGGATTTAATCCTAAAATAGCAATTTTGGGTATTTTCTTTAATTTTGATTTATAAAATACATCAACTTTAATTATATTATCTATAATTTTTTTTTTTTCTATGAATTTAACTACGTTTTTTAAAGGTATATGAGTTGTTAAAGGAACAACTGATAGTTTCTCGTTATAAATAAGCATTACAGGATTTTTTGTGTCTGTTTTAAATCCTACATATTCAGTGATGCCAGGAAATTTTTTCTTCAAAAAATATTTTTTTGAAATAGGCCCATTAATTAATTTTGATATTTTATTAACTTTTATTAATTGTAATGCTTTTTTAAAACTACTCTCAATATATCTATTCGATGAACTGCTTATTTTAGAAAAGGGTTTCTTGAATTTATAATCAATATTAATCAGATTTATTTTATGTTTTCTTGCTTTTTCTATGTGATTAATTTGATTAATATTTAAATCATATCCTAACTTCATCATTTGTTTGAAAATTAATTTTTTATTACCCACTAAAATTATTATGTTTTTATTTTTTTTAAAACTTTTTAAATTAAAGTATTTAAATAAAACTTCAGAAAATATGCTATTTGGCTCACCAAGCACTACTAATATTTTATTAAAGTTCATTTATTTTTGTGTTTTTTTTTAATTTTTTATAAAATATAACTGAGTATGTATTTAATTGTCTGTTAGTTTCTTTAGCAATTAATTCATTTACCTCATTTTCTAATTCAACTTTTTGGCTGAATTCCTTTTTATTATTGAGCTTTATTATCAAGTATCCTCCCCCAATTTTTATAGGATTACTTACTTGACCTATTTTTAATTTAATTAAGTGTTTTTTTATATTTTCTGAAATTTGTAATTCATTAACCCAACCAATCAGTCCTCCATTCTTTGAAGAGCTCGAGATACTAAAAATATTAGCTGTGTTTTCAAAACCAACATTAATTATACTCTTTTCGATTTTTTTTAATGTTTCATCAAAAGTTTCACTTACATTTTCTGTAAAAAGAATTTCTGAAAGATCATACTCATATTTTTTTTTTTCATTTTGGAATTGAATTAAAATATTTTTTCTCATGTCCTCTTTATTTATTCTAACATTTTTTGAAAATTTATTATAAATATGCTGATTCCATAAGGCTTCAATATGTAATTTGTTCATAATATTATCATACCCAAGGTCTTTTTTTTTTAATCTCTTTATGAAATCAGATTTATTTTTTATATTTTTATTTTTTAAAAATCTTTGTTCAATGGAGTCTAAAAAACTTCCCATTTTAGTAATATCGTAAATTTTATCTAATTCTTTTTTTTTTACAATTTCAGTAATTAATGAGTTTTTTGCTATTTCATTAATTTGATTATTATTAAGTTGATCTAATTTAGGATTAAGAAACAATAAATATTTTTTTTCATTTTTAATATCTATATTTGTAATTATTTCATCATCAACTTTTACAATAATCTTTATCGAGTCTGAAAAGACATTAAAATTTATAATTAAAAAAAATACAACAAACAAAATATATTTAATTTTATTCATCTAATTTTCAAAAACTGAACTAGCTGCTCCACGTATATCTACAAAAGGAATAAATTTGATAAGGAATACTAAGCTTTCATCTGGAACCAAACCACCATCTCTAAAAAAGTTCTTTTGGTATTCAAATGAGGCTAAAAGACAATCAGTTTCATACTCGTATGATAATTTATAAAATTGAGTAAAGTCATCTTTTAAATCTTTTGTAGTATTAAAATTAATTGCATGTTCATTTGTAAATTTATAGTTCGTGTCATTTTTGATAATTTCACTATCACCAAAATCATGGTTTTCGGTTATGTAATCAAAGGAAGTTAAGAATTTATTTATCCCAAAGGTTACATCAATAGAGTCATAATTTGAATATTCTAAATCTCTATCATATGAAAAATCATAATTAAATTCTAAATTTTTATTCAATTTATAGTAAATATTTCCAACTATATCCGATCTTGTTCGATTTAATTTTGTTTTTGTGGGAAGATCATTATTCTCTTTATCTTTCAATACATTTCCAAGATTTAAACCCAAAACTTTATTGTCACTAAGATTTTGTTTTTCAAATTCAACCCCTAATGTAATTGAATTACCTTTCTCAACCATATCTGATCTTCCTATTCTATTTGGTGAAAAAAGATTATCAAATTCTATACGCGTATCGCTCCCTGAAATATTCTTTCCATTTGTTGGACTAACTCTTAATTGTAATATTGGTTTTAAAAAGTTAGTAGAATTTTCTAATTCTTTTTTAAGGGGTAATTCCGATTTTAATAGAAGTGTTCCAAAGATTTCGTGGTCGTTTTTCTTCTCATAATTAGTTGAATTTTCAGAGTAACTATTAAAATTTTTTAACAAGAAACTATAATCAGAGACCATACCTTGTTTAGTTATGTAATCGAAAGAATTAAAATTAAAATCGTTATTAATTAGTGCTTCATATTTATTCGTTTCATAAACTTTTTGAAATCCATTTGATAAGAATTGGAAATTTCCATTATAGCTTTCATCTAAATTAATTTCTTTTGAAAAATTAAAATCAGGGAAAATATAATGATATTTATCACTATCTTCCTTTGACAAATCCTCGTATAATTTAACAGTAGTATCGAATTTAGTATTCTCATCTATATCCTTCTCTAAACTTATGTAAGATGACAAAGTGCTTTCACTATCAATGAGCGGAGTATATTCTTTAATGTTATGTATTTTTAGATAGCTGTCATTTGAAACATTTTGAATTTGTATTTTATAGTTTGTATTATCCTCTAACTTTCCCTCTAGTTCTGTAAAAAAATGACTACTAGTATTGTCTTTTCTATTGAAACTAAAATCTGCTATCAAATTTGAATTTTTGAGAGCTTCCCTGTATTCACTTTGAAATATATAGTCATTGTCTAAATAAAATCTTGGCTTGAAAGTAAAGTCTTTAGAATTTGATATAGAGTAAAAGTAAGGTATGGTTAAAGAAGAACCCAAATTACTTGAACCTTTATAAAAAGGTGTTAGAAAACCAGATTTTCTTTTTACTGTAGGATCTGGATGATTGAAATAAGGTAAATAAATAATTTTTTTTTCAAAAACTTTCAACCAAGATTTTTCATATTCAAATAATTTTTTAGACTTATTATGTGTAAATATTTCACTTTGTAATTCCCAACCTCTACAATTTTTATTTTTTTTATTACAAGTACTAAAAACTGTCTTATAAATTTTGGTATTTTGATTATTAGATACAATACTTGAACCTTTTAGAATTGGATCATTATTTTCATTTCCAAAGAAATTATCTATAAAATCAACTTTTACATCTTTTCCAGCGATCTCATTATCTTTTAAATTTAATTTTGAATTTTCAAAAGAATAATTATTTAGATTCTGATCTTTGATAAATATTTTTTCAGATGATATAATTTCTCCAATTGTATCAAATATTAATCCTCTTTCGAATATAAATTTATTATCTATTTTGTCGTTTATTTCTGTGATTTCATTGCTTGATATAATATTTAAATTTCTGTCGAAAGAAATATTCGAGGATTTAATATCATATTTATTTTCTAAATCCAAAAATGTTTCATTCTGAGTAAAAACCTTATTGTTAGACTCATTATAAATCATTTTTTGACTCTTAATTATTATATCTTTCTCTTCATCAATATATTCTACATTATCAAAAATTATTAATTCTGAGTTCAATTTGTCATAAATAAATTTTTCACCAATAATTTTTAATTTTTTTGCTGGGATTTTTGCAATTCCTTCAGTCGCATAAATCATATTACCTTCAGTATCGATTTTTATGTTTTTTGAATCAAAAAATATTGTTTTTGCATTTAAATTTGAGTAAATTGATACAATAATTAATACCAGTAATGTTCTTAAAATTTTAATTTTCATTTAGCTTAGTTAATCCCAGTGTACAAATAAGAAGTATCAGAAGTTGAGGCAACCATACAGCAACTTCAACAGGCAATGTTTCATTTTTTCCAAATAATACTGAAAAATAATTTATATAATAAAATACTACAGAAACTAATACTCCAACTACAACTAAAAAAAATTTTGATTTTATAAATGTTAATTTAAACATTAATAATGCTCCTATAATTGTAGTAAGTGTCAGGTATATTGGTAGACTATAAATCTTGTTAAGATGTAAACTTACCTCTGTCGCTGAATACCCAATTGATTTATAGTTATCTTTTAATTTTATTAACTGTAAAATATTTAGAGAGTTAAGATTGGAATATAAGTTAGATATAATTTTTTCGTCAAAAGAAGATGAATAAAGGTAATTATCTAAAAATTTTGTTTTTTTATCTTGAGAATAAATTTTTACATTGCTTAAGGTCCAAGTTTTTTCTCTAATATCTGCTTTTTCAGAAACTATTGTACTTAACAGCTCATAGTTATTGCTAAGCTCAGTGATCTCTAATCTTTCAAGACTATTAATTTTATAATTTTTAGCGTTGATAATAAAAATTTTTTTATTATCAATACTTTTTTCTTTAATCCACAAACCACCCTCATTCACTACTGCTAAATGATCACCTGTATTTGAATACTTGTACTTAATATTAAGATATAAACTTTTTAGGTTAGCTGAAAATGAATAATACAATACTATTAAGAGGATACCCAACATAATTGAAACAATAGAAATTATTATTGTAATTTTTAAGTTATCTATCCCATTACTTCTTAGTAACTCAATTTCATCTTTTTCATACAAATTTATAAAAAAAAACATAACACCTAATAAAAATATAAATGGAAGAATTTCAAACACAATTGAAGGAATATTTAATATTGTCAAAAAAATTGGAATATAGGCCTCACTTTTTTTATTTTCAAAATATTTAATTTCCTCAAAAATATTTAAAAAAAAACTTAAAAAAACAAAAACCACGACTATAATTAAAATATTTTTTAAAAATAAACTTGTTAAATACCTTTCATGTTGTTTCATAATCATAGGTAGTTTAATTTAAACTTGTTTGTTAAAAGTAATAATAAATAAAAAAGAAATAAAAATATTATTGGCATAAAAGATATTAAATAAATCATACTAATAGAGTTTAACAAAAATTTCAGACTTAACTGAGATATTACAATTATAAAACTTCCAATTAAAAAAATATTTATCTTATGGAATTTTAATAAATATTTAGACTTTGGTTCAATAATTAAGCTTGCAGCTATAAGTGAAATTACCAAAGTGTAGAATGGCAAAATTAATCTTTTATATAACTCATCACTAATCGACTTTAGTTTCCTGCCTTCACATGTTTGCTTTTTCGTAATTTTAAATAATTCATAACCATTTCTATAAATATTTAAAAAAAAATCTTTAAAACAACTTAACAAAATATCTGAATCAATTTCCTGAGTTTTTGGATGAGTAATAGATTTTGTTGAAAAATTTGATAAATCATAATCTGTCTCAGAAAAATTCAAAGCAAATGAATTTTTTTTATTAATATTTATAATACCTCCGTCATAAAGTCTTAAAAAAAACTGATTATTTTTTTTTATAATCTTTCCACTATCAGCAACAATTATCTTTGATTGGTTGTTGTTAATTTTTTCATTGATATATATCTTATTGAGAACACCATCATTTTTATATTCCTCAACAAAAATAGTAAGATTTTTTACAACATTTATGAATTTTTTTTCTGAAATTAATTTTGGTAAAAAATCAATATTAGAATCTTTTATATATTGTCTCGCTAAACTTTGAGATTTTGGAACAACAATTAAGTTTAGAAATAGTTGTAAAATTAAAAAAAATATTGAGAGCTTACAAATAAAATTTATAAAATATATTTTTTTTATTCCATTATTCCAGAATACGATTAATTCATTTGCATTATCATATTTGTTAATTACATAAAATATGGATATGAAAAATACAAAAATGATTGTTTTACTGAATATTTTTGGCAAATTTAATGTAACGTAGTAAAAATATACTTTAAGGCTGTGACCATCGTCAGATACTAAATCTAAAAAGTTTACTGCTTGTATAATCCAAACAATAAAAGTAATGCTAAATGAGGCTATTAAAAAGAAATTTAGTATATCTAAAGAAAATTTACGAAATATTAATTTATTCATTGAAATTATTGTTTTAATAAATATACAACATTATCTAATAAAAATTTCAAAAAAATGAAGCTAAATTTAAATTTTTTAAATAAAGTACCAAAAATCGCAAAAGATAATGAGATTATTCTGCTGACCCAAAAAGTTATAAAATATAAAGAGATTAAACAATTATCAAAATCAGTATTTTCTAATAAACTTTTCTCTGAACAAAATTTTCTGGCAAAAGATTATAACGACAAAAGTTATATATTTGTAAATTGCATCAATTCAAAAATTTCACTGGATTTTGAAAAACTTGGTTCAAAATTATATGTTTTTTTAAAAGAAAATAAGAAAGAAAATTCTTTTATTAATGTAGAAAATAATTCTTTAACTAATGTGCAATTAGAAAAATTTCTTCATGGAGCACAGCTTAAATCGTATAATTTTAATCTTTATAAAACTGATAAAAAAAATAAAGTTAATATAAATTTAAGTGTTGTCGGTAGTAACTTTAAACAGAAAAATTTATTAAGAAATAAATTAAATGCACTTTTGGAAGGAGTTTTTCTTACAAGAGATTTAGTTTCCGAACCTGGTAATATTTTGCATCCAGATGAATATGCAAAAAGAATTTCTAAACTGAGAAAGTTTGGATTAAAAGTTACAATCTATGATCAAAAAAAATTGAAAAAATTAGGTTTTAATGCATTGCTTGGTGTCGGACAAGGAAGCATAAGAGGTTCTTATATGGTGACAATAGAATGGAATGGAAATAAAAATAAATCAAAACCTTTAGCCTTCGTTGGGAAAGGTGTTTGTTTTGATACTGGAGGAATTTCACTTAAGCCTGCAAAATTTATGGAGGACATGACATATGATATGGCAGGCTCTGCAACTGTAGTTGGTCTTATGAAAACTCTGGCTTTAAGAAAATCTAAAATCAATGCAGTTGGAGTTGTAGGATTAGTCGAAAATATGCCTGGAGCAAATGCACAAAGACCTGGAGATATTGTAAAATCTTACAGCGGACAAACCATTGAAGTTTTGAATACTGATGCTGAGGGAAGATTAGTTTTAGCAGATGCACTCACTTATACGGAGAAGAGGTTTAAACCAAGTTTAATCATAGACTTAGCCACATTAACTGGAGCAATAATCGTTGCATTAGGATCCGAATATGCTGGTCTATGGTCGAACAATAAAAAATTGTCGACACAACTTTTTGTTGCTGGAGAACAGGTAGATGAAAAAGTATGGGAAATGCCTTTACACGAAAATTATAATAAATTAATGAACTCAAATAATGCTGATATGCAAAATATTAATTATATTGGAGGAGCTGGGTCAACTACCGCAGCTCAATTTTTACAAAGATTTATAGTTAATAAAACACCTTGGGCGCATTTAGATATTGCTGGAATGGCATTTTCTAAATATGCAGGAGCACTAAATTCTGGTGGCGCAACAGGATATGGTGTTAGATTATTAAATAAATTTATTGAGGAGAATTATGAGTAATATTGAACAAACATTATCTATAATTAAACCAGATGCTGTTGAAAGAAATTTGCAAGATCAGATTAAAAATGAATTCAAAAATAATGGATTTCAAATTTTAAAAGAAAAAAAAATTCATATTTCAAAAGATGAGTCCGAAAAGTTTTACAAAGTTCATGAGTTTAAACCATTTTACAATGATTTATGTGCTTATCTATCCTCCGGACCTATTGTTGTTATGTGTCTTCAAAAAGATAACGCGGTTTCTGAAAATAGAAAATTGATGGGAGCAACAAATCCTAAAGATGCAGAAGAGGGGACACTTAGAAAAAAATATGGTATTTCAATTGATAAAAATTCTGTCCATGGATCAGATAGTGTAGAGAATGCCAAGATTGAGTTAGACTTTTTTTTTAAAGATTAGATAAAAACTTATCAATAGCCTTTGGATAAATTTGATGCTCAATTTTAAGAACTTTTTTCTCCAAACTTCTCACAGTATCTGATTTTAGAATTTTCACTTTCTTTTGTAAAATAACTTTACCCGAATCTAATTTTTCTGTTACCTTATGAATTGAAGCTCCTGCAAATTTATCTTTATTTTTGATTGCTTTTTCATGGGTATTCAATCCTTTATATTTAGGTAAAAGTGAAGGGTGAATATTTAATATTGGTTTAGAAAATTTTTTTATAAAATTACCTGACAATATTTTCATAAAACCAGCTAAACAAAGTAAATCTATATTATATTTTTTTAGTAATTTAAGTGAATTATTTTCAAAACTTGATTTATTTTTAAATTTTATACCATAAATTTTTATTTTTGATTTAGAAGCATACTTTAAACCTTTGGCATTTGGATTATTTGAAATAACTAATATAATTTTAATTAAAGAATTTTTTTTTTTTGAGTGTTTTATTAAATTTTTTAAATTACTTCCTCTACCACTAATAAAGACAGCTATCTTTCTTTTACCAGGATATTTTTCCACTTAATTTAACTTTTTTTGAATTTTTAACAATTTTACCAATTACGTAGGGTTTAAAGTTTCTTCCAAAATATCTAATTATTTTATTTAAATTTTTTGGATTTATAACCAAACAAAAGCCAACACCACAATTAAAAGTTTTTAACATTTCATTTTCAGTTACGCCCATCTTATGTAACCATTTAAAAATTTTTAACGTTTTAATGTTATTTAGGCTTATTTCTGCACCTAGGTTTTTTGGAATTATTCTTTTAAGATTGTCTGCTAATCCACCACCAGTTATATTTGCACATCCATTAATCAAATTTTTTTCATTTATTATTGATATTTCTTTAACATAAATTTTAGTTGGTCTAATTAATTCTTTTTTAAGGAATTTATTTGTTTTTAGATTAATTCTTTTTTTTTTAATTACATATCTTACTAATGAAAATCCATTTGAGTGTAGTCCATTTGATGGTACTGCTAAAATGAGGTCATTATTTTTAATCTTATTGTGGAGTATTTTTTTTTTTTCAACAAGACCGACAGCAAAACCTGCAATATCAAATTTACCCTTTGAATATGTCCCAGGCATTTCTGCAGTTTCACCACCAACTAATTTGCAGCCAGCTATATTACACCCATTAACAATTCCTCTAACCAAATTTTTTAATTTTCTTAAATTTATTTTACTCAACGATATATAGTCTAAGAATAAATATGGTTTAGCTCCTTGAACTAACAAATCGTTTACACACATAGCCACAAGATCAATTCCAATTGTATCAAATTTATTTAGATCATTTGCAATCTCAATTTTAGTGCCTACTCCATCAGTACTTGTAACTATGTTAGGTTCTTTGAACTTTCTTGGAATTGTAGAAACTGCACCAAAACCACCTATATTCTTAAAATCACCACTTTTACTTGATTTTCTAGTTAGTGAACTTATGAACTTAACAAAACTATCCGCTTTTGGAATATTAACTCCGCTCTTACTGTATGTTAATTTATTTGATGTCATATAACAAAGTTATGTTTTTATTTAAAAAAAAAATTCCTATTTGTTTATATATATTTTTTATATTTTTAACCTTCAATTTTACTGAGTTTTCCACAAACATTGCATACTCAAAAACTTTTGTTGTTTCAGAAATTGAAGTTGTGGAAGAATATAATCTTAATTTTAATAAGATAAAAGTTATTGATAGAGGCTTTAAAAAAGCATTTCAGAATCTCTCTCAAATGATACTTGAAGTAAAGGATCTAAATAAAATTACAGATACTTCAATAGAGGATATTAAAAAATTAGTTGATAACTTTTCAATATTGGACGAAA
>CACJBW010000015.1 GCA_902591775.1 uncultured Pelagibacteraceae bacterium
ATCTAAAATTTTTTGAAAATATAGTTTAGCTTTTTTAATAATATTCGTATTAAAACCTCCACAAAGACCTCTATCTGATGTCATTACAACACATAAATGCACTTTGTCTTCCCCAGTCCCAGATAAAAGTTTTGGAGCATTTTCAATATCTGAGATGCCATTTGATAAATTTAAAATAATATTATTCATTTTATCAGAGTAAGGTCTTCCTTTTTCAGCATTTTCTTGTGCTCTTCTTAGTTTTGCAGCTGCAACCATTTTCATTGCCTTTGTAATCTTTTGCGTAGACTTAACACTTGATATTCTTTTTTTTAGATCGTCTAAACTAGCCATTATTTTTTATGCGTTAAAATCTTTCTTAAGTTGTAAAATAATTTCATTCAATTCTTTCTCTTTATTATCCTCAAGTTTTCCTGAAGCAGTGATTGACTCAATTATATCTGGCTTTTCAGCTTTGCATTTTTCAATAATTTTATTCTCGAAACTTGCAATATCCTTTTGTTCAATATCATCAAGATGTCCTCTAACTCCACAAAATACAGAAATGACTTGTTCTGCAACTGTCATTGGTGAATATTGATTTTGTTTTAATAGTTCAGTTAACTTTGAACCTCTGTTTAGTAATTTTTGAGTAGATGCATCAAGGTCTGAACCAAACTGAGCAAATGCAGCCATTTCTCTATATTGGGCCAATTCTAACTTCATTGATCCTGAAACTTTTTTCATGGCCTTTGTCTGAGCAGACGATCCAACTCTTGATACAGATAAACCAACATTAATTGCTGGTCTGATACCTTGGTTAAAAAGTTCAGTTTCAAGGAAAATTTGTCCATCAGTAATTGAGATTACATTTGTTGGTATAAATGCAGAAACGTCACCTCCTTGAGTTTCGATAATCGGAAGAGCTGTTAAAGAGCCTCCACCATGTTCATCACCTAATTTTGCTGCTCTTTCAAGTAATCTACTGTGTAGATAAAAGACATCACCAGGATAAGCTTCTCTTCCAGGAGGTCTTCTTAACAATAGAGACATTTGTCTGTAAGCAACAGCTTGTTTTGATAAATCGTCATATATTATTAAAGCATGCATTCCATTATCTCTAAAATATTCACCCATAGTACATCCGGTGTATGGGGCTAAAAATTGCAAAGGTGCTGCATCTGATGCTGTTGCTGCTACTATTGTTGTGTACTCCATTGCACCAGCTTCTTCTAATGTTTTTTCAATTTGTCTAACTGTAGATCTCTTTTGGCCTACGGCAACGTAAATACAATATAATTTTTTCTTCTCATCACCTGACTCGTTAATTTTTTTCTGGTTTATAATAGCATCAATTGCAACTGCTGTTTTTCCAGTTTGTCTGTCACCAATAATTAATTCTCTTTGTCCTCTTCCAATTGGAACTAGACTGTCAATTGATTTAAGACCTGTCTGCATTGGTTCACTAACTGACTTACGGGGAATTATGCCAGGGGCTTTGACCTCAACCCTGCTTCTTTTTAAACTTTTATCTAATGCACCTTTTCCATCAATTGGGTTTCCTAAACCATCAACTACTCTACCAAGTAATTCTTTTCCAACTGGTGTATCAACAATCGCACCAGTTCTTTTTACAGTATCGCCTTCTTTAACTGCTTTATCATCACCAAAAATAACAACACCTACATTTTCACTCTCTAAGTTTAATGCCATTCCTTTTGAGCCATCAGAAAATTCAACCATTTCTCCAGCTTGAACATTATCTAATCCGTAAATTCTTGCTATACCATCTCCTACTGATAAAACTTGACCAACTTCAGTAACCTCGGCTTTGTCACCAAACTTTTTAATTTGTTCTTTTAATATTTTTGTAACTTCTGAAGGATTTATTTCCATTTAAGCCTCTATCATTGTATTTTCGATTTGTTGTAATTTATTTTTAATAGAGGTGTCTACCATAATACTACCAACTTGTATTACCAAACCTCCAATTAAACCTTTATCATATTTATAGTCTAATTTTATTTTTGCGTTAAAATTTTGAGATAATTCATCTTTTATTTTACTTACTTGATCTCCTGATAATTCTTTAGAAGAGATAAGTTCAGCTTTTACTTCCCCTCTTTTTTTTGAACAAGTATCAACAAAATCTTGAAGAATTGTTTTTACATAAAAAAATCTTCTTTTAGATATAAGAAATCCCAAGAATTTTGATAGAAGGGAATTTAATTTATAATTACTGGAAATTTTATTAATTACATCCTGAAGTTCATTTACAGAGTTAGTTGGATCTTTTATTAATGAACTAAAATCTTTGCTTTCATCTATTAGCTTTAATAAAGATATTGATTGTTCTTCCACTTCATCTAGTGAATTATTTTCTCTAGCAAGTTCATATAACGCTAGAGAATATCTGCCAGCTGTAGTTACCGAAAAACTGTTATTTTTACTCAATTTTAACTCTTTATTTTAGTAGATTTTTTTGGATTAAGTAGCATATGAGTTTAGTGTCTTCAAGTAACAGATTGACTAAAAGTGTAAAATTTTTCAATTAATTGAAGGTTATTGGGTCAACATCAACTGTTAGTTTTATTTCCTTAGGTAATTTGTATTTAATTAAGATTTTACTCAGTCTTTTTTGAATATTAGAGCCCTTTTTAGATCTTATCAAAAGTCTCTGCCTATACTTTCGTCTAACTCGATATATAAGTGCATTAACAGGTCCCAAAATTTTGTCGTTTAAGGATTCTGATAACATTTTTTTTATAACCATCGACTCTTTTTCTAAACTTCTTTCATTTGAAGAGGTGAGTATTAATGAAACAAATCTTTCATAAGGTGGTAGATTATTTTTCTCTCTTAATTTTAATTCATTTTCTAAAAAAATAAAAGGATCAGGATTTGTTATTTGATTTATAATACTTTGGTTTGAGTTGTATGTTTGAAAATATACTGTAGCTGGATTACCGGTTCTGCCAGCCCGTCCAGATAATTGGTGATAGAGTTGTAAGTTTTTTTCCGCAGTTCTTAAATCATGTCCATTTGAATTAAGATCAATATCTAAAATAACAATGCAGTTTAATTTTGGAAAATGAAAACCTTTAGAAATTAATTGTGTACCAATAAGTATATCTACTTTTCCTTTAACTATATCTTCTAATTTTTTTTTAGAAGATTTTTTATTCATGGTATCACTTGAAAAAATTGATATTTTATTATTTGGGAATTTGAGTTTAACCTCTTCAGAAATTCTCTCTACCCCAGGGCCACTAAAAACAAAATCACATACTTCACCTTTCTTACAATTCCTGCTTAACTGAGATTGAAAACCACAATAATGACAAAGTAATTTATTTTTATGTTTGTGATATACTAAATTTATTGAACAATTTGGACAGGAATAAACATTTAAACATTTCTTACAAAGAACATAAGGAGCGAAACCTCTTCTATTAATAAAAAATAATACTTGGTCATTTTTTTTTAAGTGATTATTTACCTTTTCTAAAGTTTTATTAGCAATCCATGATTGTTTATTTAACTTATTTTTGTTTAAGTCTATTATTTCATATGAAGGTAAATTTGCATCTTTATATCTTTTAGTTAAACGTGAAATAGAGTATTTCTTTTTCTTAATATTTGCATATGTTTCTATTGAGGGTACAGCAGTAACAAGATTGATAGGGATATTTTCAAAATTAGCTCTAGCAATTGCCATGTCTCTTGCATTGTAAATTACTCCTTCATCTTGTTTGAATGATTGATCGTGCTCTTCGTCTACAACTATAATTCCAAGATTTTTAAATGGTAAAAATAATGATGAACGAGCTCCAATAATTACATTAATTTTTCCTGATGACACTCCACTCCATATTATTTTCTTTTTTTTAGGTGTTATTCCAGAGTGCCACACAGCAGCACTGAAACCAAAAAATTCCTCAAATTTATTCTCAAATTCTTTGGTTAAACCAATTTCAGGTAGTAGAATCATTGCTTGATAGCCTTTTTCTAACAATTGTTTTATATGCTCAAAATAAACAATTGTTTTTCCTGAACCTGTAGTCCCTTGTAAAAGATGGACCCTAAATTTATTATTTTTTTTTGACATTTCTTCAAATATTTCTCTTTGATCTGAAGACAAGGTAAACTTATTTACAAACTTTTGTTTATTATAGGATAAATAATTTTCATCTTCATAATTAGTAATTGCTTCTCCACTAAGTAAATGTAGTTTTAAACACATTCCTTTTGGCACTAAGTTGTATTCAGAAAACCAATTCAAAAAGGTTATAATTTCTTTTTTAAGTGGTTCAATTTCTATTTTTTTAAGAATTTTTTTTATCTGAAAATTTTTGTTATTTTTTTTTTCAAATTCATTCCATACAACTCCTGTTATTTTTGATTTTCCAAAAGGAACATAAACGTAATCTCCTACTTTAAGATCTAAGTCACTTTCATATGTAAAAGGGAAGTTAAATATATTAGGTATTAGGACAGGATATTTCATAAATAAATTATGAAATATACTAAGAGTGAATTTGTCTTTTATCTACAGATAAAGCAGCTTCTTTTATCGCTTCTGAAAAAGTAGGATGGGCATGACATGTTCTTGCAATATCTTCAGAACTAGCGCCAAATTCCATTGCTACGGACATTTCTGCAATCATTTCTCCAGCATGAGGTCCAATTATATGTACTCCCAATACTCTATCGGTTGTACTTTCAGCTAATATTTTGACGAATCCCTCTGGCTCATTTATTGCTTTAGCTCTTGAGTTTGCCATAAACGGAAATTTACCTACTTTGTAGTTTACTTTTTTTTCTTTTAATTCTTCCTCATTTTTACCAACATAGGCTACCTCTGGTGATGTATAAATTACACCTGGTATGATATCATAATTCACATGACCTGACTGTCCAGCAATTAGCTCTGCTACAGCTATTCCTTCCTCCTCAGCTTTATGAGCCAACATAGGTCCATCTATAACATCTCCTATTGCATAAACATTTTTTACATTGGTTTCAAAATTTTTGTTAACTGTAATTTTTCCTTTTTTATCAAGATTTACTCCAATTTTTTCTAAATTTAATTTATCTGTATAAGGTTTTCTTCCAACAGAAATCAAAACTACGTCAGCTTCAATATTATTTTTTGAATCTTTATTTGTCGTTTGTATAATTACTCCTTTGTCATTTTTAGTAATTTTTTCAACTTTAGTATTTAATTCAAATTTAATATTCTGTTTTTTTAAAATTTTCATAAATTCATTTGAAATTTCTTTATCGAGTCCTGGGGTGATGTGATCTAAATATTCTATGACGTGAACCTCAGTTCCTAATCTTGACCAAACAGAACCCATCTCCAATCCAATATACCCACCCCCAACAACAACCATTTTTTTTGGAAGCTTAGAAATATTTAGAGCTCCTGTAGATGAAAGAATTTTTTCTTCATCAAAATCTATGCCTGGAAGAGATAAAGGCTCTGATCCTGTGCTTATTATGGTTTTTTCTGTTTTAATTTTTATTTCTGATTTATCATTTTTGACTAAAATTTCATTTTTTCCACTAAAAGATCCTACCCCTTTAATGTAAGTAACTTTGTTTTTTTTAAATAAAAACTCCACTCCTTTTGTAAGTGTTTCAACCGAGCTGTTTTTATTATTCATCATTTTTTCCAGATTAAGCTTAATATCCCCCGTTTCGATGCCAATATCAGAGAAGTTTTTAGCTCTATGAAAACTTTCTGACATATTTAATAGGCTTTTAGATGGAATACATCCTATGTTAAGACAAGTGCCTCCCAAGGATCCTCTGGATTCTACACATGCAGTTCTTAATCCTAATTGTGATAATCTGATCGCACAAACATATCCTGCAGGTCCTCCCCCAATTACAGTAACATCAAATTTTTCAGCCATTAGATATTTAAAAACAATCTTCTAGGGTCTTCTAAATTTTCTTTAATAGTTTTTAAGAACGACACGGATTCCTTTCCATCAATAATTCTATGATCATAAGACAAGGCTAAGTACATTATTGGTTTTATTTTTATCTCACCATTATCATTAACTGGCCTTTCGACAATATTATGCATACCTAATACACCTGATTGAGGAGGGTTTAATATTGGTGTTGAAAGCATGGAACCATATACACCTCCATTACTAATTGTAAACGTACCTCCCTGTAAGTCCTCAATTGTTAAACTACCTATGTTTGCTTTTTCAGATAATTTTTTTATTTCTTGTTCTATTTCAGCAAATGACATCTCATCTGCATTTCTAAGCACTGGAACTACTAAACCTTTTTCAGTTCCAACAGCAAAACTAATATTATAATAATTCTTATAAATTATGTCTTGATCTTCTATCTCAGCGTTAATTGCTGGAAATAATTTGAGTCCAACGACACAAGCTTTTACAAAAAAAGACATTAGACCAAGCTTTATTCCGTATCTGCTTTTGAAATCTTCTTGGTTATCTTTTCTCATTGCAATAATCCCAGACATATCTACCTCGTTAAAAGTAGTTAACATTGCTGCATTGTCTTGAGCTTGTTTTAATCTTTTTGCAATCGTTTGTCTTAAACGAGTCATTTTAATTCTTTCTTCTTCACCGTATTGAATTCTTCTCTGGTTGGGTTGTGGGTTGGCTCCCATCATGCTAATTAGATCACCTTTTAAAATTCTTCCTGCTTTGCCTGTTCCCTTAACATTATCTAAGTTGATATTTTTTTCTGCAACCATTTTTCTAACTGCAGGTGAAAGAATAATTGGTTGTTGTGAGGTTTCCTCTGTTTCTACTTCCTCAGTTAAAAGTAAAGGCTCTTCTTCTAATAGCTCCATTGAATTATCTTCGGTTAATACTAATGGATCTTTTAACTTAGTTTGAGGTTTTTTTCTATATCTAAATTAATTACATTGCTTTTCTGATCTTTAAATTCTTTCTCTTCATTATTCTCAAGTTCTTTTTTGCTTTCGGGTACATTTTTAATATCAACATTCCCTTCAGAAATTGAGCCTAATACAGCTCCAACTTCAACTGTATCCCCATCTTTAAAACTAATTTCTGATAATATCCCACTAATAGGGGAAGGAACTTCTAAATTTACTTTATCAGTTTCCAGTTCTACTATTGCTTCATCCGCCTCAACTGTTTCACCTTTTTTTTTCAACCATTTAGAAACTGTTGCTTCTGTAATACTTTCACCTAAAGTAGGTACTAAAATTTTTTCACTCATTGATTAAATACTTCATTTATAATTTCTTGTTGCTCAAGTTGATGCCTTTTAGCATATCCAGTGGCTGGTGATGCATCAGGACTTCTTCCAATATAAGAAACTTCTTTATTTTTAGCTTTAATGGTATCCAATGTCCATTGTATATAATCTCTCACTGAAAACCATGCTCCCATATTTTTTGGCTCTTCCTGACACCAATAAAAATTAGCATTTTTAGCATATGGTTTAAGTTCTTTTACCAAACTCTTTGCTGGAAAAGGATAAAGTTGCTCTATTCTAAACATTACCACATCATCTCTTTTTAACTTTTCTCTAGCATTTAAAAGATCGAAGTATACCTTTCCTGAACAAATTATAACTTTTTTTATTTCACTAGATTTTTTTAATTTAATAAAATTTTTAGATTGATCGCTTAATGCATGATCCCACATTATTCGGTGAAATGATGTTTGCTTACTAAAATCATCAATGGTTGACACACAAAATTTGTTTCTTAACAAAGATTTAGGAGTCATGATTACAAGTGGTTTTCTAAAATCGCGGTGTATTTGTCTACGTAGAGCATGAAAATAATTTGCTGGAGTTGTACAATTCATAACTTGGAGATTATCATTTGCACACAATTGTAAAAATCTTTCAAGTCTAGCAGAAGAATGTTCTGGGCCTTGACCCTCATAGCCATGAGGTAATAACATAACCAAACCTGAAGCTCTTTGCCATTTTCTTTCACCAGAAGAGATAAATTGATCGATTATAACTTGTGCACCATTAGCAAAATCACCAAATTGAGCTTCCCAAAGAGTAAGCGTATTTGGTTCTACTAAACTATATCCATATTCAAATCCTAAAACCGCAAGTTCCGACAAAAAACTGTCAACAATTTCAAATTTTTTTTGATGTTTTGAAATATTATTTAATGGAATATATCTAGAGTTATTCGTTTGGTCTCTTAAAACTGAATGTCTCTGACTGAATGTTCCTCTTCCAGAATCTTGTCCTACAAATCGAACTGGAAAACCCTCATCTAATAATGAACCAAAAGCTAATGATTCGGCAGTAGACCAGTCAATATTTAAACCATCGTCGACAGATTTTTTTCTACTTTGCAAAATTTTGCTTATAGTTTTGTGAATACTTATTTCGGATGGAACGATATTTATTTTATCTGAAATATTTTTAAGTTTTTTTTCATCTGCTCCAGTAACTCCTCTTTTATCTTTACCTTTTTTAGGTTTATAGCTGGACCATGCTCCCTCAAACCATTCAATTTTAGGATTATAATCTTTAGCTGTCTTAAATTGATCATCTAAAAGATCTTTAAATTTTTTTATTTGATCATTTAAATCTTCTCTAGATATTAAATTTTCATTAATAAGCTTAGATCCATATATATTTGCTGTTGATTGATGTGATCTAATTTTTTTATACATCAATGGTTGAGTGAATGATGGCTCATCTCCCTCATTATGTCCAAATCGTCTGTAACAAACTAAGTCGATGACTACATCTCTATTAAACTTTAATCTAAATTCAGTTGCAATTCTTGAGCCATAAACAACAGCTTCTGGGTCATCTCCATTAACATGGATAATAGGCGCATCAACCATTTTTGCAATATCTGATGGGTGAGGTGAAGATCTTGCAAACCTTGGACTTGTGGTAAATCCTATTTGATTATTAACTATTATATGAATAGTTCCACCTGTATTGTGTCCAGGTAAACCCGACATTGCAAAACATTCAGCAACAACACCTTGTCCTGCAAAAGCAGCATCACCATGAATTAAAATCGGAATTACTTTATTTCTCTCAGTATCTTTATGAAAAAATTGTTTGGCTCTAGTCTGACCCAATACTACTGGGTTAACTGCTTCTAAATGCGAAGGATTGTCTGTTAGACTTACATGAACAGAATTTCCATCAAATTCTCTATCAGATGAAGCTCCCAAATGATATTTCACATCGCCAGCACTTTCTTCATCAGTATTATTTAATTCACCAGCAAATTCATTAAATATTCTTTTATAAGATTTTTGTAAAACGTTAGCTAAAACATTTAGTCTTCCTCTGTGAGACATTCCAATTTTAACTTCTTTAATCTTGGATTGACCTCCAATTTTTATTATTTGTTCTAAACCTGGAATTAAACTTTCACCACCATCTAAACCAAATCTTTTAGAACCAACATATTTAGTATGCAAAAATTTCTCAAATCCCTCAGCTTGAATTAATTTGTTTAAAATTGCACTTTTACCATTTTCAGTAAATTTTAATGCATTTTCATCTTTTTCTACTCTATCCCTAAACCATTTTCTCTCAGTTGGATTAGATATGTGCATATATTCATAACCAATTGACCTACAATAAATTTTTCTAAGAATTGATAAAATTTCTCTTATGTTTGAATACTCTTTATTTAAAACACCATCTAAATATATTTGCTTATCGTAATCATCTTTATTAAAACCATAATTTTCTGGGTGTAATTCATCTAAATATTCACTTTCTCTAATTTCAAGTGGATCTAGTTTAGAAAGTAGATGGCCTCTTTGTCTATAAGATCTAATAAGTGAAACAGCTCTTATTGAATTACTATTACCAGCTATTACATCGACCTGACTAACTTTTAGGCCAGAATTTTCTTTTTTAAAGTCTGTGTTTTCTCTAATTTTTATTTTTTTTGGGCTCCAAGAAGGACCTTTTATTTCTTTAACAACTGAGTTTAAATCTTCACCGATATCAAGAAAATATTCTTTCCACCCATTTGGAAGACTAGGATCTTTATTTATAAATTTTACATACATTTGCTCAATAAAAGCATTATTTGACTTATTTAAAAATGAAGTCTTTTTATACTCAAGATTTTTGGATGCTGACATTTTTATTATTTAAGTATTATACAAACAAAATGTTATCAATTAGACAATTTATTTAGTAGCGTTTTTCCAATATCAGAAGGAGAATTTGCAACTGTAATACCGCATTCTTCCATGATTTTTATCTTTTCTTCGGCATTTCCCTTACCACCTGAGATAATAGCTCCAGCATGTCCCATTCTTCTTCCCGGTGGAGCAGTTACACCAGCTATAAATCCAACTATTGGTTTTTTTATTTTGTGATTTTTAACAAACTCCGCAGCTTCTTCTTCAGCAGTTCCACCTATTTCTCCAATCATTAAAATAGACTCAGTCTGGTCGTCATTTAAAAATAGATCAAGGCAATCAATGAAATTAGTTCCATTAATTGGATCACCACCAATACCTATACATGTTGATTGACCAAGATTGTTCTCGGTTGTTTGAGCAACAGCCTCATAGGTAAGTGTCCCTGATCTTGATACAATTCCAACTGAACCTTTTTTATGAATATTGCCTGGCATTATTCCAATTTTACATTCATTAGGTGTAATTATTCCAGGACAGTTTGGACCAATTAATCTGGAGTTGGAGTCTTTTAATTTTTTTTTTACTTTTAACATATCAAGAATTGGTATTCCTTCACTTATACAAACAATTAATTCAATAGATGCATCGATGGCTTCAATGATGGCTGATGAAGCAAACTTTGCAGGTACATATATCATTGTTGCATCCGCACCAGTGGCATCTTTTGCTTCTTTAACTGTATTAAATACTGGTTTTTCTAAATGAATTTGTCCACCTTTTTTTGGTGTTACTCCCCCGACCAAGTTTGTTCCATATTTAATAGATTGTTCAGAATGAAAAGTACCATGAGATCCTGTGAAGCCTTGGCAAATTACTTTTGTATTTTTATTAATTAATACTGACATTATTTTATTGCCTCTACAACTTTTTTTGCAGCATCTGATAAGTCATTAGCAGATATAATTTTTAAACCTGAATTCTGTAATATCTTTTTTCCTTCTTGAAAGTTTGTTCCTGCTAATCTAACTACTAATGGTACTTTAATTTTAATTTCTTTTGCTGCATCTACAACACCTTGCGCAAGTACATCGCATCTCATAATTCCACCAAAAATATTTATCAATATTCCTTTAACATTTTTATCTGATAAAATAATTTTGAATGCAGCTGAAACTTTTTCTTTTGATGCTCCACCTCCTACATCTAAAAAATTTGCAGGCTCTTCTCCATAAAGTTTTATAATATCCATTGTGGCCATTGCTAATCCTGCACCGTTTACCATACATCCTATACTTCCATCTAATTTTATATATGCCAAGTCATGTTTACTTGCTTCGATTTCAGTGGCTTCTTCCTCATTATAGTCTCTTAATTCTTGAATCTCGGGATGTTTAAATAATGCATTTTCATCAAATGTCATTTTTGCATCAAGACAAACTACTTTATTTTCTTTTGTTAAAATAAGTGGGTTTATTTCGACTAAATTCGCATCATTTTCTATGAACAATTTATAAATTGCTTTTATTAAGCTTATTGCTTCAAAACTGGCATTATCTTCTAATTCAAAAACCTTAATAATTTTCTTACAATCAATCTCGGAAATTTCTTGGTTAAAATCGACTTTAGTTGTTAAAATTTTTTTAGGTGTATTTTGGGCAACTTCTTCAATGTTCATTCCTCCTTGATCACTTGAAATAAATGCAATTTTTGAACTTGCCCTATCAACCAGGCAAGAAAGATAAAATTCTTTGCTAATATTTGATACTTCCTCAACATATAATCTTTTTACTGTTCTACCTGATGGTCCTGTTTGATGAGTAATTAGATTTTTGCCGAGTAAAATATTTGCTTCTTTTTCTAAATTTTCTAAATTATCAACAATTTTTATTCCACCAGCCTTACCTCTTCCACCAGCATGAATTTGAGCTTTAAGAACATACTTATCAGTTTTCAACTTCCTAGTTTTTTGTAAAAGATCGGATACATTAAATGCGAATACTCCTTCGGGGACAATAGCTCCATATTTTTTAAGAATTTGTTTTGCTTGATGCTCGTGAATATTCATTTAGTCTTTATTCAAATCAGGATCTATTTTTGATGCTGCATCCCATAATTTGATTACTGCTTCCACAGAATTATTGAATTCTGTTTTTTCATTTTCATTAAGATCAATCTCCTCAATACTTTCGACACCTTCTTTTCCAATAATAACAGGCACTCCAGCGTACACATTATTAATCCCATATTCTCCATGCAGATGTGCTGCGCATGGTAAAAGTTTTTTTTGATCTTTTAAAAATGCTTCAGCCATCTCTACTCCAGAAGCTGCTGGTGCATAAAATGCAGATCCCTTTTCCAAATATTTAACAATCTCAGCACCACCATCTCTTGTACGTTGATTAATACTCTCTAATTTTTCCTGAGAAATTTTTCCCTCATTTAATAAATCCATTAAAGGTTTTCCAGACACATTAGTAAATCTTGGAAGAGGTACCATTGTATCTCCATGACCTCCCATAACCATTGTATCAATTTCTTTTACAGGTACATTTAATTCCTCGGATAAAAAAAGTTTAAAACGCGAACTATCTAAAATACCAGCCATTCCAACTACTTTATTTGCGGGAAGACCTGAATATTTTTGAAATGCCATTACCATGACATCTAATGGATTTGTAATGCATATAACAAAAGCATTAGGTGCATTTAATTTTATTCCTTCTGCAACTTGCTTAATAATTTTTAAATTAATACCAAGTAAATCATCTCTACTCATACCTGGTTTTCTTGGTACTCCTGCAGTTATGATAATTACATCAGAACCTTTAATATCCTCATAATTATCTGTTCCTGAAAATTTTACGTTAAATCCATCAACTGATGATGATTGTGCAATGTCGAGGCCTTTTCCTTTGGCAATTCCACTAGCTACATCAAACAGAACAACTTCATTTACAAGCTCTTTTAATCCAATTAAATGTGCTAAAGTTCCACCTATTTGGCCTGCACCTATTAAAGAAATTTTTGACATAATTTATTCCATAGTTGGCATAATAAATTCAGGATTTGACCTTATGCCTGAAGGCCATCTAGAGGTAATAGTTTTTAATTTGGTATAAAATTTAATTCCCTCCATGCCATGCATCCCACTATCTCCAAACAATGATCTTTTCCATCCACCAAAACTATGAAATGCCATAGGAACTGGTATTGGAACATTTATTCCAACCATTCCAACTTGTATTTTACTTGCAAAGGTTCTTCCAGCATCTCCATCTCTAGTATAAATACTTACTCCGTTTCCATACTCATGCTCATTTATCATTTTGGTTGCTTCCTCAAAATTTTTTACTCTTACCACTGATAGTACAGGTCCAAAAATCTCTTCTTTATAAATTCTCATATCAGTAGTTACATGATCAAACAAACATCCACCTATATAAAAACCATTTTCATACCCTTGAAGTTTTAAATCTCTACCATCAAGAACTAACTCAGCTCCCTCTTCAACTCCTAAATCAACATATCCTTTTACTTTTTCTAAGTGTTGTTTTGTAACGAGTGGTCCCATCTCTGAGGATTTATCCATACCAGGACCAATTTTTAATGCTTCTGCTTTTTTTGCTAACCTAGATACTAACTCATCACCAATATCACCGACTGCTACAGCAACAGACTGAGCCATACATCTTTCACCTGCAGAACCATATGCAGCACCCATTAGACCGTTTACAGCTCCTTCTAAATCACAATCAGGCATCACCACTAAATGATTTTTAGCTCCGCCTAATGCTTGAACTCTTTTTTCATTTTTGGCAGCATTCTCATATATATATTTAGCTATAGGTGTTGATCCAACAAAGCTTACAGCTTTAATATCATTGTTTGAAAGTATAGCGTCTACAACTTCTTTATCGCCGTTAACAACATTAAAAACTCCAGCAGGAAGACCAGCTTCGTGAAGTAATTCTGCTAATCTCATCGGACATGAGGGATCTTTTTCTGATGGTTTAAGAATAAAAGTATTTCCACATGCTATAGCTAATGGAAACATCCACATTGGTACCATTGCTGGAAAATTAAAAGGTGTTATTCCAGCAGCTACACCTAAAGGCTGTCGCATTGAATAACTATCAACATTTGTTCCAACATTCTCAGAAAATTCACCTTTAAGCACATGAGGAATTCCACATGCAAACTCAACAACTTCTAATCCTCTTATTAATGATCCTTTTGCATCCTCATAGACTTTTCCATGTTCAGAGACAATTAACTTTGTTAATTCATCAAAGTTTTTTTCTATAAGCTCTTTAAACTTAAACATTATTCTAGCTCTTTGAAGTGCAGGCTTAAGTGACCATGTCTCAAAGGCTTTCTTAGCAATTTCAACTGTTTTATCTAAATCTGATTTAGTAGCTAAAATAACTTCCGACTCTTGCTCTCCAGTAGCAGGGTTAAAAACTTGTCCCTTTTTTTGTGAAATACCATCTATAACTTTTCCATCAACAAAATGTTTGATTATATTCATGAGTGAAATTATTTAATTAAGTAATTAGGCCGTTGCAAGCATTTTCTTTATCTCTGCAATAGCTTTTGCAGGATTCAAGCCCTTTGGGCAAGCATTTGTGCAATTCAAGATAGTATGGCAACGATAAAGCTTAAGTTCATCAGCTACTTTTTTAAGTCTTTCTTTTCTATCTTCATCTCTACTATCAATTATCCATCTATAAGCCTGAAGTAATACAGCTGGCCCTAAATATTTTTCACCATTCCACCAATAACTTGGACAAGACGTTGAACAACATGCACACATTATACATTCATATAGTCCATCTAATTTTGCTCTGTCATCTTTAGATTGAATATTTTCTTTATCATTTACTTTTGAGGTTTTTAACCAAGGTTCAACGGACTCATATTGTTTATATAATGTACTTAAATCACCAATTAAATCTTTTAGGACTTTTAGATGTGGTAAAGGATATATATCAATATCTCCATCTAATTCAGAATGAGATTTAGTACATGCTAAACCATTTTTCCCATTCATATTCATAGCACAAGATCCACAAACTCCATGAGCACAAGATCTTCTGTAAGCTAGAGAAGGATCTATTTCATTTTTAATTTTGTTTAAAACATCAAGGACTTTAGATGAACAATTATCCATATCAACTTCATAGGTATCAAGTCTTGGATTTTCATTTGTAGATGGATCCCATCTATAAACATTTACTTTTCTAATATTTTTTGAACCTGTTTTATCTTTAAAGTATTGACCTTTTTCTACCTTTGAGTTTGCAGGTAAATTTAATTGGACCATTAATATACTCTTTCCTGTGGAGGAAAATATTGTACGTCATTTGTAAGTGTTGATCTATGAACAGGTCTGTAATTAATTTTAGTTTTCGAACCATTACACCAAGACAGAGTGTGTTGCATATAATTCTCATCATCTCTCTTTGGAAAATCTTCTCTTGCATGGGCTCCTCTGCTTTCTTTTCTATGGTACGCAGAGTCCATTGTAGTTATTGCTTGTCTTATTAAGTTATCAAATTCTAGTGTTTCAACTAAATCTGTATTAAAGATTAATGACTTATCTTTTACAGAAAGAGATTCCATTCCATCATAAGGTTTTCTAATTTCATCAACGCCCTCCTTTAATGTTTTCTCAGTTCTAAATACAGCACATTTTGATTGCATCGTTTTTTGCATTGAAAGTCTCAGTTCAGATGTTGGATTTGAACCCTCTGAGTTTCTTAATTTATCAAATCTATCTAAACATCTATCCGTTTCATTTTTATCAATTTCATCATGCTTCATTCCAGGCTTTACTAACTCTGCAGCTCTTTTCGCTGCCGCTCTTCCAAAAACTACTAAATCTATTAGTGAGTTTGAACCTAATCTATTTGCGCCATGAACAGAAACACATGCTGCTTCTCCAATAGCCATTAACCCAGGTACAGTTTTTTCAGATCCATTTAATGTTAAAACTTCTGCTTTATAATTTGTTGGTATTCCACCCATATTATAATGTACTGTAGGTACTACTGGTATAGGTTCCTTAGTTACATCAACATTTGCAAATAATTTTGAAGCCTCTGATATTCCTGGAAGTCTCTCATCTATAACTTTTGGATCCAAATGATCAATGTGAAGATGAACATGATCTTGTTCTTTTCCGATACCTCTACCCTCATTAATTTCTACTGCAATTGATCTACTTACAACATCTCTAGATGCTAAATCTTTTGCTTTAGGAGCATAACGCTCCATAAATCTTTCTCCTTTTGAATTTACTAGATAACCACCTTCTCCTCTTACACCTTCGGAAATTAATGTTCCATGACCATATATTCCTGTTGGATGAAATTGTACAAATTCCATATCTTGTAAAGGTAATCCAGCTCTTAAAGCCATAGCATTACCATCTCCAGTACAAGTATGAGCTGAAGTAGCTGAATAATACACTTTTCCATACCCTCCTGTTGCAATAATTGTTGTGTGGGATCTAAATCTGTGAATTGTTCCATCATTAAGGTTCCAAGCTATTATTCCTTTGCATGCCCCATCTTTCATTATTAAATCTAATGCAAAGTACTCTATAAAAAATTCAGTATTATGCTTTAAAGCTTGTCCATACAATGTGTGAAGTATTGCATGTCCAGTTCTATCTGCTGCTGCACATGTTCTTTGAACTGTTTCATTTCCATAGTTTTTTGTCATACCCCCAAAAGGTCTTTGATAAATTTTTCCTTCCTCAGTTCGACTAAATGGAACACCATACTTTTCTAATTCAAGAACAGCAGCTGGAGCCTCTTTACATAAATATTCGATAGAATCCTGGTCACCTAACCAATCAGCACCTTTGACTGTGTCATACATGTGCCATCTCCAGTCATCTTCTCCCATATTTCCTAGTGCTGCTGAAATACCCCCCTGGGCAGCAGATGTGTGACTTCTTGTTGGAAATACTTTAGATACACATGCCGTTTTTAGACCGGCCTCACTTAGGCCAACAGCTGCTCTTAGTCCAGATCCACCTGCACCTAAAACAACTACATCATATTCATGATCAATAATTTTGTACGCACTCATAACTATATATTAAATACTAAAATAATTATTATTAATGGAAATACTATAGCAAAGATATTTAATGATTTATTTGCGGCATTTTTGATTTTTTCGTCCTCAATATAATCTTCAAAAACCTCACTAATGCTTAAAGCTGAGAAGAAATATGCAAAAATCAAAAAAAGACTAAATAAGAACTTAGATGGTTGAGATGTTATGAATAAAAGTAATTCATTATAACCTTTGTCATAAACAGAAGCCAAATTTATAGAAAACCACAGCATTAATGGTAGTAAAATTGCTGAACTTACTTTTAGAAAAAGCCATTTCTTAGTTACAGATCCCATTAAATTAAGTGCCTTCCTATAAGAAAAATTATAATAGTAAGAGGAAATGATCCAATCAGAACTATTAATCCAGTTACTTTTGTTGTTTTTTGCTCAAATCCGTAACCTAAATCCATGATCAAATGCCTTATTTCGCTGAGCATTTGAAATGTGAAAGACCAAATAATTCCCAAACAAACAAATTTACCAACTAAAGATGACAAGAAAAAATTAATAAATACATAATTTTCCTCTCCTAATAATAAAGATGCTATCCAAATACCTATCAAAGTTACTGTAATAAAGTTTATTATACCAGTTACTCTGTGTGATATTGAAACTAACGAAGAGATATGCCAGTTATAAATTTGTATATGTGGCGATATTGGATTTTTATTTTCCATAAAAATCTTTTTCTACTAATGCTTCAGCAATTTCAACTGCATTAAGTGCAGCACCTTTTAATAAGTTATCAGACACAACCCACAAATTAATTGAATTTGGTTGAGAGAAGTCCTCACGAATTCTTGATATAAATGTTTCAAATTTGTCTTCCGCTTCAACAGGCGTAATATATCCTCCGTCTTTTTGCTCATCAACTACCTTGCATCCTGGTGAAGATGATAAGACATTTCTTATTTCTTCTAAGTCATGTTTTTTGTTAAATTCAACGTTCACACTTATGGAATGAGAAACAAGAACAGGG
>CACJBW010000016.1 GCA_902591775.1 uncultured Pelagibacteraceae bacterium
TATTTGATCCTTTATTTATCCTACTTCTGCCACCCATAATCATATCATCAAAACTTTTTGAGTGAGTTATTTCTTTAATTAAAGAATTGCAGACTTTTTTACTGATTATTTTTTCTCCAACAATGACTGGGAAGTTTGACTTAATTTTCTTTAGTTTACTAATTTTTAGCATTTAGCTGTACATGCCCTCTTTTACTTTAATCATTTTGTACATAAGGTCATTTAATGGTGTGGTTATTCCATGTTTTTTTCCTATTTTAGATACGGCGCCACTTATGAAATCAATTTCAGTTTTTCTTTTATAAAGCACATCAAAAGCCATTGAAGACTTGTTTGTTTGTTTTGAGTCAACAATTTTATTAAACATAAATAAACACTCATCTTCAGAAACATTAACACCATCTGCTAAAGCAACATCTCTTGTTTCTAATATTATCTCTTTTCCTAAACTTCTAGAAACGTCGTTGGCATTATTATTTATGTAAAGATCCGTATGATGTAAATCAAAAATAGCAGAAAGTGGGCCTATTGCGGTTAAAGCAAAAAGTTTCATCCATTTTCTTTTTTTTACATCCTCAGCCGCAATCATTTCTAAATTATGAGCAGTAAAGGTGTCTGCAATTTCGGTTATTCTATCTGAAATCCCACCATCATATTCTCCAATCCAAGAGGGTAGAGCAGCATGATTCATAATATGACCAGGGCCTAAGATATTTGATGCTTGAGTTGTTGTTCCCCCGATTACTTTTTCATCGCCTACAATACTTTTGATTATTGCTTCATGTCCAATTCCATTTTGAAAAGACATAAAAACTGTTTTATCGTTAATAATGTTTTTAATACTTTTTAAAGCAGGTTCTAGAGCCGTTGCTTTACACATGACTATAACTGCATCAACTTTTCCAATTGTAGAGGGATCTGATGTTGCTGGTACTTTTATAAATCTATCACCGCCATGACCATCCATTTTTAGACCATTTTTATTTATTTCATCAACATGCTCTTTCCAGACGTCAATGAGCGTTACATTTAAACCTTTTTCTGCTAGTAGGCCTCCGAATAGACAACCCATTGCCCCTGCACCAAGAACTGCAACTTTTAAATCTTTGTTATTCATTTTTAAAATCGAAATATATTTATGTAAAAAATTTATGCAATATATTATGTAACTAAATTATATATGGAATTAAAAATAGAAAAAGGAATTTTCAAAAAATTTAAGTTAGAAGAAATATCAAATGCATTAAAAAAAGGTCTGTCAAAGAATTATGATATTGTAAAAGCAGAAGTAATTGATTGTCCAAATTTAAGAAACTGGGATTGTCCGTCTGAAGGCATGAGTGGTAACCAAAGGATAATCGATGTTGGAGGAGAGCCTTACATGCATGATCCTAAATATCTTGGAACTGAATTTGATTATTCAGAAATCTCTAAAATGATTGGATCAGAAAGATCGTACGCACTCGGTGCAGGATCTGGAGCAATGTCTTGTCTGGATGGACACTGTGGAGAATTGGTTATAAATGAAAACTTTATTACAAAAGAAAACAAATCTTTAATTGCTAGGGTAGGAAAAGATAAAGAATGTATAGTAGAGGACTATACTGCAAGCAAACATGGCGGGCTGGGTAATGTTTATTATTCAGATGGTGTTAAAGGAAAAGTTATATATTTAAAGATAAAAAAAAGAATTGGAAAACAAGGTTCATTACCTCAATCAATAAGAACAGTACTTTCAGAAAATCTTAAAATTGGGAATAAAGATCATATTGCTCTTGCTGGTGTATTTAGAGTTTTGAATGGAAAAATAAGATCACATGTACAACCAGATTATAAGGATATAAAACATGAATATTATGACCCACAACTGATGAAATGCACAAAAGATTTTCTTCAATTTTATGAACCTGTTGGACCAAAATTACAATGCTATACTGTTTTATGGACTGGTGATCCAACAGGGGGAGAATTAAATTTAAGAGAGTCTGGCGAACATACTCACTTTCACTCATATGAGCATAAGAATGATGCTGGACATTATCATTTTGACGTATCTCCAGATGAAATCGAATATGAAGGATATTTTAATATTGCACAAGAAGTATATAGAGTGAATAATATCTATAAAGAATTAAAAAATGTAAAATGAAAAAGATTTATACTTGGGCCGCTCAACCTGCTAACAGAACTCTTACAGTTGATGATCTTAAAAAAGCAAAAGGAAAAAAAAAATTTACTCAAGTTACAGCTAATACAATAGATGAAGCTGAGGCAGCAGAGAAAGCTGGGTTTGACATGATAATCTGCAATGCTTTTAATGTGAAACAGGTTAGAGAGGGATCAAAAAATCTATTTTTAACTGCTGCGCTAGTATTAAATAAGTTTGTCACTTCGGAAGATATCATGAGAGGAGCGTTTGAAGCCCTAGAAAATGGAGCTGATGCTGTAATGACACCTAGAAGTATGAAGATCATAGAAATGCTGGCTAATGAGGATGTTCCAGTTATGGGACATCTTGGTTTAGTTCCAAGAAAATCTACGTGGATTGGTGGTTTAAGAGCAGTAGGAAAAAATAGTGAAGAGGCACATCAGCTTTTTTTAAAATTTAAAAGATTAGAAGATGCGGGAGCTTTTTCTGCTGAATGTGAAGTTATTCCAGAAAATGTAATGGGAGAAATTTCTAAGAGAACGAATATAGTTACAGTTTCATTAGGTTCAGGAAAAAAAGCAGATGTAATGTATTTGTTCATGGAAGATATATGTGGAGATACTTTAAATCCTCCAAGACATTCAAAAGCTTTTGGAAATTTATTAAAATTAAAAAATGAAATAAAAATTGAGAGAGTTCGAGCCCTCAAGGCGTTCAAAAAATATTCTATGTCAGGAAAGTTTCCAGGAAAAAAACAATCTTCAAATTTAAATAAAAAGGAATTCGAGTCTTTTCTTGATAAACTTGATTAATAAGTTTCAGATTCTTTTTTGCTTATTGAGCCTTTCATTTTTTCAACAATTGCCTTAGCTCCAGCGCTCATTGCTCTTTGATCTGCTCCAATAGTTACAAAATTAAATCCTTTATCGATCATTTTTTGTGCATACTCAGGTGTTCCATTATGAATTCCTGCAAAAATATTATTTTTTTTGGCATGCTCTAATATTCTTAATATTTCTGAATAAGCTTTTGTATCCTCTGCTCTGTCAAACCCAGGTTTTTCTCCAATTGCTAAACTTAAGTCAGCGGGACCAATATATATTCCATCTACACCATCTGTAGACATAATCTCATCTAATTTATCTAATGACTCTTTTGTTTCAATCATAGCTAATTTTAAAATTTCATCATTTGCATGATCGGCATAATCAGCTCCACCATAAATCAATCCTCTAACAGGACCAAAACTTCTATATCCTCTTGGAGGATACATACACGCTTGCACGAATCTTTCTGCCTCTTCTTTATTGCTTACCATAGGACATATAATTCCATAACAACCGGCGTCTAGAATTTTCATTATTTGACCTGGTTCATTCCAATTTACTCTAGCAAGAGGAGTTACATCAGTTGATGAAATAGTTTGAAGCATTGGAAGTCCATTTGTATAATCAACAAGTCCATGCTGCATATCTACAGTCAGAGAATCCCAACCTTGATGCGCCATAACTTCTGCTGATACAGTGCTTGGTATTTGTAACCAACCATTTACTACAGGCTTACCTTCAGCCATCATTTGTTTGACTTTATTTTTTCTCATTAATAATTGAGACCGAAGTGAGTGTACTTAACGTTCAAATAATCTTTGATAGCCATAGAACCACCTTCTCTTCCATAGCCTGTTTGTTTTATTCCTCCAAAAGGCACTTCAGCAAAAGCAATTGTCGGATGGTTTACTGCACATGTTCCAGTTTCCATTTTTTCTGAGACTTTGTGCGCTTTTTCTAAAGAATTTGTGTAGATATAGCTTGCTAAACCAAGGTCATTGTCATTTGCTCTTTTTACAACTTCATCTGTGTCTTTAAAAGTAAGCAATGGAACTAAGGGTCCAAATGGCTCTTCTTTAGCAATTGTAAAATTATCTTTAACATTGTCAAAAATTGTTGGTTCGTAAAAATAACCTTTATTAAAACCAGCTGGTCTTTTTCCACCACATAAAACTGTTGCACCTTCACTTTTAGTTTTTTCTACTAATGCCTCTATTTCATTTAATCTTTTTTCTGTTGTTAAAGGTCCTAGAATTGTATCTTCATCCATTCCGTTACCAACTTTAAGCTTAGTGACCTTTTCAACTAAAGTTTTAGCAAATTCATCTTTTTTACTTTCATGGATATAAAATCTTGCAGGTGATATACAAACTTGACCATTATTCCTAAATTTAGCAGTGATTGCCATATCAGTTACTTTGTTGATATCTACGTCGTCAAAAACAATAAAAGGTGAATGACCACTTAATTCCATTGTAACTCTTTGAACTTTTTCAGCAGCTTGTTTTAAAATTAGTTTTCCAACTCTTGTTGAACCAGTAATAGAAACTTTTTTCACTATATCAGATGATATTAATTGAGATGAGATTTTAGCTGGATCACCAGATAATAAATTTACTACTCCTGGAGGAACGCCTGCATCATTTATAATATTCATAAGTTCCATTACACTACCTGGAGTAATTACATCAGGCTTACAAATTACTGAACATCCTGCAGCTAAAGCAGTGGAAATTTTTCTTGAAGATAAAACTATTGGAAAATTCCATGGTATTAATCCAGCAACAACTCCAACTGGCTCATATTTTACGTACATTCTTGTATGTTCAAATCTACTTTCAACTATCTGACCATAAATTCTTTTTGTTTCTTCAGAGTTCCATTCAAAAATATCTGCAGCTCCTCCAACTTCTCCTTTTGCTTCTGATAGTGGCTTTCCTACTTCTAATGTTAACCACTTAGCCAAAACATCAGTTCTCTCTCTCATAAGGTCGGCAATTTTTCTTATAATTTTTGATCTTTGCCAAGGTGGAGTATTTCTCCAAACTTCTAGACCTTTTTCTGCAGACTTAAGTGCTTTGTTTACATCTTCTTCACCTGCTTTAGATGCCTTACCTAAAACTTCTTCTGTTGCAGGATTTAAAACATCATAAGTTTCATTATTTTGTGATGCTTTCCATTTGCCATCAATGAATTGTCCAAATTTGCTATACATAATTTTTATTTTGTGGTTTATTAGTTGAATATTTGAAGAGAATATAACTAGAAAAATGAAAAAAATAAAGCTTACTTGCGCGCATGCCTTAGTTAAACACTTAATTGCACAGAAAATCTATATAGATGATAAGGTTGAACCTTTATTTCCAGGAGCTTTTGGCATTTTTGGACATGGAAATGTAGCATGTATCGGACAAGCTTTAGAGGAAAATAAAGATAAACTTCCAACATTTAGAGGTCATCATGAACAAAATATGGCTTTAACAGGTGTGGCTTTTTCAAGAGCAAAAAGAAGAAAGCAAATTTTTGTTGCAACAAGTTCGGTTGGACCAGGATCTACAAATCTAGTTACAGCATCAGCAGTAGCAATGAGTAATAGATTGCCAATTTTATTTTTACCTGGAGACACTTACGCAAATAGAATGCCAGATCCAGTTTTGCAACAGGTTGAACACTTTTCAAATCCAGGAATGACAGCAAACGACTCATTTAAACCAGTTACAAAATATTTTGATAGAATTACAAGACCAGAGCAAATATTACAGTCACTTCCTCAAGCAATTCAAACCATGTTAGATCCAGCAGATTGTGGTCCTGCATGTTTATCTTTATGCCAAGATGTACAAGGAGAAACATTTGAATATCCCGAAGAATTCTTTAAAGAAAGAGTTCACAATATTAGAAGACCCAAGCCAGATGATTTTCAAATTAAACAAGCTATTGAAAGAATTAAGAATTCCAAAAACCCAATTATAATTTCAGGTGGAGGAGTATTTTATTCTGATGCAATGGATGAATTAGGAAATTTTGCTGTTAAACATAATATACCAGTAACTCAAACGGTTATGGGATACTCAACAATGAAAAAAGACCACTCTCATTTTGTAGGACCAATAGGAGGACTTGGAGGAAAGGCTGCAAATAATTTAGCTAAAGAAACTGATTTAGCAATCTGCATAGGAACTAAGCTTGCAGATTTTACAACTGGTTCGTGGGCAAATTTTGAGAATCCTGAATTTAAGCTAGTTTCAATTAATATTGCTAGACATGACGCAAATAAACATTTAGCAGAGGCAGTTATTGGAGATGCAAAAGTATCATTAATAGAATTATCAAATGCACTAGGAGATTGGAGATCATCTGATAGTTGGCATAAAAAATCACAAGATGAGCTTAAGTCTTGGAATGAATATGTAGATAAAGAGAGTGGACCAACTAATCAAGAATTACCAAGTTATGCTCACGCTGTTGGAGCAATTTATAGGAATTCAGATCCAACTGATATAGCTGTTACAGCAGCCGGAGGTTTGGTTGGAGAAGTTGTTCAAGTTTGGCGGCCAAAAGAGTTAAATACCCATGAGACAGAGTGGGGATTTAGTTGCATGAGTTATGAAATTTCTGGTGCTCTTGGAATTAAAATGGCAAACCCAGATAAAGATGTTATTGCATTTGTAGGAGATGGTTCATATTTATTAAATAATTCTGACATATATTCTTCAGTTTTAACAAATAACAAATTAATAATTATCGTGTGTGATAATGGTGGGCATGCTGTTATTAACAGACTTCAACTTTTCAAAGGTGGAAAAGAATTTAACTGTTTATTTAATTCATCAAATGTTCAAAATTTAAAAGAAGTTAATTTTGCTCAACATGCTGCAAGTATGGGTGCAAAATCAGAACATGTTTCTAGTATTTCAGAATTAGAAGAGGCATTTAAAAGAGCTAAGCAGTCAGATATCACTTATGTCATTTCAATTAAAACACATAGTTATGAATGGCTTGAGGGATCTGTTTATTGGGAAAGTCCTACACTTGAAATACCAACATCAAAAGAAAATGAAGAAGCATTAAAACTCCACAAAGAAGGAAAATCAAAACAGAGACAAGGTGTTTAAAAACTTTTTATGAATAAGGTTTTTAAAATTGGTTTAATAGGTTGTGGACATATCGCAGAAACATATTTTAGAGCTGAAAAATATTTTAATAATATTAAAATAATTAAATGTGCCGATATTAATTTGAAAGCTGCAAAACGCTGTGCATTTAAATATGGAATAAAATTTTTAACTGTGAATGAACTGCTGAAAGATAAAGAGGTTGAAATTATTCTAAACCTTACAATTCCGAAAGCACATTATTCAATATCTAAAAAAGCTTTAACAAATGGAAAACATGTATACTCTGAAAAGCCATTAGCAATAAATTTAAAAGATGGAAAAGATTTAATAAAATTTTCAAAAAAAAAAAAATTATATTTAGGTAATGCTCCTGATACATTTTTGGGTGGTGGAATTCAAAAATCAAAAGAACTAGTTGAAAAAAACATAATTGGAAAAATAAAATTAGGCAATGCAGTTTTTGCTTTTCCTGGAATTGAATCTTATCATCCTAACCCTGAACCTTGGTTTGCAAAAAATGAGGGTGGTCCTGTTATTGATATGGGACCATATTATATTACCGTTTTAGTAAATCTGTTAGGACCTGCAAAAAAAGTAACTAGCACAATTATTCAAGGTCAAAAATATAGGACTATTGGAATAGGACCAAAAAAAGGAAAGAAATTTAAGGTAGAATGTCCAACTACTTATTTATCTACAATCACTTTTAAAAATAACTCTGTTATAAGATTAACATTATCATTTGATGTAATAGCTCATCAAAGAAATCACATTGAATTATATGGAGAAAAGGGCTCAATGATTGTTCCAGATCCAAATATGTTTGGTGGATCAGTATTAACTTGTAATAAATTAGGGGAAAATTGGAAAGAGTTTAAGACTACAAAAATGCCTTTAGGGCGTATTAATATAAGAACGCAAAGTTCTAGGGCAAATGAAACACCAACTAATGCAAACTATCGAGGAGCTGGATTATCTGAAATGGCATATTCAATTGAGAAAAAAAGAAAACATTTATGTAATGGTGAGATATCTTTACATGTATTAGAAATTATAACTTCTATTATGAAAGCAGCTAAATCTGGAACATCCTTGTCAATTAATACTTACTGTGCAAAACCAAAAAAGTTTTTAGAAATAGATGCAAACAAATTACTTAAATAAATTGGCCGTGAAGAAACATATAGTTATTTCCGATCCATTTCCAAGAAGATTAGATTTAATTTTTTCAAAAAAAAAACTTAAGGAATTAAAATCAGAATATAAAATAATATCAGCTCCTAAGTTAAATAAAAAAGATTTTTATGAAAAAAATATTCATAAGGCTACTTTTATAATGGGTCAGCCAGATCTGGATAAAAATCTTTTATCAAAAGCATCTAAGTTGAAATGTATTATAAATGTCGAAAGTAATTTTATGGATAATATTGACTATGATTATTGCTTTAAAAAAAAAATTGATGTCATCGCTACATCACCTGTTTTTTCAAAGCCTGTTGCTGAAATAGCCTTAGGTATGACTTTGTCTATATTAAGAAATATACATAATGCTCATTTTGATTTTGTAAAAGGTAAAGAAAAATATGGTTTAAAGAGTAATTTAAATGCTTCCCTTTTGGCAAATAAAAAAATTGGTTTACTTGGTTTTGGAGATTTAGCTAAGGCGCTTTACCCATTGCTGCTACCATTTACAAAAAATATAAATGTTTATGACCCCTGGGTCCCAAATAAAATAATAAAAAAAGCTGGTTTTAAGTCTATTAATTTAAATAAAATGTTTAGTGATTGTGAGATTATTTATGTTCTAGCAACTGTCACAACTAAAAACAAAAATTTAATAAGCAAAAAATTATTAAATAAAATGAAGCCTAAATCAGTTTTTGTTTTAATGAGTAGAGCAGCAATCGTTAATTTTGTGGACCTAAAAAAAAGAATTAAAAAGGGAGATATATATGTCGCAACAGATGTATTTCCTGAAGAACCTGTAAAAAAAAATGATCCAATTAGAAAGCTTAAAAATATATTGTTTTCAGCTCATAGAGCTGGAGCTTTAGAACAGGCTTTTTTTGAAATGGGTGATATTGTTCTAAAAGATATGAACTTAATTTTAAAAAAAATGCCTCCAAAATTCTGCAAAAGGGCTCAAAGAAAAACGGTAAATCTGTTAGCCTCAAAACCTGTTGCAATTAACTGATTTTTTTATATTTTCTTCACTTATGTCATCAATTAATCAATTACTTCTAGAAGCAAAAAGTGTAACAAAATACTTTGGAACCATAACAGCTCTTGAAAATGTAAATTTGAAGATACATGCAGGAGAATGTCTTGGTGTTGTAGGTGATAATGGAGCTGGAAAATCAACTTTAATGAAGGTTTTATCAGGGCTATACAAACCAAGTGCAGGCTCATTATTCTTTGATGGTAAAGAGAAGATTTTAGAAAGTCCTAAAGATTCTCAAAATTTAGGTCTAGAAATGGTTTATCAAGACTTGGCATTAGCTGGCAATCTTCCAATAGGTGAAAATATTTTTTTAGGGCGTGAACCAACTAAAAATCTTGGACTACTTAAATTTCTAGATTATAAAAAAATTAAAGAACTTACTGATGCGCATCTTGGTAAATTAAAAATTAATGTCAAAAGCGCTGATCAAAAAGTAGAAGAACTTTCAGGTGGTCAAAGGCAAGCAGTTGCAATTGCAAGATCAACAGCATTTAATGCTAAAGTTGTAATAATGGATGAGCCAACTGCTGCACTTGCAATTAAAGAAGTTGGTAAAGTTCTAGATCTTATAAATAGTTTAAAACAAACAGGTGTTGGAGTAATAGTTATCAGTCATAGAATGGATGATATTTTTGCCGTGTGTGACCGTGTGATGGCCTTATTCCAAGGAACAAATTTTGCAGAGTCTGAATTATCTAAAACTTCAAGAGATGAAGTTATAGGTTGGATTATGGGTAAAAAATAATTATGGAAAATAAAGATCAAGAAAAAAAATCGCTATATTTAAAAATAATGCCATACCTTGAAAAGTATGGAATATTATTGCTACTGGTAATAATGATTGTAGTAATGCACTTCCTTCAGCCAGATGTTTTCTTATCCTGGAGAAATGTTACCAATGTATTCAAGCAAATTTCCTGGCAATCGATGTTAGCATTAGGTGTGTTTATGGTGATAGTTACAGCAGGGATTGATCTATCTGTTGGATCAATAATGATGTTGTCGTTAATGATACTTGCAATAGTTGCTAAAGCAGGAGCGCCTTGGTACATAGTAGTAATAACGCCTTTGATAGCAGGATTTCTATGTGGTCTATTTAATGGATTAGGAATAACCCTCCTCAGGATGCCTCATCCTTTCATAATGACTTTAGGAACATTGTATATCTTTAGAGGTACAGGAAATTTAATTTCAGGTGGAACGCCAATAAGTGGTTTTACAGACGAAGTTAGATATCTTGGTCATGGACGGATTGATTTAACTTGGCTTGGTTTAGAAAAATCACAATATTTACCAGTCAGTTTAGTTCTTATTGCAATTGTTTATATAATTTTTTGGATATTTATGAATAAAACTCGAACAGGAAAATGGATTTATGCAATTGGAGGAAATCCTAATGCTGCAAGAGCCTCAGGTATTAACGTTAATAAAATTCTAGTAATAGTTTACTCACTCTGTGGATTTCTATCTGGAATTGGAGCACTTATTTTAGCAGGACGAACAGACTCGGGATATCCTAATGCTGGATTACAATCTGAATTAGATGCAATAGCAGCATGCATTATTGGGGGAGCGAGTTTTTTTGGAGGAAGAGGTACAGTTCTTGGAGTTTTTGCTGGTGTAATGATCATGGGTATTTTAAGAAATGGTCTTAATCTGATGGATGTAAGTTCATTTTGGCAACAGGTTCTAATTGGATCTATTATAGTGTTAGCTGTATATATCGACGTTCTTAGAAGAGATCTTGGTACAAGAAAATAGTACACCTAAAAGTTGTAACTGTAAATTTGATGGTCTTTTATAATAGTTGAATTTTTTTTAAAAATTTCATTAAATTAATTTTTTAATAATTTTTAAAGGGGTAAATATATGAGAGAACTAAACAGAAAAATTGTTGTTTTCATTTCAGCAATTTTTTTATTGATTAGCATGGGGTCAGTATCTTTTGCTGACGGACATGGTAAAAAGATCTTGTTCAGTATTAAAGGACCTGGTTCTGGAAACCCATTCTGGGCTTCTGTAACAAAAGGTGCTGAAGAAGAGGCGAAAAAACTAGGAGTAAAATTAATTTTAATTGCTCCTCCACAAGAAGGTGATGTACAAGCTCAGATTAACCAAGTCGAGGACCAACTTGCAAAAGGGGTTGATGCACTAGCACTTGCACCAGGAGATCCAAACGCTTTTGCACCAATTGTAGACGATGCTATTAAAAGTGGTGTTCCAGTTGTATTTGTTGATACAAAAGGAATTAATGAAGGTGTAACTTTCATTGGGACAAATAATATGAACGGTGCAGAATTAGCTGCAAAATTTATTTGTGATAAAACTCCAAAAGGATCTGATGTTGCAATTCTTACTGGGATTGAGTCTCAATCGACTGCGTTACTAAGAAGAGATGGTGCAATTAAAGGATTTAAAAACTGTGGTTTAAACCTTGTTGCTACTCAAACAGCTGAGTGGGATACTGCAAAAGGTAGATCAGTTACAGAGTCAATTATTTTGAAAAATCCTAACATCAAAGCAATCTTTGCTTCTAATGACAATATGGGTTTAGGTGCTATGCAAGCACTAAAAGATGCTGATATGAATGATGTGATCGTTGTTGGTTTTGATGCTACTCCAGATGCTGCTACTAGCATCCTAAAAGGAGAGATGACTGCAACAATAGCTCAGTTCTCATACAACATGGGCGCGTATGGAGTTAAATATGCTCTTGAGCTAGCTAACGGTGGAAGTATTGATCCTAATATTGATACTGGTACACAATTAGTAACAACAGAAAACGCTAACGATTTTAAATAATCTTTAGAAAAATCAAAATTAAAAGGGTGGAATTATATTTCACCCTTTTTTTTTATATATTATAGTGGACTAATGCTAATTAAAATTAATCCAATTTTAAGCCCCGAGCTCCTATATCAGTTAAGGGCAATGGGTCATGGTGATAAACTTGTTTTAACTGATGCTAATTTTCCAGCATATTCTCACTCTTTAAATAATAAAGTAATTAGACTAGATGGAGTAGATATTTATGAAGCTACAAAGGCTATTCTTTCTGTTTTTCCATTAGATAGTTTCATTGATTCAGCTGCAAACAGAATGCAGGTTGATAACAAACCTGATGAATTAACTGATTGTCATAAAGATTTTATTAAAGCTGTAAAAGAAACTTCTGGAGAAAATTGGAAGATTGGTTCAATTGAAAGACAAGAATTTTATAAAGAGGCAAAAAAATCTCAATTAATAGTATCAACTTCTGAAATGAGACCATATGGGTGTTTTATATTAACAAAGGGAGTAATTAAACCAGATGGTAGTGTTTGGGTTCTTGATAAATAATGAGCTCAATATGTGTCTTTGGAGTATTTGTAGCTGATCTTTGTTTTTTTGCTGACAAAATTCCAATCAAAGGTGAAACAGTTTTAGGTAAAAATCATATAGTTGGTCCAGGTGGAAAAGGGTCAAACCAAGCTATCGCTGCTGCAAGACTTGGTGGAAATGTAAATTTTATAACTAAGATAGGAGATGATCAAAATGCCAAGATGGCTCTTAAGTTGTATAAGGAGGCTGGAATTAATACAGAATCAATAATTCAAGATCCAAATCAGTCAACTGGTGTTGCAGGTATAATGATAAATGAAAAAACAGGTGATAATGCAATTAATATTGTACCTGGAGCTGCTGGTTCTATATCTAATGAAGATATTGACAACAATATTGAGTTTATAAAAAAATCAGAAATTTTTTTAACTCAACTAGAAACACCTAATGATGTAACTAGTTATGCCCTCAATAGAGCAAAAGAGACAGGATCTATTACAATTTTTAATCCAGCACCTGCATCAGATATAAAAGAAAGTGATTTTAAGTGTATTGATTATTTTACTCCTAATGAAACTGAAGCAAGTTTTTATTTAGGTAAAAGGGTTGAGAGTAAAACAGAAATTGAAGAGTCTGCAAAAACTTTTTTAGAAAAAGGAGTAAAAAATATTATCATTACATTAGGTCCAAAAGGCCTATACTTTGCAAACTCTGAGGAGAGTTTTTTTATAGAAGTTTATAGTTTAAAGGATAAAGTTATAGATACCACTGGAGCAGGTGATGCTTTTAATGGAGCTTTTGCATATGCTTTATCCAATAAATTAAAAATTAAAGATGCTCTAGAATTTTCAAATAAAGTAGCTGCAATTTCCACAACAAAAGCAGGCGCAGCTAATGCAATGCCAAAACTTGATGAAGTAGAAGCTTATTAGTTATTCTATTATTTTGAAATCAGACTTAAATTTATCAGTAATTGTTAAACCTAAACCAGGTTTGTTATCATCTAAATTTATATATCCATTTTTAGGGGCAGGATCACCTTCAAAAATGTAATAAAATAATTCATTACCAATTTCTACATCATGGACTGGAAAAAATTCAGATATTGGACAATTAAAATTTGACATTGTTAAATGATAATTATGCATTTGACCAGCATGAGGAATAACTGGCACTTGATATGCTTCTGCTAAAGCATTTATTTTATTTGCAATTGTAAATCCACCAACTCTATTATTGTCATATTGAATATAGCTAACTGCTTTAATATCCAACAATTGTTTAAATCCAAATAAGTTGAATTCATGTTCTCCACCAGAAATTGGAATTGCATTCATATTATTTAATTCTGCATAGCCATGAATATCATCTGCTATTACAGGTTCCTCTAACCATCTAGGGTTAAATTTTATTAATTTCGGGATCATCCTTTTTGCATAATCTAAGTTCCAACCCATATAACATTCCATCATTAAGTCAGTATCATATCCAATAACTTCTCTAACTGCTTCAGCTAGCTCAATATTTTTTTTTATACCATCAGGTCCATCTTTTGGCCCCCACCCAAATCTCATTTTAAACATTTTAAAACCTTGCTTGACATAGCTTTCAGCTTCTTTTTGCAAATCCTTAATTGGTTGGCTGTAAAGTTTAGATGCGTAAACTGGTATCTTCTCCTTTGTTCGTCCACCTAATAGTTTAAAAACAGGTTTGTTTGTAACTTTTCCCATTATATCCCAGAGCGCAATATCAATTGCTGAAATAGCTACCATTCCCAATCCTCTTCTTCCCCACGCATGCGTTCTTCTATACATTTTTTCCCAGATATAAGAATAATCAAAAGGATCTTCACCTATCACTAAAGGAGTCAAATAAGTATCGATTGTTTTTTTTACCAACTGAGGTGCTAGTGCTGCATTTCCAATTCCAATAATACCATCGTCTGTTTCGATTTCACATATTAACCATTCATGAAATCTAAATGAACCCATAGCATCTGATTTTTCAAACAAAAGGTCTGAAGCATTTGTGCAAAAATTATTTTGTGGAGGAACTGTTTTACCGTTCCATTGATATACTTTGGTACGAATACTTTTTATTTTAGACATTTAATTGTTTTTATTTTCTGCCATTGTTAATGCAATTTTGAATGAATTCAAAGTAGGTTCTAAATTTGCTTTATTTTTACCTGCAATATCAAATGCTGTTCCATGAGCAGGAGTGGTTATAGGGATTGGCAAACCACCTTGTACGGTTACACCTCTATCAAATCCAAATGCTTTTAATCCTGATTGAAGTGCATCATGATACATACCAACAATACAATCATGGTTTCCATTTTTATAAGCTGTGATAAAAGAAGTATCACACGGTAAAGGTCCATCAGCATTAATACCTAGTTTTTTTGCCTCTTCTATTGCAGGTATAATTTCGTCTTTTTCCTCTGTTCCAAATTCAGCATGAGGATTTAGTGCTTGGACTGCTACTCTTGGATTTTTAATACCATTTAATTTCATAGCTTCATTTATAAGCCTAATTGGCTTAATAATTTTTTCCTTTTTTACATGTTGTGGTACCTCTTTTATTGGAATATGTGATGATACCCTTGCTGTCCAAAAATTATCAATAACATTAAACTCACAAAAAAAATTTTTAACCTCTAACTTTTCAGCCATCAAATGTAATTCATCAGAATATTTATTTCCTCCAAGTTTAAGGCTTGTTTTGTTAAATGGTCCAAAGTTTATTGCATGAATTTTGTTTTCTTTAGCAAGATCTAACGCTAAATCTAAAGAAGATAAAACGCTTTCTCCTGCCTCTTTAGAGCACTCAGATAATTTATAATTATGATTTTTACCTTTAGAAATATCTAAAAAAAATTTATTATCTTCTGCAAAATCAATACTATCAAAATTTTCGACGAATTTTAGATTGTGAGATAAACCTGAAATTTTATTTCCATTTTCTAAAATATTTTTTTCACCTATGATAATTACATTAGACTTGTTTGTTATTTCCTCAGATAATAGTTTTGAGACTAATTCGGGTCCTATACCAGAGGGGTCTCCTAAAAGAACCGCTATGTTAATTTTATTTTGAGCCATTTTTTACTTTACGCTATGTATCAGATTATGTTTAAATATTTAAATATAAATTAACTAAAAAAGAGGGAAATAATGAAAAAAAGTTTTAAATTATTTTTAGCTGCCGCATTTTTGGTAACTGAATTTTTTGTTGTTGCACTTCCACTTATGATTACTTCTGCAAAAGCAGATGGTCACCCAATTCAAGCTATCACACACGCTGGTTTTGGTGGTGGAACGGACGTAACTACTAGAATGATGTTATTAAGAACAAGAAGGTATCTAAAACAAGATATGCAATTAGTTAACAAAAAAGGTGGTGGTGGAGCAGCATCAATGGATTATATGATGACTTTACCAGCAGACGGTCAACATACTTTAACTTGGACAACAGGACATGCTGTTTCTATGGCATTAGGAAAAACAAAAGTTAAATTAAGTGATATGCAACCACTTGCTAGAGGAACTGATGATCCTCAATTATTTGTCGTAAATTGTAAAAATGATATTAAAGATGCTAAAAAATTTATTAGCGCTCAAAAATCAAAATCATTAAAATATGGTACTACTCATGTTGGTGGTATTGATGATGTAAGTGCGATTGCTTTTACAAAAAAAGGAAAATTAACAGACCCAACAATTGTTCCTTATAAAGGTGTTGGTCCTATTAAAACTAACCTTATCAAAGGAGATATTGATGTAGGTGTTTTAAACTTAGGTGAAGCAGTCACTGAAATTGAAGATGGAACATTATGTGTTTCAGTTGTTCTTGCAAGTAACAGAATGGAAAAATTAAGCAATGTTCCTACTGCTACAGAGCTTGGAATACCAGTTGTATTATCAACTGTTAGAGGATTTGTAACAAGAAAAGGAGTTCCAGCTGACAGAAAGAAACAATTGGAAGATGCTATGATAAAAGCTATGGAGCATAAATATTTCCAAAGTTTTTTAACTGACATCGGACTTGATTCAACTAGTGTTGTTGGAGCTGATGAGTGGGGTAAGCAAATGGAAGTAATGCTTGCAGAAATGACTGCTCAACTTAAAGCTTTAGGTT
>CACJBW010000017.1 GCA_902591775.1 uncultured Pelagibacteraceae bacterium
AAAGAAATTATGGAGTCAAGATATGGCAATAGATCTTGGTACAGCAAACACACTTGTAGTGTTAAAGGGCAAGGGTGTAGTTCTGAATGAGCCATCAGTAGTTGCAGTTGTTGATAATAAAGGAAAAAAATCAGTTTTAGCTGTTGGAGATGAAGCAAAGACTATGCTTGGAAGAACACCAGGAAACATTCAAGCAATCAGACCTTTGAGAGATGGTGTTATTGCAGACTTCGTTGTCACTGAGGAGATGATTAAACACTTTATTAAAAAAGTTCATAAAAAAACATTAGCTAATCCGAGAATTTTAATTTGCGTGCCAACTGGTTCAACACCAGTTGAAAGAAAAGCAATTCAAGACAGCGCCCTTGCAGCCGGAGCTCGTAAAGTTAATTTAATTGAGGAACCAATAGCTGCAGCAGTGGGAGCTGGACTACCAATATCAGAGGCAACAGGTTCAATGGTTGTTGATATAGGTGGGGGTACAACTGAAATTGCAGTTTTATCTTTGGGAGGAGTCGTATACTCAGAATCATTAAGAGTAGCAGGAGACGCAATGGATAATTCTTTAAAAGAATATATGAGAGAAGAGTACAATTTAATGATTGGCGATAGTACTGCAGAAAAAATCAAAAAAGATATTGGTACAGCTATCCCAACAAATAATAATACATATGCAGTTAAAGGTAGAGATTTAAGATCTGGAACTCCCAAAGAGGTAAATATTTCAGAAGAAGATACTGCAGAAGCACTAAATCCAATTCTAAAAGATATAGTATCTGCAATAAAAAAAGCTTTAGAGAATACTCCACCAGAGTTATCTGCTGATTTAGTTGATATGGGCTTAACCCTTACAGGCGGTGGTTCTCTTTTAAAAAATATAGATAAAAGATTTTCGAAAGAAACAGGACTTCCAGTAAATGTTGCTGATGATCCCTTATCTTGTGTTGCAATTGGAACTGGTAAAGCTTTAGACCAAGAGGAAACTTTTTCATCAGTCTTATCTGAGTATTAATCAAAATGTCTAGAGAAATGGGCAGAGATGATTTGGTCATATCTGCTCGTTCAATTTTTTTGAATAAAGGTAATAGACGAAAATTTTCACTTTTAACTTTAATTGCAGTATCCTTAATTGTTCTATCATTAGAATATTTTAAAACAGGACCTATTAATCAATTTAGGTCAGTAGCCAAAGATGCTATTTTTAAAACTTCATATGTTATATCATTACCTTTTTTATCTTTAAAAAATGCTTATTACGGTGTTAGTGATCTTTTAAAAATATATGAAGAAAATAAACAACTTAAGATTATTGATTTAAATATTAAAGAGTTAAAACTTGAAAATCAATTTTTAAAAGAAGAAAATTTAAGGCTTAATGCACTGATTGAGGAAAAAAACCTCTTTTCAGATAATTATCATTTAACTAAAATTTTACTAGATCAGAAGAGCCCATATTTAAGGTCAATTTTGATTAATAAAGGTTTCAAACATAATATTAAAATAGGGTCAGCTGTGAGAGGTGGACCATATTTTATAGGAAAAGTAGTTGGAGTTAATTACTTAACCTCCAGAGTTTTATTAATAAATGATCTTAATAGTAAGATACCTGTTATAATTGAACCTAATGGTATTAGCGCGATAGTTTCAGGGAATGGAAGTAAATATAATGGTGATATTGAGTATCTGCCTGAAAAAAATCAAGTTGAAGAGGGTAATATTGTTTATACTTCAGGAGCCGATGGAATAATTTCGCCTGGAATCCCTTTAGGCAAAATAACTATTATAGACTCCAAAAAATTTGTGAAATTTTTTGCAGATTTTGATCAAATTAAATATGTTAAGGTTTATTTTAAAAAGTGAGTTTATTTGCTAACAGAATTTATTCTAAGACAATTACAAGTTTACCTACTTTAATTTTATTTTTAGTCGTAATTTTAGGTTTAAATATTAATATTATTTATAATAATTATGATTTTATTATAAACTTTAGCTATATAATTGTATTCTTCTGGAGTTTAAAAAAACCAGAACATCTAGGTTATGGATTAATTTTTTTTGCAGGTATTATAAATGATGTAGTCCAAAGTTTGCCAATTGGAATATCTTCCCTAGATTATTTATTATTATCTACGATTGGAGCATTTATAAGAAATAGATCGATCATATACAATTTAATTTATGATTGGATATCATTTTTCATAGCAATTTTAATTGTAGGATCAGTAAATTATATTATATTAATAACAATATTTAAAATTCCAATTGTCTATGAAAGTTTAATATTGGGTTTATTCATAACATTTTTAATTTACCCTATATTTTACAAAATATTTGCTTGGATAGATAATATGGTGCTAGTTAAAGAAAATGATAAAAAAAATAGGTAATTTAAACAAAAATAAAATTATAAGTAGAAGACTTTTTATTTTAGTTGCTGCAAAAATTGGGTTACTTGGGATTGTTACTTCAAGATTATATAATCTTCAAATTTCTCAAAAGGAAAAATATGAAGTTTTATCTGACAAAAATAGAATTAGAGAATGGAAAACTCCACCTCAAAGAGGAATAATAACTGATTATTTTAATAATGTTATTGCAGATAATCAAAGAGTTTATCAAGTTCATTTATCTCTTGAAGAAGTTTCCAATTTTAATAATTCAATTTTTAAACTTAAAAATATTATTAGTCTTAAAGAGGATGAAATAAAAAAAATATATGAGAAGAAAGAAAAGTCTAAGCCATGGGATACTTTAATAATTTCTGAAAATTTATCATGGAAAGAATTTTCTAAATTAAATTTGTACTTGCATGAATTGGATGGAGCGAAGCCAGTTTTATCTACTTCAAGATATTATCCTTATTCCAATGATTTAGTTCATGTTGTTGGTTATGTTGGTGATGCAACAACTCAAGATATTCAAAATAAAAAAAAAATAGAGGAAAATTTTGTACCAGGTTTAAAAGTTGGAAAAATTGGTATTGAAAATTCAAAAGATACTGACCTAATAGGAAATCATGGAATTAAAAGATATGAAGTAAATGCATCAGGAAAAAAAATAAGTGAAATTAGTTATAATAAAGAAACTCAAGGTGAAAATTTAAGAACAACCATAGACTTAGAAATCCAGCAATTGGCCCAAGAATTATTAAAAAATCAGGCAGGTTCAATATGTGTTATGGATATATACACAGGTGAAGTAATTACCATGGCATCGTCCCCAACCTATGATCCTAATAAGTTTACGCATGGAATAAGCACTGAAGATTGGAATGAAATTAAAAATAATAAGTTAAGACCTTTACTAAATAAATCATTAGCTGGATTATATTCTCCCGGATCAACTATAAAACCCTTGGTTGCACTTGCTGCTCTAGAATATGGGATAATAGACACAAAGTTTAAAGTGAACTGTAAAGGTCATGATCATCCATACGAATTGTATGGAGAAAGATATCATTGTTGGAAAAAAAATGGTCATGGATGGATGAGTATGAGGAATGCCATTAAACAGTCATGTGATATTTATTTTTATGAAGTTGCAAGACTTTTAGGCGTAGATAAACTCTCATTAATTGCAAAAAGATATGGCCTAGGTTCAAAAGTCTTAGAAGATTTTTTTTCAGAAGAAAAAAAAGGAATTGTACCCTCAACAAAATGGAAAAAACAAGTTTTAGAGCAGTCCTGGTATCTTGGGGAAACTGTAATTACTGGAATAGGACAGGGTTACATTCAGACTACTCCACTTCAATTATGTTTGATGACGGCGCAGTTGGCTAATGGAGGCTATAAAATTAAGCCAAATTTAATTTATGATAAAGAAATAGATTTAGACATTATTAAATCAAAAATTGAAAGTGAAAAAAATAAATCTGTAAGTCAAAATATTTTGAAAGATCACGAATTTAAATACTATGAAAGACTTTACAGAAATCCAAAAAATTTAAAGTTTGTTCTAGATGCAATGTATGGGTCAACCAATGAACAATTTGGTACCTCCTTTAGATCTAGACATAAAGAAGATAAATACAAATTTGCTGGAAAAACTGGAACTTCTCAAGTTAAAAGAATTACCGATCAAGATAGAGAGCTTGATTTAAACCTTGAGGAGATAGAATATAAAAGTAGAGATCATGCTTTATTTATTGCATTCGCACCTTATGATAAACCAAGATATTCCCTTAGTGTTTTAATAGAGCATGGAGGCTCTGGTAGTAAAGCAGCTGCTCCACTAGCAAACAAATTAATAAAAAAAATTTTAGATAGACATGAATTAAGAGAAAAAATTAGAAAAGATTTAAAAAATATTGCATGATACTTTCAACGTCACTAAATTCTACTAGCTATTCATTTATTGATAAACTGAAGGCAGTTGACTATTTTTTAATAATAATCGTTGCCATAATAGGTTCAATGAGTGTTTTTTCAATTTATTCTACAGAAAGTGGGAACTTTTCTTTTTATACTAAAAATCATCTAACTAGATTTCTAGTATTTTTTTTTATGTTTTTAGTTGTGTCGTTTGTAAGAGTTTCATTTTGGTATAAACAGGCATATATTTTTTATATTCTAGGAATTTTACTTTTATTGCTGGTAATTTTTTTTGGAATTTCTGCGTCAGGGTCTAAACGATGGATAAATTTTTTCATAATGAACCTTCAGCCTTCAGAACTGATGAAAATTGCAATAATAGTATGTTTTGCAAGATATTACCATCGTATTCAAAGCTCAGATATTCAAAGTTATAAATATTTATTACAACCAATTATACTTTTGTTGATACCTTGCTATTTAGTTATAACTCAACCTGATTTAGGAACAGCAATTTTAATAGCAGGAAGTGGGTTGGCTATTATTTGGTTAGCAGGACTTAATTTAAAATATTTTATATATTCAGGATTGATATTGTTAGTCTCATTACCTTTTGTAATTTCAATTTTAAAACCATATCAAAAATCAAGAATATTAACTTTTTTTAATCCAGACAGAGACCCTTTGGGTGCAGGTTATCAAATAATTCAATCTAAAATAGCAATTGGTTCAGGAGGATTATTAGGTAAAGGTTTCTTACAAGGTACACAAAGTTATCTTGAATTCCTACCTGAAAAACATACTGACTTTATCTTTACTCTTTTTTCTGAAGAATTTGGATTTGTTGGTTCAATGGTTCTAATTTTATTATACGCTTTATTAATTTATAGAATAATAAGGATTGGTTTTTCTAGTAGATCATTTTTTGCAAAACTATACTGTTTTGGTTTTGCATCTGCTTTATTCTTATATATATTTGTAAATATAGCTATGGTAGTTGGGTTGTTGCCAATTGTTGGAGCACCGCTTCCTATCATGTCATACGGAGGATCATCTATGTTATCAATAATGCTTGGTTTAGGTATCGTAATGAGCTGCAAAATTTATAGTCGAGACCCGATCGGCAATTAAGATATTGTAAACAGTTATCAACCGCGATCAAATAACATCTATTATAATTTATCCCACCAACTATATTTTTTCTCGTGTCAAAAAAAATTTTAAAAGTTGGTATAATAGGAGCAGGAATTCAAGGAGTATGTAATGCTCTTTTTCTTCAAAAAAAAGGCTATCAAGTAATTTTGTTCGATAGAGATGAACCTGGAAATGCAGCCTCTTATGGTAATGCAGGTCATTTTTCTCCTTATGCATCAGTGCCTTTAAACAGGCCAGATATTGTAAGTGATGTTCCATCAATGCTTATGAGCTCAAGAGGACCTTTGGCACTTAAATGGAATTATGTTCCAAAAATGATCCCTTGGTTTTCAAAATTTTTAATGAATTGTACTAATGATAAAATGATGCATACCGCAAAAAATATGCATCAAATTTTAGATCAATCATTACTGGCTTATGATGAACTATTCGAAGAGATAGATCTAGAAGGTTTAGTTGAAAATAATGGAATTTTATATGTTTGGAATGAAAAAAATTTAAAAAGTAGAGAACTAGAAATAAAAATTAGAGATGATTTAGGTGTTAAACAGCAGGTAGTAAATAAAAAAGAAATACATGACTTGGAACCAAATTTAAAACCATTTTATCATGGAGGTGTTTTCTATGATTATGCAAGACATGCAAGAAATCCAAAAAAAATATTAATAAAGCTATTTGAAAATTTTATAAAAAAAGGTGGAAAGTTTTTAAAACTAAATATTCAAGATTTGAATTTTGATGAGGAAAAACCTGTTTTAAGATCGGAAACCCAGAGATTTGTTTTTGATAAATTGGTTATTGCATGTGGTGCGTTTTCAAAAAAACTTACTGATAAACTTCATGAAAATATTCCACTAGATACCGAAAGAGGGTATCATGTTCATTTTAAAGATTTTGATCATTTAATTTCTAGACCAGTGGTTTATTCTAACAGAGGGTTTGGAATGTCACCAATGGATCAAGGGTTAAGAGTGGTTGGTACTGTGGAGTTTGGGGGTTTAGAAAATGCTTTATCAAAATCCAGGATCAAAAACTTAATTTTAAATGCAAAGGATATGCTTGACGGTTTGCCTGAGCACAAAGATGAGTGGTTAGGGTTTAGACCTACACTGCCAGATTTTTTACCAATAATTGGACCGTCAAAAAATTATAAAAATGTATTTTACTCATTTGGTCATCATCATTTAGGATGGACTTTAGGTGCAATTTCTGGAAAAATAGTGTCTGGTATGATTGCAAATGAGAATACTAATATGGATTTGAAGCCTTACAGTTCAGTTAGATTTGCTTAAAAAAGTTAAATAGTGTGGAAATTAAACTTGAAGACAAATATAAATTAAGTAAAGGAACTAGATTTTTAACTGGTGCCCAAGCTCTTGTTCGAGTTCCAATTGTTCAAGCAAGAAGAGATAAACAAAAAAACTTAAATACTGCATGTTACATCTCTGGCTATAGAGGATCTCCTCTAGGTGGCTACGATCAGCAAATTTTAAAAAACAAAAAATATTTGAATGAAAACAATATTTATTTTCAACCAGGAATAAACGAGGAACTCGCTGCAACTTCTTTATGGGGAACACAGCAAGTTAATCTTAGAAAACAAGATAAATATGATGGTGTTTTTGGCATATGGTATGGTAAAGGACCAGGAGTAGATAGAGCAGGAGATGCATTAAAACATGTAAATCTGGCGGGTACCTCAAAGTTTGGAGGCGTCATTGCTTTAATGGGAGATGACCATATATGTGAGTCCTCAACAACCTCTCATCAAAGTGAATTTGCAATGATTGATGCGATGATACCTTTTTTTAATCCAAGTGGTGTTCAAGAAATATTAGATTATGGAATAATAGGAATCGAATTATCAAGAAAAAGTGGGTGTTGGGTAGGGATAAAGTGTGTTCATGATAACGTAAGCTCAGGAGCAACAGTTGACTTAGATGAAAATAGGTTAAATCTATTAGATATTTCAAGTGAAAACTATCCATCTGAAGGTTTAAATATAAGACTTAAAGATACCGCTCAAGAAAAAGAATATCGACTACACCATCATAAAATAAAATATGTAAAAGAATTTTGTAAAATAAATAATTTGAATAAAATTATTTTCGACTCAGAAAATCCAAAAGTTGGAATAATAAGCACTGGAAAATCTTTTTTAGATACAAAATTAGGGCTAGAAAAAATAGGAATAAATGAAGATGTTGCAAACCAAATAGGAATTAAATTTCTTAAAATTGCTATGCCTTGGCCATTAGAGGAAACAATAATTGAAAAATTTTCGGAAAATTTAGAAAAAATCATTGTTGTTGAAGAAAAAAGATCAATCATTGAAACACAAGTTAAAGAAATATTATTTAATAAAAATTTAAATATAAAAGTAGTTGGAAAAAATGATGAAAATAATAATGATTTATTTGTTTCTTCTGGAGCTTTAGACCCAGGAGAAATCGGTTTAAAAATATCTGAAATAATTAATTACCTTAACTTACCGGACGAAGTACATAATCTTTCAAAAAAGTTAAAGTCTTTGAAAGAAAAAACTAATTCAAATATCTCCTTAAAAAGAGTTCCACATTTCTGCTCTGGGTGCCCTCATAATACTTCAACTAGAATACCAGAGGGTAGTAGAGCAATTACAGGTATCAGTTGTGCATACCTTGTGGAACATATGGAAAGAGATAATGAAGGCTTTTCACAAATGGGATCAGAGGGGGCAACTTGGGTTGGTGAGTCTGTTTTTAGCAATACTGACCATGTTTTTCAAAATATGGGAGATGGGACTTACATTCATTCAGGAATTCTATCTATAAGACATGCAGTTGCAGCAAAAACTAAAATGACATTTAAGATTTTGTACAACGATGCTGTTGCGTTAACAGGAGGTCAAGCATTAGACGGATTACCAACAGTTGCGCAAATGTCTAAACAGCTTGAAGCAGAAGGTGTTGAAGAAATTGCAATAATCACAGATGAAATTGAAAAATATAGTGATAGAGGAGGCTTTGCGAAAAATTCAAAAGTTTATGACAGAAAAAATATTATAGATGTTCAAATTGAATTAAGCAAAATTAATGGAACAACTGTTATTATTTATGATCAAACCTGCGCGGCTGAGAAAAGAAGGAGAAGAAAAAAAGGCATCTTAGAAGAGCCTAAGAAAAAAATTTTTATTAATAAAGACCTATGCGAAGGTTGTGGAGATTGTGGAATACAATCTAATTGTGTTTCTATTGCACCTGTTGAAACTGAATATGGAAGGAAAAGACAAATTGACCAATCCTCTTGTAACAAAGACTACACATGTGTTGATGGATTTTGTCCAAGCTTTGTAAGTCTTGAGGGAGATATAAGGCTTAAGAAAAATTATGACGATAATTTAATAAATAAAATAAATTCAAAGATAGAAGATCCAATATTGCCTGAAATTACTAAGTCTTTTGGAATAATGATTGCCGGAATTGGTGGTACAGGAGTTGTTACAATTGGAGCTGTGTTAGCAACAGCTGCTCAAATAGATGGTAAAGGATCAGGGGTTTTAGATATGACTGGGTTAGCTCAAAAAGGTGGAGCTGTTAAAAGTTTCTTAAGAATTTTTGAAAAACCAGAGGATGTAGGGGCAATAAGATTATCTTATGGTGATACAAACTTACTTCTGGGGTTTGATTTACTTGTATCAAATGATTTAGAAATAATAAAAACCTTAGATAAAAAAATTTCAAAATTAATAGTTAATACGGATGAAGTTATGCCTGGAGATTTTACGAGAGACAAAAATTTCTACTTACCTTTTGATGAAATGAGAGATAATTTAATTAATATAGCAGGTCAAGAAAATATAAAATTTATATCTTCAAATAAAATTACATCCAAGATTTTAGGAAATTCAATATTATCTAATATGTTTAATGTTGGAGTTGCATATCAATCAGGCCTGATACCAATTTCAGCTTCATCGATTGAAAAAGCAATTGAATTAAATGGTGCAAGTGTAAAAGATAATATAAACGCATTTAGATTTGGCAGAAATTATGAAAATTTAAAAGATGAGGTTTTAGATATAATTAAAGATGAGCCTGAAATATTAGAAGGTTTTGAGTCAAAATATCAGAATAGATTTAAATTTTTAGAAGATTACCAGAATATAAAATATGCTGAAAAATTTGAAGAACTTGTTAGTTATGCAAGAAAGATAGATAAAAATATAGGAAATGGAAGTCAATTCTCAACAGCAGTCTTAAAAAATTATTTCAAATTAATGGCATACAAAGATGAGTATGAGGTATCAAGATTAATGACAAATAAAAAATTCTTAGATGATGTAAATAAAAACTTTGAAGGTGACTTTAATTACAACTTTTATTTAGCTCCACCAATCTTCAGTAAAAAAAGCAAAGTAGACGGTAAATTACTAAAAATAAAATTTGGTGGATGGTTATTTAATGTATTCAAATTACTTTCAAAATTTAAATTTTTAAGAGGTACAAAACTTGATCCATTTGGCTATTTAAATGAAAGAAAAAAAGAAAGAGAATTAATAAGAGATTACAAGCAAACAATTACTGACATAGGAACAAAAATAAATAAATCAAACTATGAAACGGCAGTTAAAATAGCATCAATACCTGATCAAATCAGAGGTTTTGGACATGTTAAGGAAAAGAATATAAAAGAAGCTATAAACTATAGAACAGATTTACTTAATTCTTTTCATGAAAACACTTAACCCTTTATATTTAGCCTCTCTTTATTTGGTGTTAGCTTGTTTATTTTGGGCAGGTAACTTTATAGTTGGAAAAGCTGCAAGTATTATTGACATTCCTCCTATATCCTTAAATTTTTATAGATGGTTTTTGGCTTGGTTAGTTTTACTTCCATTCACTTATAAAGAATTGTTAAATAACAAAAAAATAATCATAGATAATATTTTTTTATTTTCATTATTGGGAATTTTGGCTGTGACAGTTTTTAATTCAGCTCTTTTTTACTCACTGAGACATACTCAAGTTATTACTGGAGTACTTATGATTTCAACAGTACCAGTTATGATTATATTATTTTCATTCTTACTTAAAATTGAGAAAACAAATTTATTTCAATTAATAGGAGTATTTCTCTCACTTACAGGCGTTTTGTTTATAATATCAAAAGCAAATTTAAATAATTTATTAAATTTATCATTTAACAAAGGAGATATTTTTGCATTAATTGCAATGTTCGCATGGTCTCTTTATTCAGCGCTTTTGAAAAAAAAGGAATTCAATCTATCTCCAATTTCTCTATTACAGGTCGTTATAACTTTTGGAGTTATTTTTCTAATTCCTATGTATTTTATTGATTATAGTTTGGGCAGTGTAATCAAATTACAATCCTCTTTTTATTTAGTTTTATTCTATGTTGTTTTTTTCCCTGGTCTAATCTCTTTTCTGTTTTGGATAAAAGGTGTTAAGCTTATTGGTGCAAATAGATCTGGAGTTTTTCTTCATTTGATGCCAATTCTAGGAGCAATAATGGCCATGATAATTTTTAATGAAAAAATTTTATTTTATCATTTCTTAGGTGCAATTTTCATAATTGCTGGTATTACAATCTCGAATAAAAGAACTCAAAATGCTTAAAGTAGCCATTTTAGACGATTACCAAAACGTTGCTCAAGAATTCATAGATTTGAAAAATCTTTCATCAAAGTTTGATATTGAGATTTTTAGCGAACCTTTTGAAAATGAAGATAATGCTATTGAAAAATTAAAAGAATTTGAAGCCTTACTTATAATGAGAGAGAGAACTATAATAACTGCAAATCTCATTAAAAAATTAAAAAAACTAAAATATATTTCAACAAGTGGAATGAGAAATAAAGCGATAGATTTAGATGCAGCTAAAAAGGCAAAAATTATTGTTACTGGAACTGAAATAAATTCAAATCCAACTTGTGAGTTAACATGGGCTTTAATCCTGGGTCTTGCAAGAAATATTAAAGTAGAAGTTGATAATATGTATCAAGGTTATTGGCAGACAACAGTAGGTATTGAATTAAAAGGTAAAATATTAGGACTTATTGGTTTAGGAAAAGTTGGATCTCAGGTTGCTAAAATAGGAAAAGCTTTTGGAATGCAAGTTATGGCATGGAGTGAAAATTTAAGTCTAGATAAGTGTAAAGATCTTGATGTTTTGCCATCTAGTAAAGAGGATCTTATTCAAAACTCTGATTTTATATCAATTCATGTTCAAGGAGGAGAAAGATATAAGGATTGTATAAAGCTTGCTGAATTTGATAAAATGAAAAAAACTGCTTTTATAATTAATACTTCAAGAGGTCCAATTGTAAACGAAGATGATTTAATTATAGCACTATCAACTAACTTAATAGCTGGTGCTGGCATTGATGTTTATGATAAAGAACCTCTACCCAGTGGTCACAAATTAAGATTTGTCCCTAACGCACTTTTGCTTCCACACGTAGGTTACGTTACAGCTGAAAATTATTCTATTTTCTATACTCAAATGATTGAAAATTTAGAAGCCTGTGTTTCTGGTAAGCCTATTCGAGAAATAAAGTAAAGTGGAATTACCAGTAGTAAATCACCCTGATTATGAAGCAAAAATTGGTGATGATAATAAATTTCCAATTAAAAAGTTTGGTGAATTAGCAAGTTTTCTTAAAAAAGAAAAGGTAGTTAAAAAGTTTTATAAACCTGATCCATGCTCAGTAGATACACTTAAAGAAGTTCACTCGGAGGAGTATATTTTTAAAATTAAAAATAAAACATTAGAGCAAACATTGGTTAAAAAAATAGGGTTTCCTTTAGTTGATAGTGTGGTCAGAAGATCTTTAGTTGCAACAGGCGGAACGGTATTGGCCTCTAAATTAGCAATAAATTATGGAATAGCTTGTAATACAGCTGGTGGGAGTCATCATGCTATTTATGATGAGGGAGCTGGTTTTTGTGTTTTTAATGATGTGGCTGTTGCTGCAAAGTATCTATTGAATAGAGGGTTGGCTAACAAAATCCTTATAGTCGATTTAGATGTTCACCAAGGTAACGGAAATTCAGAAATATTTAAAAATGAAAATAATGTTTTTACATTTAGTATGCACACAAAAGTGAATTATCCACCAATTAAATCAAAAAGTGATCTGGATATTGAACTTGAACAAAACATGGAAGATGATGAGTATTTAGATATTTTAAAAAAAAATTTAATTTTTCTAAACGATTTTAATTTTGATTTCGTATTTTATATCGCAGGTGTTGACATTCACTTAGATGATAGATTAGGTAAGTTGTGTATTACTGACAAAGGAATTGATAAAAGAGACGAGATGGTTATTGGAAACTTTTTTAAAAGAAGAGTTCCTATTTGTGGAGTTTTAGGTGGTGGTTACAACAAAGACTTTAAAAAACTTATTGAATTACATGCAAGTTTACATAAAAATTGTGCTAAATATTTAAATGGCAAAAAATAATCCAAATTTAACTCATCAACAAAATAAAGTATTATTTGAAGAAGCAACAGAACCTCCAGGTTCAAGTGAACTTAATTTTGAAAAAAGAGAGGGTAGTTATCATTGTGCAAACTGTGGAGTGAAATTGTTTGAGTCTAACACAAAGTATGAAAGTGGCTCTGGCTGGCCATCATTTTACGAGTCTCTACCTGATGCATTTGAAACTACAACAGACTATCATATTGGTTATGCCAGAACCGAGTACCATTGCAAGAATTGTGGAGGTCATCATGGTCATATATTTGACGACGGTCCACAACCCACGGGCAAAAGATACTGCAATAATGGTGTTTGCTTGGTTTTTAAACCAAACAAATAATACAAACTTAAAATTATCTTGTTAAATTTTCTTGTCCAATATAGGTTTTTATATAAATACAAGTTATGAAAAAAATACTTTTAATCTCATTTCTCGTTTTATTTACAAGTAATTTGAGAGCAGATGTATCCAATAATATTTCACAATACATATCTAATTTAATCCCAGGTGAGGGAGATACTGAGGTTAGTATTGATTTAAGAGAAAATAATAAACCCGACTATAGTATTCTTGCAGTAAGAGAGATTGAAAAAACCGAAAATGGAAATTTTTTTTCTCAGCTATCATTATTTAATACAGAAAAAGATAATGATGAAAGAATTGTAGCAAATATTGGCTTAGGCAAAAGATCATTAAGCCAAGATAATACGTTAATGTCTGGTTTCAATGTTTTTCTCGATTATGATGATGCTGGAAACTTAAGATCTAGTTTTGGCATAGAAGCAAGAAGTGCAGTTTTAGAATTTATGTACAATTATTATTTTGGACTAGATGATGCGTCAGATGAAAAAGTTTTAGATGGATATGAGCTTGGATTAGCTTCTCAAATTCCTTATCTTCATTGGGCAGATGTATTTGTTAATACTTATGAATGGGAAGGCGTTTCTAGAGATGATGTAAAAGGCACAAAAATTGGATCAGAATTATTATTAAGTCCAACTTTAAATCTAGAAATTGCGTATGATGATAAAGACAAAAAGGGATTAGAAGATGAGTGGTATGCAAAAATAATGTTTGTTCATCCTCCAAGAAATAAAAATTCTTTACAAGATGGTTTCATAAGTGCAAATACATGGAGAGATCAAAAAGATATGTCTGGTCAATTGTTAACAAAAGTAAAACGTAATAATAAAATTTTTGTAGAATTTAACGGTAAATCAACAATATCGAGAGCTGATTAATGAAAACGACTTTTAGAATATTAATTTTTGTAAAAATCATAATGTTCTTTTCATTTTCAACTTTGCATGCTGCAAGCACAACTGGCCTTGCAAGTGTATACAAAGTAACAATGAAAAAAGTAGAATTATGTACAGCGAGTACAAGTGTTTCAAGTTGTGTTGGTGCAGTCGTAATAGGAAATACCGAAAAAGTTGTGGATATTGCATCCGTAAATGCAGGTGCAGCAGCTGCTTCATATGGAGATCCAGCACTTTTACCTTTAGGAGAAACTTATACTCATATGAGAGTTACTATAGATAGAAAATTTACCATTCAAGCTGATTTAGAAGTTTCAGGTGTTACAGATAATTGCACGACGACTGCAGCACTCTCTGGCTCTGCTTATCCTGCAGGAGCTTTAAGTGATAATGAAAAATATGATACGACGCCAATTCTTGCTGACGGGGGCACTGCTGCAGAAGCAGAATTATATTTAAAAAATGATCAAATGAAAGTTTGTGGAAATGCTGCTTGTACTGGAGTGGGTGATGCAAATACAATCACTTATGCTCAAGGTAGTGGATCGTCTACTTACCAAACTCAGCATGCAGATGGGAGCACCTCGGACGATCATGTAATGGTCTATACTCTTACATCGCCATACACTGTGTCTTTAACCCCTCCAATTATAGATATTAGTTTTGGTACTTCAGCAGCAATCAAAGCAACAGATGTTGGTTCCAATTTTTGTATGTTTGACCCACAAGAACCAGTAGTTACAATAACTATTCAATAAAACTTCATAATCTTCATAATTTAATTTAGACTATATTTATGTATAGAAAAGTTGATCATAAAATTATTCCAGCAAAAAAAAAGCTAAGAAAATTATCTAAAGATTTTAAGCAAAATTTTAAAAATATTGAAAATTATATAAAAAAAGAGATTTATAAAATAAAGAGGTTAAAGAAATTATCTAAAAATATTATTCCTGAAATAAAGTATAAAGAACTTTTATCGCCTGATTTAAGAATAAATGATCAAATAAAAAAAAGAGGATGTATTATTATTAGAGATGTATTTGATCAAAAAAAAATAGGTAAACTTAACAATGATCTAGAAAAATATATTGAACATAATGGATATTACAATGATCAAAAAAAGAAAGAGGGTCTAGATAATTACTTTAGTGATTTAAAATCTGGTAAGCCTCAAATTTATGGATTGTATTGGTCTAAAGCTCAAATTAAAATCAGGCACTCCCACAAAATGGCCAAAATTAAAAAATTTTTAAATAATCTATGGGTTTTTAAAAATGAGGAATATGAGGTATTTGATCCAAATCGAGAACTTTCATACGCTGACAGGATCCGAAGAAGAGAGCCAGGCGACAATAGTTTAGGTTTGTCACCACATTGCGATGCAGGGTCAGTTGAAAGATGGATCGATCCTTCTTATCAAAAAATTTATAATGATATATTTTCAGATAGATTTAAAAATTTTAATCCATTTGATGCAAAATATAGAGATAGAACAATTGAATTTGAGTCTCCAGCAGTTGCTCATGTTTTTAGAACTTTTCAAGGTTGGACAGCCTTAACTGAACAGGGCCCTAAAGATGGAACATTACAATTAATTCCTATTTCAAAAGCTATGGCTTATGTTTTGACCAGAGCTCTGTTAGATGATGTTCCAGATAATGAGTTATGCGGATCGAAAGTTGGAAAAGCACTATCAGTTAATGAAAAATATCATAGCTTACTTTTGGAGGGATTAATATCAATACCTAAAATGTACCCTGGTGATACAATTTGGTGGCATCCAGATGTTATCCATGCAGTAGAAGACAAGCATTTAGGAAAAAATTTTTCTAATGTTATTTATGTTGGCTCAACCCCATATTGTAAAAAAAATTTAGATTATATTAACAAGCAATCAAAAAAGTTTTTAGAAGGAAAAAGTCCACCAGATTTTGCACCAGAAGACTTTGAGGTTAATTATAAAGGAAGGGTGACAGAAAAAGATCTAAGCACTCTTGCAAAAAAACAATTAGGTTTAGTTGATTGGAATTAATTTATTTTAAAGATGCTTCTA
>CACJBW010000018.1 GCA_902591775.1 uncultured Pelagibacteraceae bacterium
TAGAAAGTGTCTACGAAAAAGATTATGTTAAAATTGGTACTGGAGCAAACGTAGGGGGAAATCTTAAAAAACATATAAAAGCTTTAAACAAAAAAATGAAAGAGTCTGCAACAAATTTAGAATTTGAGGAGGCGGCTAAAATAAGGGATGAAATAAGAAAACTTGAAAGCACAGAATTGGAGGTTACACTTAACCCTAAGGTTAAACAATATAGCCTCAACAACAAAATATATCCAAAGGGAAGATCAACTATGGGAATGCCAGGAACAAGAGCTCAAAAAGGTAAAAAAAAATGGAAGCAAATAAAATCATAATTACTGGTGGAGCCACTAGAATTGGAGCTGCTATAGCTAGAAAACTTTCAGGTAAAGGAGTTGAAATCGTAATTCATTTTAATAAATCAAAACAAAAGGCTGAAAAACTCAAAGAAGAATTATCTATGAATGGTACGAAAGTTTTTTTGGTTAAAGGTGATCTAAGTGTTGAAAGGGATGTAAATAAGATTGTTAAATTTGCAAAGTCCAAATTAAAATATTTTGATTGTTTAATAAATAATGCCTCTCTATTTGAAAATGATAAGTTAGAAAACTTTAATACAGACAGTTGGGGACAACATTTAAGAACAAATCTAAGAACACCTGCACTTCTATCAAAAGAATTTGCTAAAAATATTAAAAGTAAAAACAATAATATTATCAATATAATAGATCAAAGAGTTTTTAAGCTAACTCCCTACTTTTTTTCTTATACCATTAGTAAAACTGGACTTTATACTCTTACAAAAACTAGCGCTATGAGCTTGGCACCAAAAATAAGAGTTAATGGAATTGCCCCTGGTCCTACAATTAAAAATAAGAGACAAAGTGAAAAACATTTTAAAAAACAATACATGGCAACACCTCTCAAAAGACAAGTAGATGTTCAACAAATATGTAACGCGGTAGACTTTTTTATTAAAAATATATCTATTACTGGACAAGTATTGGCAATAGATAGTGGTCAAAACTTAAATTGGCAAACTCCAGACATAATGGGTGGAAAAGAATGAAAAATTTATACTTATTTTTATCAATATTTATTCTGACAATATCGACATCTTTTGCTGATGGTCACAATATTAAGAAAGATGGATTTCTATCAAAGAAATTTAAAGTAACTAAATTATCAACAATTGAAGATCCAACTAATAAAATAATTTTAATCAATAACCATGGTCAAAGTAATTTTGATGGAAAACAAAATTTTTGTACATCAATAGACCAAATTAGAAACCGTGTTTCATTAATAGATGAAGAAATAAATGGAAAAAAAATTATGCTCTATAATTTATGTGCACATAAAATAGTAGGTGATATGGGAAAAAAATGGTGGTTTTCAAAAAAACCATACGAAGGCAAATCAAAATTAGACAAAAGAGTAGAACAAAATTTAGAGTTAGTAGAAAAACTCGTTTCTCTAGGCGTTCCTAGAAAACAGATATTTGTCACTGGACATTCTTGTGGTGGATTAACAACTCTACTATTCTTTTCAAGACATCCTGACAAAGCTGGGGGAGGAATAGCTTATATGCAAGCATGCTTTGATAGACTAAGCAAGAAGTATAAGGTATCAAAATTAGGATTAGAAGAAGGTTTAGCTAAATTTAAAGAAAAAAAACCTGCACAATACGATTTAAGGTCCCAATATAATGATGAAATATTAAAAAATCTTAAAGTTCCACTATTGGCTTTTACTCATCCAAAAGATCCTTTTGAAGGATTGACTTCTGATTGGTTGGATCAAATTGATGGAATGAAAAGGGTTGTTATATCTAAAGATTATACAATTGATGGAAAAAAATGTTTTAAATTAGGCAAAAATAAATCAGATAAATTTAAAGTTAAAGATGGACACAGTATGGATCAGGCAACTTGTTTTCAATATTACAATCCAGTTATATTAGAATATATAGGATCTAGAATATGAAGAAAAATAATTTAAAAATTGTAAAGATTGATAAAATCAAAACCCTTTTCAATTATGAAAAGAAAGTGCTTATCAAGGAACTTATTTTAAATTTAAAACTTGGTTATTTTGATTTTGAAAAAAAGGCTCCTCAAAAAGTTAAATTTAATTTAGAAGTAAACTACGAAGATAAAAAGCCTTCAAATGATAAAGATATTAAATCAATTGTAAATTATGCAAAAATTGTAAGATTGATAAAGAAACTTATCAAAAATAAACATTATAATTTTCTTGAAACATTAGCGGAAGATGTATTCGATGAATTATTTAAAGATAAAAGAATTGATAAAATAAGTCTTCAAATTGAGAAATTAGAAATCATGAAAGATTGCTCATCCGTTGGTATTCAAATTTCAAAAAAAAGAAGTCATGATAAGCTCTGAAATAGGCAAAGAAGCAATTAAAAAAGAGCTACCACTTATACCCAAGCTTCCTGGAGTATACAGAATGTTAAATGAAAAGAATGTGATACTTTATGTTGGTAAAGCAAAAAATTTACCCAACAGATTAAAAAGTTATGTTTCGGAGAAAAATCATATTATTAGAACTGAGAGAATGCTATCTCAAACAAGGAAAATTGAGATCACCAGCACTTCAAATGAGAGTGAAGCACTTCTTCTAGAGGCAAACTTAATAAAAAAATATAAACCAAAATTCAATATACTTTTGCGAGACGATAAATCGTTTCCATTTATTTTTATTGGTAAGGAAGATAAATGGCCTCAAATAAGAAGACACAGAGGAAAAAAAACTAGAGAGGGTTTTTACTTTGGACCATTTGCGTCAGCTGGATCTGCAAATTGGACTATTAAAATGATCCAGAAAATTTTTCAACTAAGAGTTTGTGATGATACAGTATTTAAAAAAAGAGAAAGACCTTGCATCCTTTATCAAATCAAGAGATGTTCTGGGCCTTGCGTTGGGTACATTGAAGAAGATGATTATAAACTTTCAGTAGATAGCGCAATTGAATTCGTATCTGGTAAATCAAGAAAGATACAAAAAAATTTGTCTGGGCAAATGGAAAAAGCAAGTTCTGACTTAGATTTTGAAAAAGCTGCAATATTGAGGGATAGAATTAAATCTTTAAATATTATTCAATCATCTCAAAGAATAAATGAGGCAAATTTAATTGAGGCAGACGTAATAGCTGCATATAAAGAGTCTGGCAAGACTTGTATTCAAGTATTTTTTTATAGATCAAAACAAAACTGGGGAAATCAAGCCTTTTTTCCTAAACATGACCCTGAAGATAAACTAAAAGATATCTTGAATTCTTTTGTTTCTCAATTTTATGAAAATAAAAGTGTGCCGTGCTCTATTATCTTAAGTGAAGAAATTAAGGAAAAAGTTTTAATTGAAAAAACACTTTCCCAAAAAGAAAATAAAGAAATAAATATATCTGTAGCAAAAAGAGGATCTAAACTCAAAGTTGTAAATCAAGCTCTAAAAAATGCAAAAGATAGCCTAAACAGAAAAATTTATGAGAGCCAAAATAATAAAGAGTTGTTTGAAAATGTTTCTAAAAAATTTAATTTAGAAAACAATATTAATCTAGTTGAGGTTTATGACAATAGTCACATTCAAGGAACTAATAGTGTTGGCGCACTCATTACTTTTGGTGATGAGGGTTTTATTAAAAAAAGGTATAGAAAATTTAATATTAAAATTAAGAAAAATGAACAAGATGATTACGGAATGATGCGAGAAGTTTTAAATAGAAGATTTAAAAGAGCTTTTCAAGAGAAAGATAATTATTTAACAATGCCAGACTTAGTAATAGTTGATGGAGGGAAAGGACAATACTCAGTAGCCAGAGAAACACTTAATGAATTAGGATTACATGATATTCCAATGATCGCAATTGCAAAAGGTAAATTTAGGAATAGTGGTAATGAAACATTTTTTCATAATGGTAAAGAATTTAAGTTTGAAAAAAATGACCCTACCCTCTTTTTCTTACAAAGATTAAGAGATGAGTCACATAGATTTGCAATAAGTGCACACAGAGCGAAGAGAAAGAAAGGTATTAGTAGGTCTTTACTTGATCAAATTGATGGAATTGGATCTATTAGAAAAAGGGCACTTTTAAATCACTTTGGCTCAGCAAGAGCAGTTGAATCCGCAAGCTTAGATGAGATAAAAACAGTCGAAGGAGTTGAGGAAAAAGTTGCAAAAAAGATATATAATTACTTCCACGAGTAATATATGAAAATTCCAAATTATCTAACTATTGGTAGAATTATAATTGTTCCTATATTTGTTTTTGCATTTTATTTGCCAGGGTTTTATGGAGATATAATTCCTTTTGCACTGTTTGTAATTGCCTCATTTACTGACTTCTTGGATGGGTTATTAGCAAGAATGTTTAAGGAAGAGTCTAAACTTGGAGAGTTATTAGATCCAATTGCTGATAAAATTATAGTAGCTACTGCACTAATATTGCTTGTTATGGATGGAACTATTAAAAACTATGAGGTTATTGCTGCAATAATAATACTTACAAGAGAGGTATTAATTTCTGGTTTAAGGGAATTTTTAGCTAAAGGAAGTGTCAAACTTCCAGTTTCAAGTCTAGCAAAAGTAAAAACTTTTCTTCAAATGTTTTGTATTTCTGTTTTGCTCACTGGAGAAACTGGAAATAAAATTATAAATTTCCAAGACTATAATGCTCAAACAATTGGAATTATTTTATTATGGCTGTCTGCTTTTCTTACTTTATATACTGGATATGAATATTTAAGGAAAGGTATAGATCACGCAATATCTGAAGATAACAAAGATTAAGCAGCCTTTTTTTTTCTTACTAATTTGCCATAGCTTGCTGACAAATCTAAAATAAGATCACAAACTTTATAGTTATTTTCGGCAATTTGGGAAATTGGTGTTATCTCAGCAGCTGTCCCAGTTAAAAAGCATCCCTCAAAACTTGCTAATTCATCTGGTTTAATTTTTCTTTCATGAACTTTTATATTTTTTGATTTTGCTAATTCAATAACAGTTTGCCTTGTGATACCATTTAAGAATGAGTCTGGAATTGGAGTATGAAGTTCACCATTTTTATCTTTAAAAAATATGTTTGCACTCGTTGACTCTGCAACATTATCCTCGTGATCTAACATTAATGACTCACTATATCCTTGTCTTTCAGCCTCATGTTTGGAAAGTGTACAAATCATATACAATCCTGCAGCTTTGCTATCCCACGGAATAGTATTTGGAGCTGGTCTTCTCCAATTAGAAATGTTTAATTTAATGCCTTCAACTTTCAACTTAGGATCGAAATAGTCGCCCCACTCCCAAGTAGCAACCGCTACATTTATTTTTGTTTTTTGAGCAGATACACCCATCATTTCACTGCCTCTCCAAGCAAAAGGTCTTAGATAACCATTCTGCACATTTTGAATTTTTATTATCTGGTTACAAGCTTTGTTTATTTCTTCTTTTGTGTAAGGAATGTTCATATCCATTCTTTTAGCCGAATGATATAATCTATCTGTATGTTCTTGTAGTTTGAAAATTTCACCATCATACACCCTCACACCCTCAAAAACTAAACTTGCATAGTGTAGTCCATGACTGATGACATGCAGCTTTGCATCCTGCCACTCAACAAGATCACCATTGTACCAGATTTTTCCGTCTCTTTTATCGTAAGGTATCATTTGATTTATTTTTTAGAAAAAATATCTTTGTATATATAATATGTCAATATAACTTACCGTTATGAAAAAACTTTTGTATCTTAAAGATCACCAATTAAAAGAATATATCGAAAAAATATTCAATGGATATAGAGAAACTGTCGCTGATGCTAAAAAGGTTTTAGATAAACATGCTTTAGGAACTGCTCACAATAAAGTAATTCACCTTATATCTCTGTATGAAGGTATTACTATTTCTAGTTTATTAAGAAAGCTTAAGGTTACGAAACAAAGTTTAAATAGAGTTCTTAATGATTTGGTAGAGATCAAGGCCATAGAATTTAAAAGAGATGAAATAGATACAAGAGTTAAACATGTATACCTAACAGAGGAAGGAGAAAAAATATTTGATGAAATTTTTTCTGCTCAAAAAAAAAGAATTTATGATGCATTTTTAAGTTCTGAGTCTAGCGATGTTATAAGTTTTGATAAAATACTTAAAAAAATTATTAATGAAAAACTTTAAAGCACATATATTAATTGTAGATGATGATGATAGGATTAGAGATCTGGTAAAAGAGTATTTAAATCAAAATAATTATCTTGTTTCAACTGCCAAGGATTCAAATGATGCTTTTGAAAAGACTAAAATTATCAAATTTGACTTGATAGTATTAGATATAATGATGCCAGGAAAAACTGGTTTAGAGTTTACTCAAGATTATAAAAAAAAAATTGATACACCAATTTTATTGCTAACAGCCAAAGGAGAACCATCTGAAAGAATTGAAGGACTTGAGGTAGGTGCAGATGACTATTTAACAAAACCTTTTGAACCAAAGGAATTAATTTTAAGAATAAATAATATTTTAAATAAAACTAAATCATTAGAGATAAAAAGAGTTATTGAATTTGGCAATATAAAAATAGATCTAAAAAAACTTTTTATCTTTAAAAATGACCAAAGACTAAAAATAAATAATACCGAAAAACTTATCTTAGAAAAGATGATAAATTCTCCTGGCAAGATCTATAAAAGAGATGAAATTGCAAGTTTAATAGATCTAAATAAAGAAAGATCAATAGATGTTATTATTACTAGATTAAGAAAAAAAATTGAAGAAACTCCAAAAAGTCCCAAATACTTACAAACCATCAGAGGAGAAGGTTATGTCCTTTGGATTGAATAGAATTTTAAAGAACATCTTGCCTAAAAGATTATTTTATAGAGGATTGCTAATTGTTGCTGTCCCAATATTAATTTTACAAATTACAATTTCTTTAGTTTTTTTTGACAGTTTATGGATTAAAACAAATAAAGGTTTAACTAAAGCTTTAGTGAGTGAGATTGTAACAATTATTGATATTTATGATAACGAAAGTCAGTACAATAAAAAAATAGTTACAGATCTATATAACAAGAATTTTAGCTTTTCAGTGAGATTTTTAGAGAATGAAAAATTGCCAGATATTAAAGTTGAGAGATGGTTTAGTCCAATGGACAGAACCTTGAGGAGGGAATTGAAACCTAAAATTGGTCAACATTGGTTTAATACAATTTCATACAAGGAGGTTGTGGATTTAAGAATAAAATTTAGAGATGGTGTTTTACAAATATTTTTTCCCAAGGAAAGAATTCAAGTATCCTCAATCAGAATTTTTGCATTTTGGATTACAGTTCCTGCAATTTTAATGATAGCAGTAGCGATGATTTTCTTAAAAAATCAAACTAGACCTATAACCAAGTTAGCTCAAGCATCAGAGAGGTTTGGCAGAGGTGAAGATGTTGAGGAGTTTAGACCATCTGGTGCTTTGGAAATAAGAAAAGCAGGTCTGGAATTTGAAAAGATGAGAAAAAGAATTCTAAGACATTTAAATCAAAGATCTGAGATGCTGTCTGGAATAAGTCATGATTTAAGAACACCACTTACGAGAATTAAACTACAACTTGCTGTTATTAAAGATAAAAGTCTGTCAGAAAAAATATCAAAAGATGTTGATGAAATGGAAAAAATGCTAAATGAATACCTTCAGTTTGCAAGTACAGGTGCTAAAGATAAAACTGAAACTTTTGATATATCAAAACTTATTGATGAAATTATTCTTAAGTATGAAAACGAAAATATTCAGAAAAAATTAAAGAAAAATACATATTTCAATGGAAGAAGGAATTTAATCACAAGGTGTATAAATAATTTGCTAGATAATTCTATTAAGTTTGCAGAAAAAATATCAGTAAATTTAGAAAAAAAAAATTCAACTATTCTCATATCAATTGATGACGACGGTCCTGGTGTAAAAAAATCAGAATTTCAAAATATTACCAAACCATTCTATAAAATAGATAAAAGTAGGTCTGAGTCAAAATCAAGTGTTGGTTTAGGATTATCTATATCATCTGACATTATAAAGTCTCATGGGGGAGATATTATCTTTAATAAGTCAAAATTAGGTGGTTTGAAAGTAACTATTTCTTTGCCTTACTAGTTTTTTTTCTTTTCTTTTTTTCTTCAAGTTTTTTTTCAAGATTACTAATTCTTTTATTCAAAATATCAACTTCTTCTTTACTTGCTAGTTTCATTTTAAATACAATTTCATCTCTCTTTGATTTTAGTATTGAGATTACTTCATCAGATACATCTTTATAATTAATCAGACCTTGTTCAATTAGTTTTGCAAATTTATCGAATACGAATCTTGATTTTGACATAAAAATTATTTACTAGAATTCTATTTAATATCTTATAATAAATTTTACAAATGTTTACTAATAATTTTGACCCAGTAGCTTTAGAAATATTCTCTTTAAGCATCAGTTGGTATTCACTAGCATACATTTTTGGGATAATTTTTGGCTGGCTATATTGTAAAAAAGTTCTAATTAAAGATGATGTAATTCAAAAATTATTTGAAGATTATATTTCATATTTGATAATAGGAATTATCATTGGAGGAAGGCTGGGGTATGTAATTTTTTATAATTTTCCTTATTTTCTGAATAATCCAATTGAAATTTTTATGATATGGAACGGAGGCATGTCATTTCATGGGGGGTTAATTGGCATAATTATTGTAAGTTATTTATTTTCGAAAAAGAATAAGAAAGATATTTTTATTTTTTTAGATTTAGTATCTATTGCAGCACCAATAGGCATTTTATTTGGTAGGATTTCAAATTTTATAAATGGAGAATTAGTTGGAAAAGTTACAAATTCTGATTGGGGGGTTTTTTTTCCAGACTACGATGATAAATTAAGACACCCTTCTCAATTATATGAAGCATTTTTAGAAGGTATTATTTTATTTATTTTAATGAATTTAATTTTTTTTAATAAAAATTATAAAACTGGAACGTGCTCATTCATGTTCTTAATACTTTATGGATGTTTTAGAATTACCTCTGAAATTTTTAGAGAGCCAGATATACAAATTGGATATTTATTTGGATATGTCAGCATGGGAATGTTTTTAAGTGCCATAATGATTTTAATTGGATTTTTAATTTATTTTAAAAGAAATGATGAAACCAAATCTCAAAAAATTTAAGATTACATCAAAAAAACCTCTGCCTGTTGATGATTTTATTGAAAAAATTCTATACGAACCTGAGATAGGTTACTATTCTAGCAAAGATCCATTTGGCAAAAATGGAGATTTCATAACATCCCCTACTATTTCAAATCTATTTTCAGAAATTATAGGCATATGGTTGATTTCTGCCTGGGAAAAAATGGGTAAACCTAAAGTATTTAATTTTGTAGAACTTGGACCAGGAGATGGGAGTTTAAGTAAAGTTATAATTAGTACCTTAAAAAAGTTTCCAGAATTAAATAAAGCTATAAAAATTTACTTATATGAGAAAAGTTTATTTTTAAAAAAATTACAAAAGCAAAATTTAGATAATAAACGAGTTAAATGGATCAAAAACTTTAACTCAATAAAAAAGGGACCAGTTATTTTTTTTGGTAATGAGTTTTTTGATGCAATACCAATTAAACAGTTTTCGAATATAAATAATGAGTTATTTGAAAAATGTTATTCAGTTAATGACAATGTTGATATTATTGAAAAGTTTATAAGAAGTAATAAAAAAGATGTTGCTCAAATAATGACTTTTGGGACATTAAAAAAACTTAAATTTATTGAATTTCCTAAAAAGGGATTAATAGAGTTAAATCCAATAATAAAGAAAATCAATAAACTTTCTGGTGGTATTTTACTTATAGATTACGGTTATTTGGATAGTAATAACTCAAATACCATTCAGGCAGTGATGGATAATAAGAAAATTTCAACCGATACAATGTTAAAAAATCTTGGCAAAGCAGATATAACTTCACTAGTAAATTTTAATTTATTAAAAGAGTACTTCCTTAAAAATAATCTTAAAGTAAAAAAAGTTGTCACTCAAAGGTTTTTTCTACAAAGAATGGGTATAATTGAAAGAGCACATATTTTAGAAAAAAAAAGGACTTATGAAGAGCAGAAATATATGAAAGAAACTTTGTCTCGGCTACTAGAAGAAAAACAAATGGGTAGCCTCTTTAAGGTAATTTTTGGATACAAAAATAAAAATAATAATTTTTTTGGTTTTGAATAATGATTAAATCAAAAAAACTCTCTAAATTTAAAATGATAAGCCATGGGTTTTTTAATCGATTTGGAGGTGTTTCAAAAGGTATTTATAAAGGTTTAAATTGTGGCTTAGGATCTGATGATAAAATTAGAGATGTTAAGAAAAATATAGAAAAAGTTTGCCAAAAAATTGGCTGTAATAAAAATAATCTCGTATTGTTAGATCAAATTCACAGTAATAATGTTTATAAAATAAGTAAAATTCCAAAGAAAAAATTAAAAGGTGACTCATTAATAACACATAAAAAAGGTATCGCTTTGGGAATTTTGACAGCTGATTGTGCTCCTGTTTTTATTTATGACCCAGTTAACAATTTAATTAGTGCACTACATGCAGGATGGAAGGGAGCATACAAAAAAATAGTATCTACTACATTAAGAAAATTTAAGTCAAGTGGCAGTAATTTTAATGATTTAATAGTTGTAATTGGACCTTGTATAGGAAAAGATAACTATGAGGTAAGAAATGATTTCTTGGATAAATTTATTAAACAAAAAAGATTTAATAAAAAATTTTTTAAAACCAAAAGAAATAAAATATATTTCAGTTTAATAGATTATATAAAAGACCAACTTGTGAAATTTGGGGTTAAAAACATTGAAATTATCAAAAAAGATACATTTTTATTAAGTAACAACTTTTTCAGTGCTAGGAGATCACTTAAAAATAAATTTAATGATTATGGTAGAAATATTTCTGTAATTATGATTAAATAGAATATTCTCAAAAAATGAAGATTCTCACCGGAAATAGCAATAAACAGCTAAGTAATAAAATTTCAAAAAATCTAAAAAATAAATTAGTCAATACGAGTATTAGAAAATTTGCAGATGGTGAGATCTATATTGAAATTAACGAAAATATACGAGGTAACAGTATTTTTATAATTCAATCAGTGTCCTCGCCAGCAAATGATAATTTAATGGAGTTGCTTCTTTGTATAGATGCGCTTAAAAGATCATCTGCAAAAAATATCACTGCAGTAATTCCATATTTTGGGTATGCGAGACAAGATCGTAAGGTTGTACCAAGAACTTCTATTTCTGCAAAATTAGTCTCTAACTTAATTACAAATGCAGGAGCTGATAGAGTAGTGACAGTAGATTTGCACGCAGGACAAATTCAAGGTTTTTTTGATATACCAGTTGATAATCTTTTTGCTACCCCAATCTTTGCAAAGCATATTAAAAGGAAAATTAAAAGTAATAATATAATTTGCGTTGCACCTGACGTTGGAGGAGTTGAAAGAGCAAGAGCTTTAGGAAAAAAATTAGATGTCGGTTTAGCAATAGTTGACAAAAGGAGACCTAGTCCTGGAAAGTCACAAGTTATGAATGTCATTGGAAATGTTAAAAATAAAATTTGTATTTTAACTGATGATATAATTGATTCTGGAGGAACAATTGTTAATGCGGCGGATGCTTTATTAAAAAGAGGTGCAAAAGAAGTTCATGTATATGCAACTCATGGTGTTTTTAGCGGTGATGCGGTTAAAAAGATAAAGAATTCAAAAATTAAAAACTTAGTTATTACAGATAGTATAGACAGTTCAGACAAATTAAAAAAAGTAAGAAATATTGAAGTATTATCAATATCAATATTGTTGGCTGAAGCTATAAAAAGAATTTCTAATTCAACATCTGTTTCGGATTTATTTAAATAAAACTTGTAAAATTAGCAAACTTCGGTTAAAAACCAGCTTTTTATGAGCACAATACAAGCTACAATTAGAGAAACAAAAACTAAAGGCCAAGTGAACGAACTAAGAAGTAAAGGTAATGTTCCAGGTATAGTGTATGGTGGAGAACAGCCAAATGAAAAGATCTCAATTACAACCAAAGAGTTGAAAAATTTAATAAATAAAGAAAATTTTTTGTCTAATGTAATTTCTATTAATTTAGATGGGAAAGAACAAAAGGTTTTAACAAGAAATATTGCTTTTGACACTGTCACTGATGAGCCTATTCATTTCGACTTAATGAGAATTGTTAAAGGTGGAAAAATTATTTTAGAGATAGCTGTGAAATTTATAAACAATGAACTATCACCAGGACTTAAACGTGGAGGTGTACTAAATATAGTAAGACGTAAGGTAGAACTGAGATGTCCAGCAGAAAATATTCCAACTGAGCTAGTTGTAGATTTAGAAGGCTTAGATATTGGCACAAGTATAAAAATTTCATCAATTAATTTACCTGAAAATGTAACCCCTACGATACAAGGGAGAGACTTTGTGATTGCAACAGTTGCTGCACCTACTGTAGTTAAAGAGCCAGAAAAACCAGCAGAGGCAGCAGAAGGTGAGGCTACCGAAGGAGCTGAGGCAGCTGCAGAAGGTGGTGATAAAACTTCAACTGATGGTGATAAGGCTGAGGGTGAAAAAGCTAAAGAAGAAGACAAATCTTCATCAGATAAAAAATAATAAATAGTGAAATTTTTTTTCCAGATTTAATTTGATATGTTATTACTTGTAGGTTTAGGAAATCCGACTCCTAATAGTCAAAATAATAGACATAACATTGGTTTTAAGATTGTGGATGCAATTAATCAAAAATTTGGATTGTCTAAACAAAAACCAAAGTTTAAGGGATTATTAACTACTGGAAATATTGGTGATAAGAAAATATATGCAATTAAACCTCTCACATTTATGAACAATTCAGGAATTTGTATTAGAGAGCTACTTGAATACTTCAAAATAGATGCAGAAGATGTGATTGTATTTCATGATGATCTAGATATTGAATTTGGAAAAATTAAAGCAAAGTTTGGTGGATCAAGTGCAGGTCACAATGGAATAGCATCAATTGACAAATTTATAGGCAAGGAATATTCGAGGGTTCGTATTGGCATAGGAAAGCCAGAAAATAAAATATCTGTTTCTGATCATGTGCTAAACGACTTTAATGAGGATGAACAAGTTCATTTGGACTCGATAACAAGTAATATAATTGAGTCTTTAACTATATTGATTGATAAAAAATTAGATTTATTTTCTAGTACTGTTAACAACAATTAAATGGGTTTTAAATGTGGAATCGTTGGATTGCCAAATGTTGGTAAATCTACTTTGTTTAACGCTTTAACAAACTCTAATAAAGCACAAGCAGAAAATTTTCCCTTTTGCACAATTGATCCAAATATTGGCATTGTAGCAGTTCCGGATGAAAGACTTGATAAACTAGCTAAAATTTCGACTTCAAAAAAAAAAATAAACACAACAATTTCATTTGTTGATATAGCAGGTCTTGTTAAAGGAGCCTCTAAAGGGGAAGGATTAGGCAATAAATTCTTATCTCACATTAGAGAAGTTGATGCAATTATACATATGATCAGATGTTTTGACTCGGATGACATTCAAAATGTTAACTCTACAGTTGATCCTGTCAGAGATTTAGAGATTATAGAAACTGAAATGAAGTTAGCTGATTTAGAGTCAATTCAAAAAAGACTTGATAAAAAAAATAAAAAAAATGTTGATATTGAAGAGCTTAAATTATTAGAGAAAGCTCAAAAGATAATCGATGAGGACGGTGATTTATCATTGATCACAAATGAATTTAATCAAAAACTTTTAAAAAATAGTGGACTTCTCAGTACTAAACCAAAACTATATGTGTGCAATGTAGATGAGGAAAGTATTAAGTCGGGTAACAAATATACTGAGGACTTTATAAAAAAATTTGAAGAAAAAAATACATTGGTAATTTCTGCAGATATAGAAAATCAAATAAATCAATTAGAAGATGAAAATGAAAAAAAAAATTATATGAAAATGATCAATATGTCAGAGACAGGACTTAATTCATTAATAAGAAAAGGATACGAACTTTTGTCATTACAAACCTTTTTTACATCTGGACCAGAAGAGACTAGAGCTTGGACTATTACAAAGCAGTCTACAGCGCCAAATGCTGCAGGCGAAATTCATTCCGACTTTGAGAAAGGATTTATTAGAGCTGAAACAATTGCTTATGAAGATTTTTTAAATAATCAAGGGTGGTTAAAATCTAAAGAAGCTGGAAAAATGAGATTGGAAGGTAAAGAATATATTGTTAAAGACGGAGATATTTTAAACTTTCGTTTCAATACGTGACCAGATTTTTTTCATACTGAAATAAACTAAAATTGTTAAAACAGATAAATATATTATTACTCTAAAACCTAGTTTGTGTCTTGTTTCTAAGTGAGGTTCTGCAGTCCATTGTAAAAATGTTGTTACATCCTTAGCCATTTGATCTACTGTTGCTTTTGTTCCATCTGCGTACTCTACAATATCATCATCTAAAGGAGATGACATTTTAATTTTGTTACCATACATATATTTATTGTAATAAACACCATCATCTAGTTCCATGCCTGCGGGTGGCTCATCATAGCCCATTAAGACAGAATAAATATAATTTGCTCCACCTTTTCTAGCTTTTACAAGAACTGACATATCTGGAGGATATGCTCCACCATTTGCTGCAATTGCTTCCTGAACATTTGCATAAGGCATTACAAATTTATCTGATAATTTTGCAGGTCTTTCAAACATTTCTCCATCACTATTTGGTCCATCTGTTACTTCAAAATTTGAGGCAATTGCTTTAGCCTCAAGCTCTGTAAACTCTGGTCCACCTTTTTCAGCAAGGTTTCTATAACTTAAGTGTTTAAGTGAATGACAAGAAGCACAAACCTCATTATAGACTTGATATCCTCTTTGCAAAGAAGCTCTATCGAATTTGCCAAAGAAGCTCTTAAAAGACCAATCAACTTTTAATAATTCTTGCTGTTCGCTAGCTGCATTTGCTCTCGATAAAATTAATGATAAAATTATAAAAAATAAGAAAGTTAATTTTAAAAAGATTTTCACAGTTTATCTTTAAAATCTGAATTATTTCTGGCCATAGCCATATCTGTAGAACCACCTAATACTGGCTCCGTTATACTTAGAGGTAATGGAGTAGTTTTCTCCTTCATACCTAAGAAAGGTAAAATTATTAAAAAATGAGCAAAATAATAGGCTGTTGCCACTCTCGCGATTAATAAATACAAGCCTTCGGCAGGCATTGCTCCTACATAACCAAGTATTAATACATCGGCAACTAAAAACCAGTAGAACTGTTTGTATATAGGTCTGAAAACAGTTGATCTAACTTTGGAGGTATCTAGCCAAGGTAAAATTACTAGAACAAATATTGCAGCGAACATCGCAATTACTCCAAGCAGTTTATCAGGGACTGATCTTAATATTGCATAAAATGGTAACAAGTACCATTCAGGTACAATGTGAGCAGGTGTGACTAGTGGGTTTGCCTCAATATAGTTGTCCGCATGACCTAAGATATTTGGTG
>CACJBW010000019.1 GCA_902591775.1 uncultured Pelagibacteraceae bacterium
CTTAATTATATCTTTTCCAATTATTAATCCTCCTGTTGGGAAATCTGGTCCAGGAATATGTTTCATTAACTCATTAATTTTAATATCTTTGTTTTTAATTAAGGCTAAAGTTCCATCTATAACCTCACCTAAATTATGTGGAGGTATACTTGTCGCCATTCCAACTGCAATTCCACCAGCACCATTAACAAGAAGATTTGGATATTGAGCAGGTAAAACAATAGGTTCTTGCTCTGTTTCATCGTAATTACTTTTAAAAGATACAGTATTTTTTTCTATATCATCAATCAAAAACTGTGAAACTTTTGCAAGTTTAGTTTCTGTATATCTCATTGCAGCTGGTGGATCTCCATCTATAGAACCAAAATTACCTTGTCCATCAACAAGAGGTAAGCTCATTGAAAATTCTTGAACCATTCTAACTAAAGCATCATAAACAGCTTGATCTCCGTGTGGATGATATTTACCAATTACATCTCCAACAATTCTTGCAGATTTTCTAAATTGTTTTGACCAATCAAAACCACCTTTATGCATAGCATAAATAATTCTTCTATGAACGGGTTTTAATCCATCTCTAATATCAGGTAATGCTCTACTTACTATAACACTCATAGCGTAAGATAAATATGACGAACTCATCTCATCATACATTGAGATTGGTTTAATATTATTGTTTATCTTTGGAATTTCGTTTTTTTCCATATAAATTAAAATGGAATATCGTCGTCTAAGCCACTTTGATCTGGTGCAGGATTATCATCAAAATTTTGTTTATTATCTTGTGAAGCAATATTATTTTGATTAACACCACCGAGCATTGTTAATGATGAATTATAACCTTGGATTAAAATTTCAGTTGAGTATTTATCTTGTCCACTTTGTTCGTCTTTCCATTTTCTTGTTGATAGCTGTCCTTCAACGTACACTTGTGCACCTTTTTTTAAATACTGTTGGACGACATTTACCAAACCTTCATTAAAAACCACTACTCTATGCCATTCAGTTTTTTCTTTTTTTTCTCCAGTATTTTTATCTTTCCAGGATTGGCTTGTAGCAAGACTAAGTCTTGCAACACTTTTGCCATTCACCATTTGCTTGACTTCTGGGTCTGCGCCCAAACGACCAATTAATAATACTTTATTTAAACTTCCAGCCATAATATTTTAATATTTAAGAATGTTTATTATATCACTTATTAACTTGAATATTAATTATATTAATCTAAAGCAACAAAAATTATGCTTAAAAAGATAGTTATTAAGGGTGCAAAAGAGCACAATTTAAAGAATATTACACTAGAGATTCCAAAAGAAAAATTTGTTGTCATCACTGGCCTATCAGGATCTGGAAAATCATCCTTAGCTTTTGATACTGTATATGCTGAAGGACAGAGACGTTATGTTGAAAGCTTATCAGCTTATGCAAGGCAGTTTCTGGATAAGATGAAAAAACCAAATGTTGATTTAATTGAAGGATTAAGTCCAGCAATCTCAATTGAACAGAAAAATACATCAAAAAATCCAAGATCTACAGTTGCAACTGTTACTGAAATTTATGATTATATGAGGGTTCTTTATGCAAGAGCCGGCATCCCTTATTCACCATTCACTGGACTGCCAATAACTTCTCAAACTATAAGTCAAATTGTTGATAAAATTAAAACACTCCCAAAGAAATCAACAATTTTTTTATATGCACCAGTTGTTAGAGGAAGAAAAGGAGAATATAGAAAAGATATTCTTGGCTATAAGAAAAGAGGATTTAGAAAAATTAAAGTTGATAATAAACTTTATGATATAGATGAAGTCCCAGAGCTGAATAAAAAATTAAAACACGATATAGCAGTTCTAGTTGATAGAATTGTTTTAAATGCTTCATTAGGAAATAGATTGGCTGAAAGTGTTGAAACTGCTGTTAATCTAGCAAATGGACTAATGTTTGTAGAATATGAAGATGAAACGCTTCCAAAAAAATTTAGAAAAACTGAAAATTTAATCTTTTCAACTAAATTTGCTTGTCCTGAAAGTGGTTTTACAATTGAAGAAATAGAACCGAGACTTTTTTCTTTTAATAGTCCATATGGTGCATGTGAAGAGTGCGAAGGTATAGGTGTTAAATTAAATGTAGATCCAAAATTAGTTGTACCCGATGAAAAGAAAACTATTGCAGATGGAGCTATAGAACCTTGGTCAAAATCATCCTCTCTATATTATGCACAAACTTTAGCTTCTATAGCAAAACATTATGGTTTTTCATTAAATGATAGATGGTCAAGACTTTCAAAAAAAATTAAAGATGTAATATTATTCGGATCCGATGAAGAAGAAATCAAATTTTCATATGATGATGGATATGAGAAATATTCACATAAAAAAACATTCGAGGGAGTGGTAAATAATTTAGAGAGAAGATTTTTAGAAACTGATAGTGATTGGAAAAGAGAGGAAATATCTCAGTACCAATCAGACACAAAATGCGAAAGATGTAACGGTCACAGATTAAAAGATGAGGCTCTTTGTGTTAAAATTAACGAACTTAATATTAGTGAGGTAACTGAAAAATCTATATTTGATGCAAAAGAATGGTTTAAATTACTTGAGACAAAATTAGATAAACGTCAACTTAAAATTGCTCAACACATTTTAAAAGAAATTAATGAGAGATTAAATTTTCTGCTTAATGTCGGTCTTGACTATTTAACTTTATCAAGAGAGTCTGGAACTTTGTCAGGTGGGGAAGCGCAAAGAATAAGACTAGCTTCGCAGATAGGTTCTGGATTAACTGGAGTATTATATGTGCTTGATGAACCATCTATTGGTTTACACCAAAAAGATAATGTAAAATTAATAAATGCATTAAAAAGACTTAGAGACTTAGGTAATACTGTAATAGTTGTAGAACATGATACAGAGACAATGGAAAATGCAGATCACATAATTGATCTTGGCCCTGAAGCTGGAAATAAAGGAGGCGAAGTAATTGCGCAAGGATCTTATAAAGATATATTAAATAATAACGATAGTATTACAGGAAGATACTTATCAAACAAAAGCTATATACCAATACCAAGAACTAGAAGATTAGCAAAAAATGGAAGATTTTTAGAAATTAATGGAGCAAGTGGAAATAATTTAAACAATGTAAATCTTAAAATTCCACTTGGAAGTTTTACCTGTGTAACGGGTGTATCAGGAAGTGGTAAATCAACATTAATACTTCAAACTCTTTACAATGCTTTAAACCTTACCCTAAATAATAATAAATCAAGAAAAATTCCAAAACCATTTAGAGGATTTAAAGGTATTGAACTAGTTGATAAAATTATTGATATAGATCAATCCCCTATTGGTAGAACTCCAAGATCTAATCCAGCGACTTATACTGGTGCATTTGGTCCAATAAGAGACTGGTTTACTAATTTACCAGAATCAAAAAGTAGAGGTTATAAACCTGGAAGATTTTCATTTAATGTTAAAGGTGGAAGATGCGAAGCCTGTGAAGGAGATGGAGTAATAACATATGAAATGCACTTTTTACCTGATGTTTATATAACTTGTGATGAATGCAAAGGAACTAGATACAATAGAGAAACATTAGAAATTAAATTTAAAGACAAAAGTATTGCAGATGTTTTGGATATGACTGTTGATGAGGGGTGCGAATATTTTGAAAATATTTCTAATATAAAAACAAAATTGCTTACACTTAAAAAAGTTGGTTTAGGATATATAAAAATTGGTCAACAAGCCACTACTCTGTCTGGTGGTGAGGCCCAAAGAATTAAACTAGCAAAAGAATTATCCAAAAGATCAACTGGAAGAACAATATATATATTAGACGAACCCACAACAGGACTGCATCAACACGATATTAAAAAATTATTAGAAATTTTACATACCTTTGTTGCAACTGGAAATACTGTCGTTGTTATTGAGCATAATTTAGATGTAATAAAAACTGCTGATTATATAGTTGATATGGGTCCAGATGGTGGCGTAAAGGGAGGAAATATCATAGCTGAAGGTAAGCCTGAGGAAATTATCAATGTTAAAGATAGCTATACAGGAAAATTTTTGAAACCAATGTTGGACAATAAATTCAAAAAAACTGCTTAAATTTTTAATTAAAAATGTTATAAATTATAAATATTATGACTTCGATTCTTCAATCATTATCTAAAACAGTTCATATCTCTTTAGCATTATCCATTTTACTATTTTTAGGTTTATACTTTGGAAATGGTGGTTTTGATATTGACGTAGTTTTTTGGAGTTGGTTATTTAGATTTATACATGTCATTGTAGCAATTATGTGGATCGGGTTACTCTGGTATTTTAATTTTGTTCAAATACCAAACATGGCTAAAATACCTGACGAACAAAAACCAGCGATTGGAAAAGTTATAGCTCCAGCAGCTCTTTTTTGGTTTAGATGGGCAGCTTTAGTTACAGTCATATCAGGACTAATCTTAGCTTATTTAAATGGTTATGTTCATCAAGCTATGACATTAGGAATTGGATCAGGTGGTGGTAAAGCAACTGCTATAGGAATTGGAATGTGGTTAGGAATAATAATGGCATTTAATGTTTGGTTTGTAATATGGCCAAATCAAAAAAAAGCTTTAGGTATTATTGAGGTTGAAGCTGATGTAAAAGCTAAATCAGCAAAAACAGCGATGTTATTTTCAAGAACAAATACACTTTTATCTTTGCCAATGCTTCTGACAATGGTAATAGCTCAAAACCTATATTAATCTTTTTCTTCTTTAACTATTGTTCTTTGACTGACATTCAGTGCAACTAAAATAGGATTTGCGATATATATCGAAGAGTAAGTTCCAAAAATAACTCCTAATATCATTGCTAAAGAAAAGCCTTTTAGTATTTCACCACCAAATAAGTATATTGAAAAAAGAGCTAACAATGTAGTTACAGATGTAATTATTGTTCTAGATAAAGTTTCATTAATTGAAATATTAGTTAAGTCAAAAATTTTAATATCAGAATACTTTCTTAAATTTTCTCTAACCCTATCGAATATAACAACTGTGTCATTCATTGAATAACCAACAATAGTTAAAACAGCTGCTACAATAGAAAGGTTTATTTCAAGTGAAAAAATAGAAAATATACCTAATGTAATTATAACATCATGAAATATAGCTAAAATAGCTCCTAAGCTAAACTGCCATTCAAATCTTATCCAAATATACAATAGCATCGCCGCAAGTGATAAACTTATAGCAATAATTCCTGATTTTAAGAGTTCTGAGCTTACTTTAGGACCAACATTTTCTACTCTTCTAAAGTCGACATCGCCAATAGAGCTTGATAGTTTATTTTGAATATTTTTAATAAATTCAGGATCATTTGAATTTTGCTTTTCAAACTTAACAATAAAGTCTGTTTCATTGCCAAATTTTTTGACAGATACATCACCTAAATTCATTTGATTAAAGCTATCTCTAATAAGACTAATATTATTCGTTTTATCTGTAGTTCTTAATTCAATTAAAGTACCACCTTTGAAATCAACACCATAATTTAAACCTTTAAAAATTAAAAATACTAATGAAATCACTATTAGAACAAGTGATAATATATTAAATTTTCTATAAAACTTATTAAAAGAAATTTCTCTCATTTTAAAGTAGCTGCTCCTTATCTTTATTTTTGACTACATATAAAGAAGTTAACAATCTTGCTATAAAATAAACTGAAAACAAAGTGGTTAAAATTCCAACACCTAAAGTTACAGAAAAACCCTTTACAGGTCCTGATCCCATAAAAAACAAAATGAATGCTGCAATTAGAGTTGTAATGTTTGCATCTAAAATAGTTGTTCTTGATTTTGTATATCCAGCATCAAAAGCTATTATTGGATTTTTTTCATTTTTAGTCTCTTCTTTTATACGTTCAAAAATCAAAACATTTGCATCAACAGCCATACCAACTGTTAAAATAATACCTGCAATTCCAGGCAAGGTTAATGTTGCTTCAAACAAAGTTAGAATACCAATTAGCAAAAAGAGATTTGAAACAAGAGCTAAATTAGCAATTAATCCGAATGCTCTATACTTATAAATCATAAATAAAATCACCAGCAAGAAACCTATAAATAAAGATAAAATACCAGCATCTATTGAGTCTTGACCTAAATCCGGTCCAACCGTTCTTTCTTCAATTATATTTAAAGGTGCAGGCAGAGCTCCAGATCTAAGTAGCAATGCAAGATCTGTTGCAGATTGAAAAGTAAAGTCACCTGAAATTTGTCCAGAACCACCAATTATAGGTTCTCTAACTGAAGGAGCACTAATTATTTTACCATCTAAAACTATTGCCAATTGTTTGCCGACGCCAGTGCTCGTTGCTTTACCAAATTTTTTGGCACCTACTCTATCTAAACTAAACGAAACTACTGTTTCGTTTGTTTGAGAATTCATAGTTGGCTTTGCATCAACTAGATTATCACCACTTAAAATTATTCTTTTACTTACAATTGCGTCTCTGGAACCATCTTCAAAAGATAGTTTTTCTGTTCCAAACGACTCTTCATTATTTTGTGAAATAAATTGGAATGTGAGGTTTGCAGTTTTTCCAAGTAAAGATTTAATTCTATTTGGATCATCCAAACCAGGTAATTCAACTAAAATTCTATCATTTCCTCTTTTTAGAATATTAGGTTCATTTGTTCCAACTTCATCAACTCTTCTTCTAACAATTTCAATTGCCTGATCTAATGAAGAATTTTTTAATAATACTAAACCATATCTAGAATACTTTAATGAGAAAAGATTTCCATCTTCTGAAATATCAAATTCATGAGATTTGTATGTTGGATAATAAGTATTAACATCACTTTCTTTATCATTTAAAATATTTTTGACATTTTCAATTTCATTATCTGTTGTTTCAAATAAAATTGCATCACCTTTGAGTGAAAAATTTTTAAGAGTTATTTGCTTTTCTTTAAAATATCTCTTTAATTCAATTATTTTTGCCTGTAGTTTTTGAGTAATTACTGGCCGATTATCTATCTCAAGAAGTAAGTAAGATCCACCTTGTAAGTCTAAACCTAAATTTATATTTTTTGAAAAAAATTTGTCATCAAATTTTACAAAATTTGAAAAAGCGAAATAGGAAAAAATAATTGTAAAAACAATTACTGAAATTATTCGTAATTTTGAAAAGTATAACACTTTTTTATGATGTTATTTTTTTGGTTCTGTAGAGCTTACCAAACCTTGAATTCCAGTTGCTCTGACAACTTCGACATTCACATTATCAGAAATTTTAACCTCAACTTTTTCGTTATCAATTATTCTTTCAACGGTACCAACTATTCCTCCAGAGGTTATGACTTTGTCTCCTCTTTTAAGTGCTTCTACCATGGCTTTGTGATCTTTTACTTTTTTCTGTTGAGGTCTAATTAGAAAAAAATAGAAAATAACAAAAATTAAAACTAATGGTATAAATTGTCCAATTCCAGCATCCATAACGTATCCTATTAAGTTAAGGCTATTTATCCTATCTATTATTTAAACTCAACTCTTAATTGATAGAAATTTTATCTATATTTGGCATATATGGCTTAAGAACATCAGGTATCAAAATAGATCCATCTTCAGTTTGATAATTTTCCATAATAGCAATCATAGTTCTACCAACCGCTAATCCACTACCATTAAGTGTGCCAACAAATTCTTTTGAATTATTTTGTCCTTTATATCTAGCTTTCATTCTTCTTGCTTGGAATGTGCCACAAGATGAGCAACTAGATATCTCTCTATATCTATTTTCAGATGGGAGCCAAACTTCAATGTCATAGGTTTTTTCTGCACTAAAACCCATGTCACCAGTACATAAAACAATTTTTCTATAAGGAAGTTTTAACTCGTCCAATATCATTGAAGCAGAATTAGACATTCTTTCTAATTCTTCTGAACACTTGTCGTTTTCAACAATGCTTACTAATTCCACCTTATAAAATTGATGCTGCCTAATCATACCTTTAGTATCTTTACCATAACTACCCGCCTCTTTTCGAAAACATGGTGTTGATGCAACTACTCTAATAGGTAATTCATTCTTTTCTAAAATTTGATTTTTTACAATATTTGTCAAAATTACTTCAGCGGTTGGTATTAAAAACTTTCTTCCATCACCTTCGTCTAATTTAATTTCAAACTGATCATTTTCAAATTTTGGTAGCTGTCCAGTGCCAAACATTGTTTCAGCGGTTGCAATTAATGGAGGTGATATTTCTGTATAACCATTTTTTTGAGTATGTGTATCAATCATAAAATTTGATATTGCTCTTTCTAATTGAGCTAATTCTTTTTTAACAAATACAAATCTAGAACCAGTTGTTTTTGTTGCTAAGTCAAAATCAAGCATATTTAATTTATCTCCTAGTTCGTAATGAGATTTAGGCTTAAAATTAAATTCTTTTATTTCACCCTTTTTTTCAATTTCTTTATTAGAATTTTCATTTTGGCCTACTGGGACATCGCTTAGAGGTATATTTGGTATAGAAGATAAAATATCAGTAATCTGGCTCTGTAATTTTATTTGATTTTTATTAATTTCTTCAATTTTAAAAGAGAGCTCTTTTGATTTTTCAAATAAACTTTGGTCTTTGGATTTTGAAATAGCTTTCTTTTCCATTTCAAATTTTTCTTTTTCTTGAATAAGTTTTCTATTTTCCTCATCTAAACTTATTATATTATCAAGACTTATATCAATATTTCGATTTTTAAGTTTTTCCTTAAAGTCTTCGAAGTCATTTCTGATATCTTTAATATTGTGCATTTTTTTCTGCTGCTTTCTTTTCAATTATTCCTACTGATATTATTGATAATTCATATAAAATTAATAAAGGTATACCTAAACCAATTTGTGTGATTGGATCTGGTGGCGTTAATATAGCTGCTGCAGCGAATATTATTACAACAACATATTTTCTTCTCTCTTTTAAAAATGTTGAATTCACAACTCCAATTCTAGCCAATAAACTTAATACTACTGGTAATTGAAAACTTAAACCAAATGCAAAAATAAGCTTCATTACCAATGATAAATACTCATTTACTTTAGCTTCTAATTGAATTGGTAGATTTGTGGCTGCACCTAAGCTCTCGAAGGATAAAAAAAACTTTATAGCTAAAGGCATTATTAAGTAATAAACTAACATACCTCCAAGCAAGAATAGAATTGGAGTTACCACCAAGTAAGGCATTATAGCTTTCTTTTCATGATTATAGAGACCAGGTGCTATAAATTTCCAAATTTGGATTAGTATAAATGGGCTTGTAATAAAAAAAGCAGCAAAAAAAGAAACCTTTAAGTATGTTAGAAATGTTTCTTGAAGAGCAGTAAATATTAATCTTCTATTTGTGTCGTCATCCTTTACTGCATTCGCATATGGTTCAACTAAAAAACCATAAATGTACTCAGAAAAATAATAACAAATTACAAATAAAATAGCCAAAAATATAAACGAGTTTATTAATCTTTTTCTTAATTCGGTTAAATGACTTATGAAACTTCCCTCTTTATCCTTACTCATCTTTTTTTTTCTCTTTATTTTCTGATTTAGGTTTATCGTCTATATCAGTATTTAAAGTTTCATTTGTTAAATCACTGACTTGTCCTTGGACATCACGAACATATCTTTTAGCTGAACCAATCCATGAACCAATTTTTTTTAACATGTAAGGAAAATCTTTAGGACCTACTACAATAATTGCTATTGAGACTATGATTAGTATTTCTAGCCAGCCAATTGACGGCATTTGTTATTCTTTTTTATTAGAGTCTTGATTCTCTGAAATATTTTTAGTTTGGTCATCATCAGTAACATCTGTAGCCATACCTTTTTTAAAACTTTTGATACCTTTAGCAACATCACCCATCAGGCTAGAGATTTTTCCTCTGCCAAAAAGTAACACTACTAAAATTACTACAATTGCTATTTGCCAAAATCCTATACTCATAAATTATTTATAACCTTATTATTGATTTATTAAAAGTGATTTTTTAGGTTTCGTCAGATTTGAGGGTACTGCTTAACATTTCATCAATATCAGAATAAATATTTTCCTTTTTATCGACTTGTTTTTCTTTAAAAAATTTGCCTGTTCCAAATATTGATGAGTCTACACTTGATGTATCAATTAATCCTGCTGAACCTAATTCATTCACAGTTGGTAAATCTGACAATTTTTGCAGATTGAAATGACTTAAAAATTCATCTGTGGTTCCATATTGTATTGGTTTACCTGGAACATTTTTTCTACCTTCATGTTTAACCCAATTTAACTCCATTAGAATTTCTAAAGTATTAGTTCCGAAAGCTACACCTCTTATCTCTTCAATTTCAGACCTTGTAACCGGTTGATGATAGACAATAATAGCAAGAGTTTCGATTGCAGCTCTAGATAATTTTTTTTCAACAGTTTTTTGTTCTGACATTAAAGAAGATAAATTAACTGCAGTTCTAAATGACCATTTATTAGATATGCAAATCAAATTAATACCTCTATTTGAGTAGAAATCTCTTAGTTTTTCCAGTGGTTGTTGAATATCTGTTTGTTTTGATAATTTAGACTCTATTGTTTCAACTGAAAGAGGTTCAGCAGCAGCAAATACAATAGCCTCAATCTCTCTTTCTACATCGGTGAGTTTAGTTGGAAAACTTACAATATTATTTTTTTTAATTTTGTTCATTAATTTTCCTTAACATAGATATCATCGAATAATTCTTTTTGTTTTAAAGATATATTTCCTTCTTTTACCAATTCTAAAGAGCCAGCAAAAATTCCTGCTCTACCTGTTCTTTTTAAATTAGGAGACTTGTTAAATCCAGAAGGAACCAACTCAGACAAATTTTTCCAATCATTGAGCGTGCCAAAGAACTCTTTTATTCTTTTAATAGCATCTTCAGTAGTAAAAACAGGAAGTTTAGGTATGTTCATAGTATGAAAATCTTTAGTCATGACTATCCCAGAATATGCTTTTAATAATTCAAATAATGTTAAAGAAACTTTTTTGTCGTATATCGACTTCACACCACTTTTAGAGCCACGCATAAAAACATCTCTACCTAATCTTTTTCTATCTAACATTTGAGACGATAATAATCTAATTAATTCTAATTTTTTTAATTGTAATTTAAGTTTCTCAGCAACTTCAAAAGCTTTAAACTCCTCCTCGTCGGTTTCAGGAAGTAATAATTTTGATTTCAGATAAGTAAGCCAAGTTGCCATTAACAAATATTCAGAAGCTATTTCTAAATTTATATTTTCTTTTTCAGTTAAATATTTATGAAATTGATCAGCAAGTTTTGTAATAGAAATTTCTTCTAAATCAACTTTTTGCGATTTAGCAAGATCAAGCAATATTTCAAGGGAACCACTGAAATTATTTAAA
>CACJBW010000020.1 GCA_902591775.1 uncultured Pelagibacteraceae bacterium
TCCCTGTAATACATTAAATCATCAACATCCAATTTTTTTTGTTGGTGAGTAGTGTTTACACTTTCACCACTTTTACCCATACCATAACCTTTTATAGTTTTAGCTATTATGACTGTAGGGCTTCCTTTGTGATTAACCGCTTTATCATATGCAGCATAAACTTTGTGTGGATCATGGCCTCCTCTATTAAGTCTCCAAATATCAGTATCTGACATTGATGAAACTAATTCTGTAGTTTCAGGGTATTTGCCAAAAAACTTTTCTCTCACATAAAGCCCATTTCTTGCTTTAAATGCTTGATATTCACCATCTACGGTCTCATTCATGATTTTTACTAAATGTCCTGTTTTATCATTTGCTAAAAGTGAGTCCCAATAAGATCCCCAAATAACTTTTAAAACGTTCCAGCCACCTCCTCTAAAAATACCCTCCAATTCTTGAATTATTTTTCCATTTCCTCTTACTGGACCGTCTAATCTTTGTAAGTTACAGTTTACAACAAATATTAAATTATCTAAATTTTCACGCGCCGCTAAACCAATTGCTCCAAGTGACTCGGGTTCATCCATTTCTCCATCTCCAAGAAAAGCCCAAACTTTTCTTCCCTCATCTTTAATTAATCCTCTATTGATTAGGTATTTCATAAATCTTGCTTGATATATTGCTAACATAGGACCAATACCCATTGAAACTGTTGGAAACTGCCAAAAGTTTGGCATGAGCCAAGGATGTGGATAAGATGAAAGTCCACCAGTTTGTACTTCTTGTCTAAATCTATCTAACTGCTTTTCATTTAGTCTTCCCTCAAGAAAAGCTCTTGCATACATTCCTGGTGCACTATGACCTTGAAAATATACTAGATCACCTCCGAATTTATTATTTTTTGCTCGCCAAAAATGATTCATACCAACATCATACAAAGTTGCAGCTGATGCAAATGTTCCTATGTGACCGCCAAGTTCAGGATGTTTTTTATTTGCTCTTACTACCATCGCAGCAGCATTCCACCTAATTAATGATCTTAACTTACGTTCTATGTTTTGATCTCCAGGTGATCTTTTTTCCTCTTCAGGAGGTATAGTATTTACGTAAGGAGTAGTTTGAGTATGAGGAATTTTAGATCCAGCTTTATAAGATTGATCAATTAATTGTTTAATTAAAAAATGAGCTCTTTCAGAGCCATCATTTTGCAAAACTGCACTTAATGAATCTAACCACTCTTTGGTTTCAATTGGATCAATATCATCGTTACTACTGACCATTTTAACTTCATTAACTAATCTTTTTTGCTTGATTTGCGTTGGCTCTATAACCTCTGTTTCAACTTTTGTATCAGATTTTGTAGCAGTTTCTGCTTCCTCTATTAATTTCTCTGTTGAAGGTGGAATTTTTTCGTCTAAAGTTTTACTAATTTTCTCATGTTCATCTTTATTTTCTGAAGATAAAGTTAATATTAAATCACCTTTAGAAACTTTATCACCAATTTTTACATTTATATTTTCAATTGTTCCTTCATAATTGGATGGTACTTCAACACTTGATTTATCACTTTCTAAAGTTACAACAGGGTCATTTTTATTGATTTTGTCCCCTTTTTTTACAAGCACTTCGATTATTTCAACGTTTTCAAAGTCTCCTATATCAGGAACTAATAAGTCTAGATTCATTTTTGTAATATATATATATCAATATTTGCTAAAAAAATAATTTACATTATTAATTATGTATAAAAACTGTACAAATTGCGCCTGTAGCTCAATTGGATAGAGCGCTTGGCTACGGACCAGGAGGTTCTGGGTTCAACTCCTAGCAGGCGCACCAAAATGAAAGGATAAATGAAAATATCACTTGAAAAATCTGTAATATATTTCTTTTGTTTAGTTTTATTATTTATACTAATTATGACAATAATCCTTTAATGAAAAAAAAATTTGAACAATTAAGTAATAAGCCAAGCTATATGAAACATAATGGTGGTTTATTATTTAGATCAATTAATAAAAAAAAATTCGAGTTTAAAACTAAGATTAAAAAAACACATTTAAATAAAGCTGGGATAACCCATGGTGGTTATATTTGTACAATCATTGATGCTGGAGCAGGTACTGCTTGTCATAGAGCAAGTGGAAATAAACCATGCGTAACTATTTCATTGGATATAAAATTTATAGCTCCCTCTAACATTGGAGACGAATTATTGGGAACAGTAGAAATTCAAAAAGTTACAAAGTCAATGGTATTTATAAATTGCAAACTCAAGTATAAAAATAAATTAATTGCAAGCGCGGTCGGGATTTGGAAAATTTTGAGAAGACCTCTTCCAAATGCCGGATTAGGTGGATAATTTTTATTTTCTTAATTGAAGAATAAATATTGGCAATACTAAAACTAAACCAATAATGGATGAAATTAAACCTGGTGCAATAAATAATAGTGAAATAATTCCCAAGTACCATCTTTGAAAAGTAGAAACTTTTTTGAATAGATAGCCTGTAAATCCAATTCCAATCAAACCAATTCCAATCATTGCAGATATTAAAGTTACAAATAAATCATAAAAATTAAATCCTTGGGCAACCAGTAATAAAGATGGTGAATAAACAAATACAAAAGGCACAAGAGCTTTTGCAATGCCTAATCTAAATGCAGTATTACCCGTGGAAAATGGATTTGATCCTGCAATTCCAGCAGCGGCATATGCTGCAAGAGCAACAGGCGGTGTTATGTCAGCTAAGACACCATAATAAAACACAAAAAAGTGAGAAACAATGGGCTCAATTTGTAATTGAGCAAGAGCAGGTGCAGCAACAGCAACTAGTATTATGTATGTTGCAGTAGTTGGTACTCCTGTACCCATAAATATGCATGATATTGCAATCAATATTAGTGAGAAAAATAATGTTAGATCGGCCAAAGAAAAATAATCAAAAGGTAAAAAGTTTAAGAAGAAACCTCCAATATCACCAGCTGTTTGTATTACTACATAACCTAATCTAAAACCAACGCCTGTTAGTGTAACTACACCAACTATAATCCCTATTGATGTTGCTGCGGCTCCAACTGCTAAAGTATTCTTTGCACCTCTTGCAAGACACTCGAATAAGTCATTAAAAGTAAGTCTATTTTTTTTTCTAATAAATCCAATAACGACACATGCAATTATTCCATTTACTGCAGCATAATCTGGAGTCCGACCAATTAAAATTAAATATACTAAGATAAATAATGGAACTATTGAAAGCCAATTGTCTTGTATAATTTTTATAAATTTAGGAACCTCACTTTCGTTTAAACCTCTAAGTCCTAATTTTTTTGCCTCTAAGTGAACCATTACAAAAATTCCAAAATAGTGAAGCAGTGCTGGAATTAATGCAGCTGCTAAAATATCCCTTAAAGGTAATTCTAAATATTCCACCATAATAAATGCAGCAGCCCCTAAAATAGGTGGAGTTATTTGTCCACCAGTGGATGCTGTAGCTTCCACAGCACCAGAAAAATGTGGAGGATATCCAACTTTTTTCATTGCAGGTATTGTTAAAGATCCAGTTGTTACTGTATTTGCAATTGAAGACCCAGATATGGTTCCAAGAAATGCTGAAGAAAAAATTGCTACCTTTGCTGGTCCTCCAGAATATCGTCCAGCTATTACCATTGCTAAATCAATAAATAATTGTCCTAGTCCTATTCGTGTCGCAAGTACACCAAATAAAATAAATAAAAAAACATATTGAGCCATAACACCAACAGCGATTCCATAAATTCCTTGGTTAGTTATATAAATGTGATTTACAAAACCTGCCCAACTGCTGCCACCGTGCTTTAAAGCTCCAGGGAAAATAGGACCATATAGAGCAAAAATCATAAATATTACGCATATCAATGGTAGTGTGTATCCAATAGATCTTCTTGCAGCTTCAAGGGTCAAAATTATAAGGATTGATCCCATGATAACTTCAGTACTAGAGGGATTCCCTACTCTTGTAGCTAATATTTCAGGAGGCAATAAAGGTAAATAAAGTGCAGTTATTACAACTAAAATTGAAAAAATTATATCTATTATTGGAACTTTTCCTTTTGATTTGTCATCAGGGAAATTTTTCCAATTATAAAATAGAAATACTAGGCCAACTACAAAAGAAATATGAATACCTCTATGAAGTATATCTCTAATTGTTCCAAATCCTGAAGCATAAAAATGGTAAATTGACATTGTAACTAATGCAATAAACGTCAATAATTTCAGAAAATTTTTTATTTTTCTTTCGTTACTTTTTATTTCAAACTTTTCTTCAAGTTTTGAAACTTTCTCAGGAGAAATATTAAATTGAGACATAATAATGCCCTAAGTCTTATGACCTAGGGCACAATATATTTTGAGTACTTACAAATTTAATTTATAAGTCCTGCTTCTTTATAGAACTTTTCTGCACCAGGATGTAGTGGTACTCCTACTCCAGAAAGAGCTGTCTCAGGTGTTATTGTTTTACCTTTAGCATGACCAACATCCATTAGCTTTCTAGATTCTTTATTCCATAAAGCTTTAGTGATTTGATAGATTAACTCGTTATCTTCTTTTGCAGACGTAAACCATTGAGCACCTACTGCAACAGTATTTACTTCATCAACTCCCTCATAAGTCCCTGAAGGAATTGGGCTTTCTGAGAAAAATCCATACTTTGAAGTTAATGCTTTAGCTCCTGCACCATCTATAGGAACTAATTTTATATCAACTGCAGATGCTAATTCAACAATAGCTCCTGTTGGAAAACCTGCTACAACAAAAATTGCATCAACTTTACCATTTCTTAGTGCATCTGTAGCTGCTTTACCTTTTAAAGCTTCAGCTTTTACATCACTAGTACTTAAACCATTTGACTCTAAAATTAATTTAGCGTCAACATACGTCCCAGATCCAGGTTCGTCGAGTGAAACTCTTTTGCCTTTTAGATCTTTAACAGAATTAATATTGCTTTTTTTAAGCGCAACTAAATGAATATGTTCTTGGAAAAGTGCTGCGATAGTTCTTAAATCTTTTGCTGGTTCTTTTCCCTCCATAGTTCCAGTTCCAGTGTAAGCCCAATAAGCAACATCAGACTGTGCAAATCCTGAATTTCTTAAACCTGAAATAATAGCATTTACATTATCTACTGATCCTCTTGATGAAACAGCAGATGCAATTAAGTTAGGAACTCCACAACTTCCACCTTTTCCACATTCTCTTGATCCTGGCGGTTTAGAAATTGCATTTGCAATCATTCCACCAACTGGATAATAAGTGTAGGCCGTTCCTCCTGTACCAATTGTAAAAAATTTTAGTTCTTGAGCAAACGATTTACCTGACAAACCAAGTGTCAGAAATAATATCATTAGAGAACTTTTGAATAAGTTTTTAATCATTTCTACTCCAATCTATTAATTATTATTACTATTTAATATTAATCAAATATTGTTGTCTATATAAATTTAGGAGTATTTATGGTGTCTTGAGTTCATCCAAATTTTTAAATTCATTTAAAATATTAGGATTTATAAGAGCTTGAATATTTTTTATTTTTATACCTTCAATAGTATTTCTGACAGCTATCTCAACTATTTTTCCATTTTTTGTTCTTGGTATATCTGAGACCTCAATTATTTTTTTGGGTACATGCCGTGGAGATGCATCTAAACGTATAGCTTTTTTTAAATTTAAAGATAGATCTTCATTTAATGACTTAGGCTTCTTAAGAACAACAAATAATATAATTCTTACATCATTATCCCATTTCTGACCTATGACTATTGACTCTTTAACTTCTTTAAATTTATCAACTACAGAATATATCTCAGCAGTACCTAGTCTTGCTCCCCCAGGATTTAGTGTAGCATCTGATCTTCCATAAATTACATAACCTCCAGTAGATTTTCTCTCTGCAAAATCTCCATGATGCCAAACATTTTTATATTTTTTGAAATATGCTCTCTTATATTTTTTATTATTCTTATCATTCCAAAATAATTTTGGCATTGAAGGAAAAGGAGATTTACAAACTAATTCCCCTTTTTGATTTATTAAAGATTTTCCTCTTTCAGAAAAAACATCGGTATTCATCCCTAATCCATTATTTTGAATCTGTCCCCTGTAAACTGGTGAATATATATTTCCTAATACGAAGCATGATACTAAGTCTGTTCCACCTGCAATAGACGCCAAATGAACATTTTTTTTTATATTTTTATAAACATAATCAAAACCCTCAGAAGATAAGGGTGATCCAGTTGAACAAATAGTTTTGAGATAGTTTAGTTTAAATTTTTTTTTAATATTTACGTTAAGCTTTTTTAATTGGTCTATATATTTAGCACTTATACCAAACAGAGAGATTTTTTCTTTTTCAGCTATTTTTAGAAGTAAATCAGTTCTTTTATACATTGGAAAACCATCAAAAAGAACAATAGAAGCTTTTGATGCCAAAAAAGTCATTAACCAATTCCACATCATCCATCCACAGGTAGTAAAATAAAAAACATTGTCTCCCGGCTTAACATCACAATGAAGTTTATGTTCTTTAAGATGCTGTAACAAAACTCCACCGGCTCTATGACATATGCATTTTGGTTTCCCTGTAGTTCCACTTGAATATAAAATTGCTAACTCTTTATCAAAATCGAACTTTTTAAATATGTATTCTCTCTCTTTTTTGTATTTAATTTTATTATAATAAAAAATTTTAATTCCTTTGATCTTATTTTGTTTTAAAGTTTTTTTACCTGGATAATTAGTAATTAGAACACATTTAATAGATTTAATTTTTTTTAGAATAGCTGGTAATCTTTCAAGTACATTGATCTCTTTACCATTATAATAATACCTATCTGTTATTATTAATACTTTTGGTTTAATTTGAGAAAATCTTTCTATAACACCTTGTATCCCAAAGTCTGGGGAACATGATGACCAAATGGCTCCAATAGCACTAGTTGCTAAAAAACTCTCAATTGTTTCAATTTGATTTGCTGTATATGCCGCTATTCTGTCTTTTTCTTTGATTTTGTTTTTTTTAAAAAAATTAATTAATTTTAGAGTGTTATTATTTAGTTCATTCCAAGATTTTTCTTCTCGATATCCGTTTTCACTAATAAATGTAACTGCCTTTGAATTATCATTTTTAGACAACAAGTTTTCTGCATAATTTAATTTAGAATTTACTAAAAATTTACTTTTTATAATTTCTTTAGGAAAATGAAATTTATCATTTTTAACACCTTTTATATTTGAAAATTCCCATATAGAAGACCAGAAAAGTTTTGGGTTTTTGATTGTCCAATTAAACAATTTTTTGTAATTTTTTTTAGATTTATAATTAAATTTTTTTGCTAAAAAATTTTCAAATTCATATAGATTTGATTTTGTTTTAGTTTGAGAATCGGCTTCCCACAGTTTCTTAGGCATAAAAAAATATATTTAATTTTTTGAAATTATGGTAACCTTAAAACATTAAATAATAAAAATGAGAACTTTTTCCTCAATGATTCGGACTAGTTTTAGCCTATTTTTGTTCTTTAGAGGTAACAATATATAGTATTGGTTAAAAAAATCATACCAAAGCTAGAAATGATAAAAAATAAAATCACAGCAGTTCTTGGACCTACAAATACTGGAAAAACTTTCCTAGCTATAGAGACCATGCTTTCTTTTGATTCGGGTATGATTGGTTTCCCTTTAAGACTTTTAGCAAGAGAAGTTTATGACAAAATTATCAAAAAAGTTGATCCATCAAAAGTTGCTTTGATAACTGGTGAAGAAAAAATAATTCCAATAAATGCCAAATATTTTCTTTGTACTGTTGAATCTATGCCATTAGATAAAAGTTTAGAATTCGTAGGTATTGATGAAATACAAATGTGTAATGACCACGAAAGAGGTCATATTTTTACGGATAGATTGTTACATATGAGAGGTGAAAAACTTACTATGCTAATGGGTTCAAATTCTATGAAAAATATTATTCAAAAACTTGATGATGATATTGAATTTAAAAATAGAGAAAGACTCTCAAAATTATCATTTGGTGGACATAAAAAAATTTCCAGAATAGAGAGGAAAAGTGCTGTTATAGCTTTTTCTACTGAAGAGGTTTATGCAATTGCAGAATTGATCAGACGTCAAAAAGGAGGGGCAGCAATTGTGATGGGATCTCTTAGTCCCAAAACAAGAAACTCACAAGTAAGTTTATATCAATCTGGTGATGTTGATTATTTAGTTGCAACTGATGCAATTGGAATGGGAATAAATATGGATCTAGATAACGTTTATTTTTCAAATTTAAAAAAGTTTGATGGTAAAAAATTAAGGAATTTAAATACTTCAGAAATTGGACAAATTGCAGGTAGAGCAGGAAGATATTTGAATGATGGCATATTTGGCACAACTGGAGAATGTAAAGAAGTTGGGCCTGAGGAAATTGAGGCATTAGAAACACACAGTTTTCCAGATATACAAACAATCTTTTGGAGAAATTCAAAATTAAATTTTGATAATAAAGTTTTGATGATAAAATCTTTAGAAGAGAGACCTCATAAAGATTGGCTTAGACGAATAAGTGAATGCCAAGATGAAAAGGTATTAAAATATTTTTTAAAAGAAGCACCAAACGTAGAGATTAAAGATAATCCTGAAATTTTACAAATACTATGGGAATGTTGTCAAATACCTGATTTTGTAAAGAAAACTTACGGTCATCATTTTGATGTTGTAAGTAAAATTTTTAATTTTTTAACAAAT
>CACJBW010000021.1 GCA_902591775.1 uncultured Pelagibacteraceae bacterium
CAACTTTCCCAAAAGGATTGTTAGTATTGATAATGTTTTTAACAACAATTATTTATTATCTATCATTCAAAAATCCTTGGAAAAAAGAAAAAAAACTTCCAAAACCATTTTTTTTAACAATCTTAAGTTTTATTTTATTTGTTTTAATCTCTAAAACATTAGATTTTTTCTTAGCTATTTCAGTTCTTTCAATATTTGTCTCTTACAATTGGGGTGAAAAAAGAGTTTTTTATTTACTATTAGTTGGAATTATATTTCCACTAGTAGTTTTTATATTTTTCGAAATGATACTGGGTCTTAGATTTCCTCCAGGAATAATTACAAACCTTTATTATTACTAGTATGGAAAATCTTTTATTAATGATGGCGCCTTTATTTAGTTCCAAGTTATTAATTGTTTTGCTTTTTGGAACTTTATTTGGACTTATTTTAGGTGTTCTACCAGGATTAGGTCCTACAACTGGTGGAGCATTAATTTTACCATTTACTATGACTCTGGACCCTCTTTCGGCAATAGTTCTTTTAACATCAATTTATTGCGCTGGAACATATGGTGGTGCAATCACTGCAGTTTTAATAAATACTCCTGGAACTCCAGCCGCAGCAGCCACTTGTCTAGATGGTTATCCTTTAGCTCAAAAGGGAGAAGCAGGAAGAGCTTTAGGCATGGCAACAGTTTCAAGCACAGTGGGTGGAATATTTAGTGTGATAGTTTTGGTATTTTTTGCACCCGTATTAGCTAAACTTGCCTATGAATTTGGCCAACCAGAATATTTTGCATTAGCTATATTTGGTTTAACAATGCTCGCATCAATTGGTGAGGGAAGTCCAATTAAAAATTTAATCGCTGGCGCATTTGGAATTTTAATTTCTACTATTGGAAAAGATTTTATGACTTCAATTGATAGATTTACTTATGGAATTAATGAACTTTCGGTTGGTATTGGATTTATTCCTGTAGTAGTTGGCTTATTTGCTATAAGCGAAATGTTAACCCAATCTACACTTCTTGATCAAGTTTTCAAAAGAGTTGCACTAAAAGCTGTAAAACTTCCATCTCTAGATGATTATAAAAAAACATGGAAAACAATTCTTAGATCAAGTGGCATAGGATCTTTCATTGGTGTTTTACCAGCTGAGGGTGGAACAGTTGCATCCTTAATTGGTTATTCAGAGGCAAAAAGATTTTCTAAAGAACCAGAAGAATTTGGCAAAGGATCAATAGAAGGAATTGCTGGAGCAGAAGCTGCCAATAATGCTGCTACTGGGGGCGCAATGGTTCCAACTTTAGCTCTTGGAATTCCAGGAAGTGCTACAACAGCAGTAATATTAACTGGTTTAATTATTCATGGTGTTAGACCTGGTCCAGACTTGTTTAGAGAACAGCCAGACTTTTTATATGGAATTTTTGGAGCCATGTTAATAGCAAATATTTTATTTTTTATATTTGGATTTTTTGGCGCTAAATTATTTGCGAGGATAACTCTTGTTCCTAACAAAATTCTATGGCCTATGATATTTGCTGTATCTGTTTGTGGAACTTATTCTTTAAGCCAGTCAATAATTGATGTCTGGATTATGTTATTCTTTGGTGTACTTGGATTTTTTATGAGAAGATTTGGATTTTCAGTGGTCCCAGTAATTATAGGGTTAATTTTAGGAGAATTAGTAGAAGGAACTTTAAGACAATCTTTAGTTATATTTGATGGAAATTGGCTCATGTTCTTAACTAGACCTATAGCTTTAACCTTTTTTATTTTATCTTTTATTGCATTGGCTTTTCCTTTATTAAGATCAAAAAAACAGAAAAATTAATATGATCAATTTTGACTTAAAAAATAGAGTTGCAGTTGTTACTGGAGGTGCACAAGGTTTTGGACTAGCTATTACGGAGAGATTTATTGCTTCAGGAGCAAGCGTTGTAATTTGGGATATAGATGAAGAGGCAATTAAAACTGCAATTAAAAAAATTAATTCAGATAAGGTTTCATACCAAATTGTAGATGTTGGTAATTATGAAAGTATAGAGAAAAATTTAGCTGATGTTGAAAAAACTCACGAAAAAATTGATATTTTCATTAATAATGCAGGTGTTGCAGGTAAAAATACCACGGTAGTAGATTATCCACTTGATGAATGGAAAAAAGTTATAGATCTAAATTTAAATGCAGTATTTTATTGCTGCAAGGCAGTTACCCCCTACATGATAAAGAATAATTATGGAAGAATTGTTAATATTGCATCGATTGCAGGAAAAGAAGGTAATCCTAATGCGAGTGCTTATAGCACTTCAAAGGCAGGAGTAATTGGATTAACTAAATCATTAGGAAAAGAGTTAGCATTAAAAAATATAGCTGTTAATTGTGTAACACCTGCTGCTGCAAAAACAAGAATATTTGATCAAATGACTGAGGAACATATAAATTATATGTTGTCTAAAATTCCTAGAAATAAATTTGCCAAAGTAGATGAATTAGCATCTCTAGTGACTTGGTTATCAAGTGAAGAAAATTCTTTTTCAACAGCTGCAGTATTTGATTTAAGTGGTGGAAGAGCAACTTATTAGTTATGCAAATAGGAATTGATGTAGGTGCTACAAAAATTGAAAGTGTGGTGTTAGATGAAAATGGCAATGAAAGTAATCGTGATCGAACAAATTGTCCAAAAGATTATTTTCAAATTATCAAAACTATAAAAGAAATCGATAAGAAGTTAGAAAAAGAATTTAATAAAGAATTACCAATTGGCGTTTGTCATCCTGGCGTACATTCTCCTCAAACTGGATTAGTTAAGAATGCACCAAATTGTTATTGGTTAGAAAAAAAAGCATTTCAAAATGATTTGAGGAAAGAATTAGGCAAAGAAGTATTTTGTGAAAACGATGCAAATTGCTTTGCTTTGTCAGAGGCTTTAGATGGTTCAGGAAAACACTATAAAATTGTATATGGAATTATAATTGGTTCTGGTGTTGGTGGAGGTTTGGTAATAGATAAAAAAATTGTTAGTGGGCCTAATGGAGTAGCAGGAGAGTGGGGACATAATCAAATTAATCATTTAATTGCAAAAAAAGAAAACCTTGAATCTACCAATTTAAGGGAAGGTGAGATTGAAAGCTTTATGTCAGGTTTAAATTTAGCAAAAAAATTTAATAAAAAGTTTAAAAAGAATTTAAAGACAAATCAAATTTTTGAATTATATAGAAGACATGATTTAGATGCTGAAGATTTAATTGACAACTTTAAATTAAATTTAGCAATGTCCTTAGCAAATATAATTAACATTCTTGATCCCGATTGTTTTGTTTTTGGCGGGGGTGTTTCAAATGAAATTGATTTTTTAAGTGAAATCGAAACTATCGTAAGAAAATTTGTAACTGGCAGAGAGTATGAAGGAGTGTTTCTTAAACCAAAATACGGAGATGCTAGTGGTGTCAGAGGTGCTGCAAGATTAGGAAGAAAATCTATCTATTAATTTTATAAATCAATTAAAAGTTGTATTTTTTTTTTCTTGTAGTCTTTTAATAAATCAATCTATAATTGTTTTTTTTAAGTTAACTTAATTTAACAAATAAGAGGGAAATATATGAAAAAAATGCTAATTGCTTTAATTGCGTTTGCATTCACTTCTACATCTTCTTTTGCAGGACCAAAAATTGAGGTTTTGCACTGGTGGACATCAGGTGGTGAAGCAGCTGCTCTTAAAGTATTAAAAGATGATTTCGCTGCAAACGGTGGTGAATGGTTAGACATGCCTGTAACAGGTGGTGGTGGAGACGCCGCTAACGTTGCACTTAAAGCAAGAATAGTTGCAGGAGATCCTCCTTCAGCTTCTCAAATTAAAGGTCCAACAATTCAAGAATATGATCAAGAGGGAGTAGTTGCTCCATACAACATTGATCCTATTGCTCAGTCAGAAGGTTGGGATGGATTGTTAGATCCTATGATTGCTGCAGTTCACAAATGTCAGAATAACAGTGGTCCATATTGTGCAGCTCCAGTTAATATTCACAGAATTGATTGGATGTGGGCTAACAAAGCAGTTTTCGACGCTAACGGAATTTCGGTTCCAACATCATGGGATGAATTAAATGCAGCAGCAGAAAAACTTCAAGCAGCTGGTGTAATTCCATTTGCACATGGTGGTCAAGCTTGGCAAGATGCAACAGTATTTGAAGCTGTAGCTATGGGTATCGGTGGAAACAACTATTACAAAAACTGTTACGTTGATCTTAAAGAAACTTGTTTAAGAAGTGAGACAACTGTTAAAGTTTTTGATCAAATGAGAAAACTTCAAGGTTTCACAGACGAAGGTAGCCCAGGAAGAGATTGGAACGTTGCTACTGGAATGGTTATCGAAGGTAAAGCAGGTTTTCAAATTATGGGGGATTGGGCAAAAGGTGAATTTACAGCTGCTGGAAAAGTTCCAGGTGTAGATTACTATTGCTCTCCAACACCTTCTAATAATGGATACCTTTACAATGTAGATAGTTTCATTTTCTATAAAACTAGTGATCCAGAAAAACAAGAAGGTCAAAAATTATTAGCTAAGTTGATGATGGGTAAAAACTTCCAAAAAGTTTTCAACCTTTACAAAGGATCAATTCCAGCAAGATTAGATGTTTCTATGGATGAATTTGATAAATGTGCAAAAACCTCAAATTCTGACATTAAAACTGCAGGTGCTAGTGGTGGATTAGTACCAAGTTTTGCTCATGGAATGGCTCAAGGTAATACTATGAAAGCTGCTCTTCAAGATGTAATAACAGAACACTTTAATTCTGATATGTCATCTGTTGATGCTGCAAATGCTTTAGCTGACTCTGTATTAGATAATATGTAAAAAACATAAATTGAGGCCACCTAATTTTTAGGTGGCCTTTTTTTTTAATCAAAAATTAAAAAATATTTATAATGTTTAAGTGGTTGGAAAAAAATCTACCAAAAATTGTAATGGCGCCTGCTGTTGGATTAATTGGTTGGTTTGTCTATGGTTTTGTGCTTTGGACTTTATATATATCTTTTACTAATTCAAAAATTCTGCCCAAATATGAATTATGGGGTGTTGGTCAGTATGTTAAACTTTGGGGATCAAGAAAGTGGTTAATAGCTGTAGATAATTTACTTATATTTACTGCATTATTTTTAATTTTCTGTGTAGTAATAGGAATTATTCTTGCAATATTTTTGGATCAAAAAATTAGAGCAGAGGGTGTTTTAAGAACTATTTACCTGTACCCTATGGCTTTATCTTTCATTGTAACAGGAACTGCATGGAAATGGATTTTAAATCCAACTCTAGGCATCCAAAAAATGTTTATTGATTGGGGATTTGAAAACTTTACTTTTGATTGGCTGGTCAATCGAGAAATGGCTATTTATACCATCGTAATTGCGGGTGTCTGGCAATCTGCAGGTTTTGTAATGGCATTATTTTTAGCTGGATTGAGATCAGTTGAAGATGAAATTGTTAAAGCAGCTAAAATAGATGGAGCAAATCTGTTCACAGTTTATTGGAAAATATTACTTCCAATGATGAGACCAGTATTTTTTACAAGTTTTGTAATTTTAGTTCATATATCAATTAAAAGTTATGATCTAATAGTTGCGTTAACACAGGGCGGTCCAGGAATATCCACAACTATGCCTGCATTATATATGACACAAACTGCTTTTCATAAAAGTCAAGTTGGTTTATCAGCTGCAAGTGCAATGATGATGTTCATGGCAGTAGCAGCAGTAATAATACCATACTTATATTCTGAGTTGAGGAGAGAAAATGCAAGGTAGTTTAAAATCATCCTCATATAAACAACTAGAACAGAGATCAAAATACACAAACATTTTTTTAAGATGGTTTTTATATTTTGTATTAATTTTATTCGCCTCTTATTTCATCTTTCCATTATATGTGATGATTGTAACATCATTAAAAACAATGGAAGAAATTCGTCAAGGAACACTTTTAACTTGGCCAAGTACTTTAAACTTTGATTCTTGGTTAGTCGCATGGGGAGGTAGAGGGTATGGAGCAGGAGATACTTTTCTGAAGCCTTATTTTTGGAATTCAATTAAAATGGTAGTTCCTGCTGTATTCTTTTCAACTTTTATTGGAGCAATGGCTGGTTATGTTTTAACAAAATGGAGATTTAAAGGAGATAAATGGATCTTTTTATTCTTATTGTTTGGTTGTTTTATTCCTTATCAAGCAATTTTGCTACCTATGGCTAGAACACTTGGAGTTCTAGGAATATCAAATTCTGTAATTGGACTAGTATTAGTTCATACGGTTTATGGAATACCATTTACAACTTTATTTTTTAGAAATTTTTATGTCTCTATTCCGTCTGAATTAGTCAAAGCTGCTAGAATTGATGGAGCTGGTTTCTTTAAAATATTTTTTAAAATTTTGCTTCCAATATCAACACCTATAATTGTAGTAACAGTAATTTGGCAATTTACTCAAATTTGGAATGATTTCTTATTTGGATCAACTTTTTCGTTTGGAGAAGCAGCCCCAATACAAGTAGCTTTAAATAACATGGTTTTATCGAGCACAAGTGTCAAAGAATATAATGTGGATATGGCATCTGCTATAATTGCAGGTATTCCAACACTTATAGTTTATGTCTTAGCTGGTAAATATTTTATTAGAGGATTAACTTCAGGGGCAGTAAAAGGTTAGAATGAAAACATTAAAAATTGAAGAATTATCAAAGAACTTTGGATCAACCGAAGTTTTAAGAAAAATTAATTTAGAAATAGATGAAGGAAACTTCTTAGTTCTGCTAGGCCCATCAGGCTGTGGGAAATCTACACTATTAAATATTATTGCTGGTTTAGAAACAATAAATGAAGGTAATGTCTACATTGATGACTACAATGTGAGTAAAGTTGAACCAAAAGACCGAAATATTGCGATGGTTTTCCAGTCTTATGCTTTGTACCCATCCATGAATGTTCGAGAAAATATGATATTTGGTCTTAAACAAGCCAAAGTATCAAAAGAAAAAATAGAGGAACAGTTACAAAAAGTATCGAAATTTTTACAAGTAGATGCTTTGTTAGAGAGGAAACCCTCACAACTATCAGGTGGTCAAAGGCAACGTGTGGCAATCGGAAGAGCACTAGTAAGGGAGCCTAGAATATTTTTATTTGATGAACCACTATCTAATTTGGATGCAAAATTAAGAGTTGAAATGAGAAGAGAGATTAAAAAACTTCATCAACAGCTTAAAACAACTGTAGTTTATGTTACTCATGACCAAACTGAGGCTATGAGTTTAGGTACCAATATTGCAATAATGAATCATGGTGTGATCCAGCAAAATGATACGCCAGAAAATATTTATAACAAGCCTAGTAATACATTTGTGGCAGATTTTATTGGTTCACCCTCAATGAACTTGATTAAGGGTAATCTTAAACAAAATTCAAATCAAATTTCATTTGTTGCTAATGGCTCAAACTTTGAAATTCCAATAAATGGATATGATTTTAAAGAAAAATCTAATTTAGAAAACAAAGAAGTTTTTTTTGGTATTAGACCAGAACATATATTCTCAAAAAAATCTAATGACGGGGATTTTGAAATTAATTTAAGAGCGGATTTAAGTGAGTACATAGGTCACGAGCAGATAATGACTTTTGATTATGAAAATCAAGAAGTGTTAGCTAAATTTCCTTCTACGATAAAGATTGAATTATCAAAAAATACAAAATTATATTTTGATTTAACACAAATTTCATTATTTGATGCTAAAACAGAGGAAAGGATATAAATGAAAGTAAAATATTTTGATCTTAAAAATAAAAGAGTTTTTATTACAGGAGGAGGATCTGGAATAGGTGCTTCTATAGTAGAGCACTTTTGTGAGCAAGATTGCGAAGTTTATTTTGTGGATATAAATATAAAAGAGTCCAAAAAATTAATTTCAAATTTAAAAAAAAAAAAGATTAAAGCTCCACACTTTATTGAATGTAATCTTTTAAAAATTAAAAAATTAGAAAATATAATTAAAAAAATAATAAAATCAAAAGGGCCTATTGATATTTTAATAAATAATGCAGCCAATGATGATAGGCATTCAACTAAACAGGTAGATGAAAAATATTGGAACAATAGAATGGATGTAAACTTAAAACATTTTTTCTTTACAATTAAAGCTGTTTTAAAAGGTATGATTCAAAAAAAAAGTGGAGCTATTGTAAATTTAAGTTCAGTTTCCTGGATGTTGGGAGAAGGAGACAAGGTTGCTTACGAAACAGCAAAATCAGCTGTTATTGGTTTAACCAGGTCTTTTGCAAGAGAATTTGGTAAATACAATATTAGATGCAACTCTGTTACCCCAGGATCAATTGCTACTGAACGCCAAATAAAGCATTGGCTAACGCCCAAATATAAAAAGTTTATTCTTGATAAACAATGTTTGAAAAGGCAATTAAAACCAGCTGATGTAGCAAGTTTAGTTGTTCATCTTTCTTCTGATGTATCCTCAGGATGCACTAAACAGAACTTTATTATAGATGCTGGTATCACCTAAGATAAAGATTTGTGCCTAAGAAAGTAAAAATCTCAGTAATTGGAATTGG
>CACJBW010000022.1 GCA_902591775.1 uncultured Pelagibacteraceae bacterium
AGAGTTAAAACCTTCAGCCACGGTTCTTCCTGTGGTTAAAATTCCATGATTTGCAAGCAACATGTGTTGTTTGTTTCCTAAAGCATTTGCCATTTTTATTGATTCTTCCTCCAGTCCTAGACCTCCAAATTCTTTGAATGCAGATACTCTATTGTAAAACATCATTGTATTTTGATCGATAGGTTTCATAACAGGATCTTTTAGAGTAGAGAGAGCAGTTGCATATTTTGAATGAACATGAAAAATGCACCTTGCGTGAGCTGCTTTTTCATGAATTGCACTGTGTATATATAGAGCTGTTGGATCAATTATGTCTGGTTTATTCTTCAGTTCTTCTTTGTTTTCTTTAGTCACTAAGATTAAATCGCTAGCCTTTATATTACTAAAGTGAATGCCTGCTTTATTTACATAAAAATCAGAAGAGTCTGGAACGCATGCACTAAAATGGTTTGCAACACCCTCGTGCATATTTAGTCTTGCTGTCCATCTAAAAGTAGCAGCTAATTCTTTTTGTAATTCAGATATTTCCATTTGTATGATTTTAAAATATAGTTGAAAAATAAATTATGAACAATAACGTTTTTATCTCATGCGCAGTTACTGGATCTGGAGATACTGCAAGCAAACATCCTGATTTACCAAAAACTCCAGAGCAAATAGCTAAATCAGCAATAGAGGCAGCAAAAGCAGGAGCTGCAATTGCCCATATTCATGTAAGAGAAGAAGACGGAACACCAAGCAGAAGACTAGAATTATACAAAGAAGTAGTAGATAGAATTAGATCAAGTGAAACAGATGTTATTTTAAATTTAACAACTGGGATGGGTGGAGATTTAGACATTGGTCAAGGTAAAAATCCTCTAGAATTCGGTCCAATGACTGATATGGCAAATGTAATGGAAAGAATAGCTAATGCAGAACAATTCTTGCCAGAAATTTGTACTTTAGATGCCGGTACATTAAATTTTGGAGATGGATCAGTTATTACAGTTAATACACCAAATGATTTAAGAAAGGCTGCAAAAAAATTACAAGAGATTAAAGTTAAACCAGAAATAGAGGCATTTGATTTAGGAAATATGTGGTTTGGATCTCAATTGTATAAAGAAGGTTTACTTGATGATCCACCAATGTTTCAAATGTGTTTAGGTATTCCCTGGGGGGCTCCTGCTACTCCATTAGCAATGCAAGCAATGAAAGATATAATGCCAGAACAAGGAGTGTGGTCAGGTTTTGCTATATCAAAAAATGAAATGCCTTTTGTAGCACAAACAGTTGTTATGGGTGGAAACCCAAGAGTTGGTTTAGAAGATAATTTATATATATCAAAAGGTAAACTTGCAACTAATGCTCAGTTAGTTGAAAAAGCGATTAGAATTGTAACTGATCTTGGAGCATCGATAATGACTGCAGAAGAAACAAGGAAAAAATTAAAGCTTGTAAAACACAAGTAATGTCCAAAATTAAAAAAGTGGCAGTAATTGGCACAGGAGTAATTGGAGTAGGGTGGACAATAAGACTCTTGGCTCATAACATAAAAGTTTTAGCCTACGATAAAAATTTAATTCAAAGAAATAACTTAATCCAAGAAATAAAAAGAGCTATACCTTATGTAAAAAAACTATTTAATAAAAAAAAAATTAACTTAAATAATTTAAAATTTTTTTCTTCTTTGGCGAGTGCAGTTAAAGATGCAGATCTAATCCAAGAATGTGCTCCTGAAAACTATAAACTTAAAACTCAATTAATAAGTCAAATTTCAAATAATTGTAAATCTGAAGTTTTGATATCGTCAAGCTCATCAGGATTATTACCCTCAATGATTTTTTCAAAATGTAAAAATAATAAAAGAGGTATCATTGCCCATCCATTTAATCCTGTTTATTTACTACCTTTAGTTGAAATAGTTCCAGGAAAAAAAACAAGTTCTAAATCATTAAAGGCAGCAAATAAATTTTATAAATCAATCTCAATGAACCCAATTACTCTTAAAAAGGAGCTGCCAGGATATCTATCTGATAGACTGCAAGAAGCTTTATGGAGAGAAGCGCTTCATATTATAAATGAAGGGTATGCCTCAACAGAGGATTTAGATAGAGCTATTGAGGATGGTCCAGGCTTAAGATACTCATTAATGGGAACATTTTTAACTTTTCATTTAGCAGGAGGAAAAGCCGGAATGAAACATATGCTTGAACAATTTGGGCCCGCATTAAAACTCCCATGGACTAAGCTTAAAGCACCAAAATTATCAAAAAAACTCTCAGAAAGATTGATTTCTGGTACAAAAAAGCAAGCAAAAGGAAAGTCAATCAATCAATTATCAAATATAAGAGATGAGTACTTAGTCAACTTACAAAACCTTAGAAAAAAATATGAAAATAAAATTAGAAAATAGATATCTAAAAAAAAATTAAAATGGTAATTTAGTTGTATGGATTTTAATCATTTTTTAACAAGTTACATGCCAGATGTAAGCATTGGCTCAAGGCAGCATTTTAAAAATATGCTTGAAGAATGTGTAACTGCTGAAAAACTTGGTTATGCAACGGTATCAATACCAGAGCATCATTTAATTAACTTACTAATGATGCCATCACCATTACAGATGGCTGTAAAGATTGCATCAGTTACAAAAAATATTAAAATAACAACAGGGATAGTTGTTTTGCCTCTACACGATATGAGATCATATGCTGGTGAAGTAGCTACTGCTGATATATTAACTGATGGAAGATTAATCTTAGGTGTAGGAAGAGGAGCATTTCCATGGGAAATGAAGAGACTAGGTACACCAATAGAACAATCAAAAGAAAAATTTATAGAGTCTTTAGAGGTTCTACAATTATTATTAAAAAATAAAGAAGTTTCGTATAAAGGCAAATACTATGACTTCGAACCATTAACTATAATGCCTCGACCAATAAGCAATCCAATACCAATGATGGTTGCTGCAATGAATTTAGAAAGTATAAAAGATGCAGCTTCAAGAGGATTTCATGTTCAGTCAACAGTATTATCAGGCACAAAAGATCTTTTATTAAGAAGAGTTAATGCATTTAAAGAAGGTTGCATTCAACTAGGTGAAAAAGGTAAGTTACTCAAACTTTCAATGCAACGAATGGCTTACTTAGCAAAAGATGAAAATGAAGCTAAAGAGAAAACAAAACTTGCTTACGAATATTACAAAAGATTTGACAATATGTTTACAGGACCAGGAAAAGTAAAAGAAGGGAATATAGAAGCTTTGCCAAGAAAACAAACTTTAGAAGAATTAAAAAAAAATCTTTTAATTTGCCCTTTAAATGAAATGATAGATAAACTTAGCGTTTATGCTGAAGCAGGAGTTGATGAGGTAATTCTTAGTTCAAGTTTTGGACAATCTCAAGAAGACCTAATAGAGTCAATGTATAGAATTGGTGAAAACGTAATCCCATATTTCAAAAAATCAAATATACAAGTAGCTTAAATATCTATGAGCATCATAGATTGCAATTACTCAGTCACAGGATCAGGGCCTGCAATATTTTTAACTCATGGAGTTGGAGGTGCTGAAGATGCATGGAGATTTATTACTCCAAAACTTAAAAGCATGTTTACAGTTGTGACATACGATTTAAGAGGTCACGGTAAATCACCTGTAGATAATAAAGATTTTAATTTAGATGATCTTGTATTAGATCTTGAAAGAGTAAGAGAAAAGACAAACATCCAAAAAGCCCATTTTATGGGACATTCTTTAGGGGGCATGATTGCTCCTGCTTATGCTAAAAAGTTTCCAGAAAGAGTTTTGTCAGTTGGCTTATTATCAACCGTTGCAGGAAGATCTGACGAAGATAAACAAAAAGTTTGGAGTGTCATTTCAGATCTAAAAGATAAGGGCGTTGAACAAACATTAAAAAATCTCACTAACAGATGGTTTACAGACAATTTTATTGAAAAAAATCCAGACCTGGTATCTAGGAGATTAAAACAAGTAATAGATACAGATAAAGATGTATTTATAAATGTTTTTAAAATTTATGCGGAAACTGAGATGATCTCTTGGTTAAAAGATATAAAGAAACCCTGCCTATTTATGACAGGTGAAAATGATGGTGGATGCACTCCATCTCATAATAAAAAAATGTCAAACGAGGTGAAAGATTCTAAATTAGTTATTATACCAGAGGTAAAACACTCTTTTTTGATTGAGGCTCCTGAGCAAATAACAAAAAACTTAATAGAATTTGTTGAAAATATTTAAAGCTCTAATGCATTCTTAGAGTGTTACCATCAACGCCAACTACTTGACCAGAAATTCTAGAAGACTCATCGGATATTAAATAACAACACATTTTACCAATATCTTTTTCGTAAACCCAAGTATTTAGAGAAGTCATAGAAACAAATTCACTTTCCACAGCCTTTTTTGAAATTTTCAAAAATTTAGCCTTATCTCTAATAACTCTTCCCATTCTATCTCCTTTGACAGTTCCTGGACAAATTGCGTTTACTCTAATTTTAAACTTTCCTAATTCCATTGCTAAAGTTTTAGTCATTCCAACTACTGCCCATTTACTGGCTGAATAGGGAGATCTTAATGGAAACCCAAATATACCTGCTGTAGAAGATAGATTGACTACTGATCCACCTTTATTCTTTTTTAACATTGGGATTGCTAATTTTGAAAAAATAAAATGACTAATTACATTTATCTTTAAAGTTTCTTCCCAATCTTTTGTTTTAAGTTTGTCCATAGTTCCTGTTGGGCCTGCAACTCCAACATTATTAATTAGTGCATCAATTTTTTGTGTTTTTTTTTTAATTTCTTTAAAAAAATTTATTACATCGTTTTCATTTGAGGCATCGCAATGAAAAGAAAACAACCTTTTATTATTCAAAGGATTTTTTTTTAATTTACTTATAGATTTTTTATCGACATCACAAACGAATACCTTCGCACCTTTTTCAAGACACTCCTTTGCTGTTGCCCATCCAATTCCTGATGCCCCAGCTGATATGATAATTTTTTTGTTTTTGAAATTGTATGACATTAATCTGTTAATCCATCGGATCTAACTTTATTTCTTTCTAAATGTATGGGCAATACTTTTCCGTAAATTGCTTTTGAGTGTTCAGGTGTGTTTACTCTCCATGGATCCAATACATACGCAGGTATACACATAAAACGTGATGTTTTTCCCATAACTTTAGTTACTCTATGCATAGTAAATCTACCTTTAAATATTTGTAAATCACCAGGTTCTAGCTCAAGCCTTTTTACTCTTGATCGATCTCCATCAAGTACTTTCTTTACATCATTAAATTTTTCGTTTCCTGGTTCTCTTATGTTTGGACAATATTCAAATATCCCACCTTTTTCAGGTTTCTGAATCATTAAACTCAAAGTAAATTCACAACTATCAAAATGCCAAGGCAATATTCCATCAGGTTCCATAACATTGTATGCATGACAGGCTAAAGGATCAGCCCATCTATATATAGGTGCAATCCCTAAGCAAGCAGACACAAATTTTAACAATTCTTCAGTTTCATATAAAAATTTCATTTCAGAATTTTTTGCAAAACAATCTGAATTCAAATATCCATTAAATCTATCCATAAATATTCTTTTTGGGTGATCTTTAGGAAGAGTAGGGTCATCTTTTGCATAAAGATATGCGTTGATACTTTCTTTAGACATATAAACTTCATTAAGCTGTTGCTCTAATTCTTTTTTCATTAAATTTAAAGAATTTGGTAAAATAAAATTAGGAATTACTGAACAGCTATCACTGTCTAATTCAGTTTTACATTTTTCAATTATTTTCTTGATCTTTGGTGATTGTAAATCATGAATTGGGTATTTGGCTAAATCAACGATGTTACTTAAACTTTTTTTCATAACTATTTAATCTAATTATGAGTTTGAAAGCGATTCTTGCAATTCTTTATTTGATATATAGCCTTTAGCATTTCCTTGTTTATCAACTACTTCACAATTAGAGTTACTACAAACAACTTGAGGTAGAAATTCCTCTATAAATTGGTCTTCCTCTACTTTTATCAAGTTTGATTTGTCAATATCATCTGATTGATTTATCGGTTTCATTATAATTTTTGCTTTAATAACCTTCGTTCTATTTACGTCTTTAACAAATGCCTCAACGTATTCATCAGCAGGGTTCATTATAATTTCTACAGGTGTGCCTACCTGCACAAGTTTTCCTGCATTCAAAATTCCAATATGATCTCCTAACCTTAATGACTCATCAAGATCGTGAGTAATAAATACTATTGTCTTTTTTAATTCTGATTGTAGGTCTATAAGTTGTTTTTGCATATCACTTCTAATTAAAGGATCTAATGCAGAAAAAGCTTCATCCATTAACATAATGTCTGTGTCAGTAGCCAAGGCTCTCGCAAGACCTACTCGCTGTTGCATACCTCCAGAAAGTTGTGCAGGATATTGATTTTCAAATCCAGTCAAACCGACAGACTCGATTTTTTCCATAGCAACAGAATTTCTCTTTTCAATTTCCATACCTTGCATTTCGAGACCATACCCAACATTTTGTAAAACTGTTTTGTGTGGGAATAACCCAAATCGTTGAAATACCATGCTCATTTTCTGTCTTCTAAACTCGATTAATTGTTCTTTGTTTAGAGTGGTAACATCTTTGCCTTCTACTAAAATTTCTCCAGAGGTTGGGTCTATTAATCTATTTAAATGTCTAATTAGTGTTGATTTTCCTGATCCAGACAAACCCATACAAACAAACGTTTCCCCTTCTTCAATTTTTAAGGATACATTGTCTAAGCCAACCGTATGTCCAGTTTTTTCTAAAACATCTTCTTTTGTAGCTCCTTCTTGAACCATTTTAAGAACGCTATCAGGTTTTGGACCAAAAATTTTGTATACGTTATTGATTTCGATTTTAGACATTTATTCAAAGTTTAGTTCTTTTAGTGCATCAAAGCAAATCAACAATAAAATAACTTTATTAAATTCAACTATTAATTGAATTGAAATTTTTTTGATTTTAGATAATTATTTCTTATGAATTCGATTTCTAAAATCGCAAAAAATAGCACTTATTTACAAATTACCTGGAACGATGGTGAAGAAAGTAAATTTAATTACATGTGGTTAAGAGATAATTGTCCTACAGCACATGATAAAGACTCCAGACATAGAATGTTTAACATCTTAGAGGTATCAAAAGAAATAAATCCCAAAAAATATTCTTTAAATGATGATGGCAAATTAGAAATAGAGTGGAGTGAGGGTGACCACACAAGTTATTATGATCCTAAGTGGTTGAGAGAAAATTGTTATACCATAAAAAATAAACAAGAATATATCTCACCATATCAACTTTGGGATAATAATTTGGTAAACGAACTTTCGTCGATATGCATTGAGCACGATGAAGTAGTAGACTCTGATGAAGGATTAATAAAATGGTTAGAGTTATTGCATCACAAAGGTATAGCAATAGTTAAAAATTCACCAACAGAAAAAAAATCAGGTTTTGAAATTCTTCATAGAATAAGTCATGTAAGGGAAACCTTTTTCAAAACCCCCTTTGAAGTAATCAATATTCCAAAACCAAATAATTCCGCTTACACAGCTCATGCTTTAAGAAACCACATGGATTTACCTTGGTTTGAATTACCACCTGGTTATCAGTTTTTACATTGTTTAGTAAATGATGCAAAGGGTGGAGACTCTTCTGCGATTGATGGCTTTGCTGTTGCTGATTATTTGAGGAAAAATGAGAAAGAGATTTTTGAAACATTAATCTCTGTGCCACTAAAGTTTAGAGATAAGGATTATACTCAAGAATCTCACCGAAGCTTCCATGCCCCAGCAATTAGTTTAACAAAAGATAAAGATTTTCATGATATTAGATTTAGTGTTGCAACTATGGATGCATTAGACTGCCATCCAGATGAAATGGATAAAGTTTATAAAGCTCACCACAGATTTGGTAATCTTTTACATGATGACAAATTTCAAATTAAATTTCGACTAGGACCAGGGGACATATTTTCTTTTAATAACAGACGTGTTTTACACGGCAGAACAGCTTTTGATCCAAATTCAGGTCATCGTCATCTCCAAGGCTATTAT
>CACJBW010000023.1 GCA_902591775.1 uncultured Pelagibacteraceae bacterium
ACTACGGTTTCTGAACCAAGATTTTCAATTGAAATAATTTTGGCTGAGTAGTTACCAGTTCCTATTGTAATATTTTCAGGTCTTATTCCAAAAGTAGGTACATCATTCATTCCAAATAATTTCCCAGGGAGAATATTGATTTTCGGTGATCCCAATCTTTGTGAAACATATATAGAATTTGGATTTTCATATATCTCTTCGGGAGTTCCTATTTGTACTAAATGACCCTCTTTTAAAACTCCAATTTTATCTGCTAAAGTGGTTGCTTCTGCTTGGTCATGTGTAACATAAAGTATTGTTGAATTTAGATTAGTTTGAATATTTTTTAACTCAACCCTAAGACTCTCTCTTAATTTAGCATCTAAAGATGATAGAGGTTCATCCATTAAGTATAAATTTGGCTCACGAACTAGTGCGCGTCCTATTGCAACTCTTTGCATCTCCCCACCGGATAATTGTGTAGCTTTATTATTAAGTTTATTTGAAATCTTTAACATGCTCGCAATACTCTCAACCTTAGTTTTTATTTCTTCTTCAGGTAATTTTCTCATTGGAGATCTTAAAGGGAATGCTAAATTTTCATAAACACTATAGTGAGGATATAAAGAGTATTGTTGAAATACAAAACAAACATCTCTTGAAGCTGGTTGATCTTCAGTTACAGACTCATCATTAAATAAAATACTTCCATTATCTATTTTCTCTAATCCAGCAATACATCTTAATGTAGTAGTTTTTCCAGCACCAGATGGGCCTAATAAAACAAAAAACTGTCCATCCTCAATGGTAAAATTTATATCGTGCAAAGCCTCAATTTTTTTATTATAGGTTTTAGATAAATTTTTTAATTCTATTTTTGCCATTAATTCATAAACTCACTTTTAAGAGATCTGTCGGTCTCACCATCAAAAATAATTATATTATTATTAGAAGGTTTTACTTGAACGTTTTCATTGATTTTAACACTTGTTGAAATATTAGTTTTTACTTTGATTTCTCCAAAATTCGTTTTAACTGTTATAATTTTTCTTGAACCTAAATATTCAACCCCAAATACCGAACCTTTAAGACCACCCTCGTTAGTAAGAGATAAATTTTCAGGACGAATTCCAAATGAGTTTTTTTTACTTTTTGATATTTCATACTGTTTAGGTATGTTAAAGTTTGTTCCCTCTATATTTAAAGTCGATTGTTCATTAGAAATACCTTGATCGATATTTATAAAATTCATTCCAGGGGAGCCAATAAATGACGCTACAAATTTAGTTGCTGGTTTATTATAAATTACTGCAGGTTCGTCAGCTTGTAAGATTTCACCACCATCCATTACAGCAATACGATCAGCTAATGACATTGCCTCTAGTTGATCATGTGTTACGTAAACAGTGGTAGCGCCAATATCAATATGTAATTTCTTGAGTTCTAAACACATTAATTCTCTAAATTCAGCATCCAAAGTACCTAAAGGCTCATCCATTAAAAATGCTTTTGGTCTTCTAACTAAAGCTCTCCCAAGAGCTACACGTTGTCTATCTCCACCAGATAAAGATGAAATATTGGAGTTTAAAATATGATCAATTCTTAAAAGTTTTGCTGCCTCGTCAACTCTATTTTTAATTTCACTTCTGCTATAACCCTGCATTTTAAGAGGAAAAGATAAGTTATTTTTTACATTCATATGTGGATAAAGTGCGAACAATTGAAAAACAAATGCAATATCTCTCTCAGATGCTCTTAACATTCCAACTTCTTCTTCGCCTAAGTAAATTTCTCCTGATGTTGGTAACTCTAATCCAGCAATCATTCTAAGAGTTGTTGTTTTTCCACATCCAGATGGGCCTAGCAAAACAAAAAACTCTTTGTCATTAATTGTTAAATTTGAGTTTTTTACTGCAGTAAAATCTCCAAATGATTTTTGTAAATTTGCTATTTTAATTTGAGACATATTAATCCGGAAAGTGACTTGTGATTACGAAACCTATAGTTCCAACTAAAATTACAATAAATGAGTAAGTATACATCCACATTGCAAATGGCTGTAACAACATAAAAACTCCAAGTAAAATTAATACTGTAGACAAATTCTCCCAGTAAACTCTTCTAAATATTTTTCTCATGAATGACCTCTCTTCTTGCATTATTTCCTCACTGCTCCAAAAGTAATCCCTCTTAAGAGATGTTTTCTTAAAATAATTGTAAAAATCATGACTGGTAATAAAAATAAAGTTGTACCAGCACCAATTGCAGGCCAATCCAAACCACCTTCTCCTATAATTGTAGGTATAAATGGTGGAGCTGTTTGTGCATTAAATTGGGTAAGTAAAACTGCAAATGCATATTCATTCCATGAAAAAATCATACAAAAAATTGCAGTTGCAGCTATACCAGTCATCGCTTGTGGAAGAACAACTTTAAAGAATGCTTGAAGTCTAGAATATCCATCAATCATAGCTGCTTCTTCATATTCTTTAGGAATTTCATCCATAAATCCTTTTAACAGCCACACTGCTAAACTTAAATTTACTACTGTATATAGTATGATCATTCCAAGGTGAGTATCCCCTAATCCTAATTTTCTATACATAATAAATATTGGAACAGCCACAGCAATTGGCGGAAACATCCTAGTAGAGAGAATAAAAAATAATAAATCATCTTTTAATGGAACCCTAAACCTTGAAAAGGCATAAGCTGCTAATGCACCCAAAAATACAGATGCAAAAGTTGAACCAAATCCAATTATCATTGAGTTTGAATATCTTCCTAAAAATTTTGATGGACCTGTAATAACCATCTCTCTACTTCTGACCAGTTCTTCATACCAATTTTCTGGCGGTGGAAGTGAGTCAAGATATTCCTGAGATTGTCTTGATCTATTAGTAAACAAATTAACATATCCTTCTAATGATGGTTCAAAAAATACTTCAGGTGGATAAGAAATTGCACTATTTACATTCTTGAAGCTGGTCATCACCATCCAAGAAATAGGAATTAAAGTTATTACTGTATAAACAATAATAATTGTAGCAGCGAGTTTTTTTGAAAACGACGAAGGTTCTAAATATGATCTAGATGTATCCATCAGCGTTCCTTTATCTTATTCATTACTTTTACATAAACATTTCCAAAACCAAAAATTGTTACAAAAAGAATAACTGCAAAAGCTGAACTATAACCAGTTTTCCATTTTTCAAATGCTTCTCTTTTTAAGTTGATTGAGGCGAGCTCTGTAGCTGACCCAGGGCCACCGGATGTAAGTTCGACGACCATATCAAACATTTTAAAATTCTCAATTCCCCTAAATAATAATGCCAACAATAAAAATGGTAATACAGATGGTAATGTGATGTAAATAAATTGTTGCCATTTACTAGCTCTATCGACTTCTGCCGCTTCATATAAATAATTTGGAACAGATCTTAGACCAGCCAAACAAATTAACATTGTAAAAGGTGTCCACATCCAAGTATCAACAATAACTATTGACCATGGCGCTAATACACTTGATCCAATCATATCAAAACTTCCAAAATCGTGAAAAAAATTAATTACATAATTAAACAAACCTACTTGGGGATTATAAAGATAAGTCCAAAATACACCCACAACAGCAGGAGATAACATCATTGGTAATACTATTAAGGTTGTTAATAATTCATTACCTTTAAATTTCCTATTTAATAATAAAGCTAAACCTAGACCTATTACCGCCTGAAGTAACAAAGTCCAAAACATGAAGTTTGCAGTAACCTGCATTTTTTCCCATATGGCTTCTTTATTAAGAACTTTTATATAATTTTTTAAACCGACAAATTGTGGTTCTCTTCCAATTTTATTTGCGTAAAAATTTGTGAATGACATTCTGATGGCATAAATTAAAGGGTAAATATTTATTGCTAGTAAAAGAAATACAGAGGGGCCAATAAAAAGCCAAGCTACAGCTTTATCAGATAGACCTTTAAATTTTTTTTTAACGCTCATATGATTTTTTTAACAAAAAAAGGGGAGATGATATCCCCCCTCTTTTTTTTATCTCTTCAAATAGAGTATTGTTAAAGTTTTCCGTCTGCTTCGAATACTTCAACCCACTCTTCAATGATTTTATCTAAAGCACCTTTAGCAGTACCTTTTCCATTAACAACATAATCATGAATAGCTTCCTGCATAGGTAACATTAGCTCAACAAATGTTGGTTCTTGCCAAAAATCTTTGACTATCCCCATTGAGTCTAAGAAACCTTGTGCATAAACTGTAGACGTTGGAAAAGATGGTGAATTTAGAACATCATTATGACATGAATATCCTCCCAAATCCCACCATTTTTGCTGTACATCTGGTCTCGCAAACCATTTAATATATTCCAATGCAAGATCTTGCTTATCTGAATATTTTACAACAGATATACCTTGACCACCTAATGTTGCAGCAGCTACGTTTTGTTTTGGATTTGCAAAGAAACCACTAACTCTTCCGTCGCTATCTTCTTTAGAAACACCTGGCCAAAAAGCATACCAATTCATTTGGAATGCAACTTGTCCTGATTTGTATGCGTCTAAGTTCGCTACCATATAAGCATCGGAGTGTCCTGGAGGTGCACAGTCTTCATATAATTTTCTGTAAAACTCCACAGCTTCTACTGCTTGAGGAGAATTGAAAAATCCTTCCATGTCATATGGTTTATTTGGATTTTCGTATTCCATGCCCCATGCATACATTGCAGCTGTAACACCCATTGTAATACCTTCAGATCCACGCTCTGTATTAATGGCTGCACCATATCTTTTTTGACCATCAATTTCTCTTCCTTGGAAGAATGAACACATATCATGTAATTGATTCCAATTTGCAGGAACTCCTAGATCATAACCGTGTTTCTTTTTGAACTCTGAATTAAGTTCTGGTCTATCAAACCAGTCCTTTCTATAAGCCCAAGCTAATGCATCTCCCATAGCTGGTAATGCATAATAGTTTTCACTTCCTTTAGGCCAAGTTGAATATGCATAAACTGTTGCAGGTGAGAAATCATTCATTGAGATACCTTCTTTATCAAAGAAGTCATTCAATTTTACATAATGTCCATATACTGCACCAGCTCCAATCCATTGTGAGTCTCCAATTAACAAGTCAAAAGTTTTACCTTTGTTGTTAAGTTCATTCAACATACGATCAGCAAAATTTGGCCATGGCACGAATTCGAAGTTGACATCTATTCCTGTCTCTGCAGTAAACTCTTTAGTAAGTTCTTGTAAAGCATTGGCAGGATCCCAAGCGGCCCATCCTAATGTGATTGACTTAGCATTTGAATTTGCAGAAAAAGTAAATAGAGAAACAAACAATAAAATCATTATTTTTTTCATTTTATCTCCTATTAGTTTAATTATTCTTAAGAATAGTCTATCCAAGAAGACTTGTGCCTGCTAGTATTTTTTTTGTAAAAAATAGTTTATGTAAAAAATTAAAGAGAAAGGGGAATTATGAACAAAATAAAAGGTCCTGCAATTTTCCTAGCACAATTTGTAGGTGAAGATGCACCATTTAATTCTTTAGATAATATTTGTAAATGGGCATCATCTCTTGGTTACAAAGGTATACAAATTCCTAGTTGGGACGGTAGATTAATTGATTTAAAAAAAGCATCAGAAAGTAAAGATTATTGTGATGAGGTTAAAGGAATTGCTAAATCATACAATTTAGAAATTACGGAATTATCAACTCACCTTCAAGGTCAACTAGTTGCAGTGCATCCTGCTTATGATACTGCTTTTGATGGTTTTGCTGCACCTGAAGTTAGAGGAAATCCGAAAGCCAGACAAGAATGGGCTGTAAATCAATTAATGATGGCTGCAAAGGCATCAAACAGTCTAGGGATAGATAAACATGTAACTTTTTCAGGAGCACTTGCTTGGCCTTATGTTTATCCTTGGCCACAAAGACCCGAAGGTCTAATTGAAAATGCTTTTGATGAACTATCAAAAAGGTGGAAGCCTATTCTTGATCACTTTGATCATAATGGAGTTGATTTATGTTATGAAATACATCCAGGTGAAGATCTTCATGATGGTGTTACTTTTGAAATGTTCTTAGAAAGAGTTGGTAATCATAAAAGATGTAATATGCTTTTTGACCCAAGCCATTATGTTCTGCAACATCTGGATTATTTAGCTCATATTGATATTTATCATGAAAAGATAAAAATGTTTCACGTTAAAGATGCTGAGTTAAATCCATCTGGAAAACAGGGTGTCTATGGAGGTTTTCAGTCTTGGGTTAATAGAGCTGGTAGATTTAGATCACTTGGGGATGGACAGGTTGATTTTAAATCTATATTTTCAAAACTAACCTCATATGATTACGATGGTTGGGCAGTTCTTGAATGGGAATGTTGTCTTAAACATCCAGAAGATGGAGCAAGAGAGGGAGCTGAATTCATAAAAAATCATATTATTAACACAACAGAAAAAGCTTTCGATGATTTCGCAGGTAGTGGTGCTGACCATGAAGCAAATAAAAAAATGCTTGGCATTAATTAATGAATAGAAAAATCCGCATCGGAATGGTTGGTGGTGGTAAAGATGCTTTTGTTGGAAGTGTCCATAGGATAGCTTTAAGACTTGATGGATACTATGAATTAGTTGCGGGATCATTTTCATCTGACTATGAAAATTCAAAAGAAACTGGAAAAAATATTGGTCTAGAAAATGATAGGATCTATAAAACCTATGAAGAGATGGCAGAGAAAGAGTCTTCTAGACCAGACGGTATTGATATAGTTTCAATAGTAACACCAAATCATTTACATGTACCTATTGCAAAAATCTTTGCAGAAAAAGGGATACATATTATTTGCGATAAGCCAATTGGTATGTCTAGTGAGGAGGCAAAAGATCTTAAAAAAATTATTGAAAGTAAAAAATTAATATTTGCTTTGACACATAATTATACGGGATATCCTATGGTTCGACATGCAAGGTCTTTAGTTCAAAAAGGAGACTTAGGTTCTTTAAGAGTTATTCAAGCTGAATATCCACAAGATTGGTTAACTACAAAGGTAGAGTATAGTGGATTAAAGCAAGCAGAGTGGAGAACTGACCCCAATAGGTCAGGCGCAGGTGGTTGTATAGGTGATATTGGAACTCATGCCTATAATTTGATTAGGTTTATCACTGGACTAGAGGTAGATGAAATTTCTGCGGATATTCATACATTTGTTGAAGGGAGACAAGTAGATGATAACGCACAAATAATGCTTAGATTTAGAGGGGGTGCGAAGGGGTCAATATGGTCAAGTCAGGTAGCAGTTGGAAACGAAAATAATCTCAAAATAAGAGTATATGGAGAAAATGCAGGAATTGAGTGGAGGCAAGAAGATCCAAATTACCTTAGTTACACAAAATTTGGA
>CACJBW010000024.1 GCA_902591775.1 uncultured Pelagibacteraceae bacterium
ACAAATAAAAATATACTGGATAAATCAAATTTAAACTCAATGATATTAAATATAAAAAATAAATATGAAGATAATTGGAAATCTATGAATAAAATGAATCCATCTACATCAGTACCAATTCGATTATCTGTAAATTCTTCTGATATAAAAAAATCGTTAATACTAGAAAATACTTTGGCAGATTTGGATTTTGTCAATTACTACACTATTGAAAAATTTGATAATAACAAAATTATTTATAAAGTTTACTACAGTAGTAATCCAAATAGATTTTTAAAAGATATTTTAAATTATGACATTATTGTCGATACCACCTCATCTAATTGGAAAATTAAATGAGTGAACTAAACCAATTACTACTAGAGTTAGATTACAAAACCAATTTTAATAAACATGATTTCTATTTATCTAAAAGTAATACTAACGCTTTTAATTTTATTAATAGATGGCCGGATTGGGAAAAAAAAATATTAAATATTTCAGGTGAAAAATTTTCTGGAAAAAGTCATCTAGCAAATATTTTTAAGTTAAAATCAAAAGCTTTACTAATTAAAGGAAATAAGATTGATGATTCAATTTTTAAGAGTCTTAAATTATACGAAAGTATAATTATTGATGATTTTGAAGAGTGCAATGAAGAGGAAATACTTTATTCAATTTTTAATCTAATAGATCAGGATAGTAAATATTTGCTGATAAATTCATTAAAGCCAATTAATAAAATTAAATTTAAATTACCTGATTTAGCATCAAGATCAAAAAATTGTATATACGCTGAAATTGAAAATCCGGATGATGAATTACTTTTTGCTATAATTTTAAAGAATTTTTCTGATCGTCAGATAAAAATAGAAAAAAAAATTATCAATTTCATAATTAGTAGAATAGATAGATCTTATAGAAAAATTGATGAATTTATATATAAGGTTGACGAATTAAGTTTAAAAAAAAAAAAACCAATTAATTTTAAGACAATAAAAGAGATATTGTAAATTGAATAAGTATAGAACTCATACATGTGGAGAACTAACTAAGCTGCATAAAGAAAAAGAAATTTCTTTATCTGGTTGGATAAATAAAAAGAGAGATCATGGAAATCTTTTATTTGTAGATTTAAGAGATAACTTTGGAATTACACAATGTGTTATAGACAAAAGTAATGAAATTTTTAAGAAAATTGAAAAACTTTCTTTAGAAACAGTAATTAAAGTTACAGGAATAGTTGTTGAAAGATCAGATGAAACGATAAATAAAAATATTTCTACTGGAGAAATAGAAATTAAAATTGATAATATAGATATTTTAGGTGAAACAAAAGAACTGCCATTGCCAGTTTTTTCTGATCAAGAATATGCTGAAGAAATAAGACTAAAATATAGATTTCTAGATTTAAGGAGAAAAAAAATACATCAAAATATTATTTTAAGATCAAAAGTAATTTCTTTTATAAGAAATGAAATGCAAAAACTTGGTTTTTTAGAATTTCAAACTCCTATATTAACTTCATCAAGTCCAGAAGGTGCAAGAGACTTTCTTGTACCTAGTAGATTAAATCCTGGTAAATTTTATGCTTTACCACAAGCACCCCAACAATTTAAGCAACTCATCATGGTATCTGGGTTTGACAAATATTTTCAAATAGCCCCATGTTTTAGAGATGAGGACGCAAGAGCAGATAGAAGTCCTGGAGAATTTTATCAATTAGATGTTGAAATGTCTTTTGTTGAACAAGAGGATGTCTTTAGTGTAATTGAAACTTTATTTCTAAAATTATTTAAAACATTCAGTAATAAAAAAATTCTTCATGAAAAGTTTCCAAGAATTACCTATGAAGATGCAATGCTTAAATACGGGTCAGACAAACCAGATTTAAGAAATCCTTTAGAAATTTCAGATTTAACAATTATTTTTGAAAGAGAAGATGTAAAATTTGATATATTTAAAAAATTAGTGAAAAGTGGCTCACTTGTCAGAGCATTGGTTACCAAAAATACAAAGGATAAACCTAGAAGCTTTTTTGATAGTATTGATAGATGGGCAAAAGAGCAAGGTTCCTCTGGTCTAGCTTATTTTACGTTGGAAAAAGATGATAAAATTAATGCCAAAGGACCAATTGGAAAATTTTTTTCAGAGAATGCATTATTAGAAATCATGAAACTAACAAATGCTAATATAGGTGATACGGTATTTCTTTCTTGTGGAAAGAAAAATGATGTAGAGAAAATATTAAGTGTTGCAAGAAATAAAATAGCTGAAGATTTAAATTTAATTGATAATGAAATATTCTCATTTTGTTGGATTATTGACTATCCAATGTATGAGATTGATGAAACTACTAAAAAAATAAAATTTAGTCATAATCCATTTTCAATGCCTCAAGGTGAAATAAGTAAATTAGACTTATCCAATCCTTTAAATATTAAAGCCTATCAATATGATATTGTTTGTAATGGAATTGAGTTATCATCTGGTGCTATCAGAAACCATGTTCCTGAATTAATGTATAAATTATTTGAAATTGCAGGTTATTCAAAAAATGATGTTAATAGTAAATTTAGTGGAATGATAAATGCCTTGAGTTATGGAGCGCCACCCCATGGAGGCATAGCACCAGGAATTGATAGGATCGTTATGCTTTTAGCAAATGAAAAAAACATAAGAGAAGTTACTATGTTTCCAATGAATCAGAATGCACAAGATTTGATGATGAATGCACCATCTGAAATTTCAGATGATCAACTAAAAGAGTTAAATTTAAATATTAAAAAGAAAAAATAATTATTTCTTTCCTTTAAGATTAATTTTAATATCTGACAGATCTACTAATTTCTTTTTATAATTACTTCTTACAAATCCTTTGCTTGTGATATCTTTTACTAATTTCAAGAATTGAGTTTTATCTTCATTGTTTTCATCTGTGCTAGTTTCATCTAAAGTATCAGATCCTCCAATAGAAGGTGTATGAGCTAGATCTTCTCTATTTAGATATGATATTGCTAATTCTCTAAATATATAATCTAATATTGATGTAGCACTTAAAATTCTGTCATTTCCAAATACCTTTCCTGAGGGTTCAAATTTAGTATCTACAAAAGCATTAACAAATTCGTCTAAAGGAACTCCATACTGCAATCCAAGTGAAACAGCTATAGCAAAGTTATTCATTGTAGCTTTTACTAGCTCACCTTCTTTACTTGTATCAATAAATATTTCCCCTATTTTGCCGTCTTCGTACTCACCTGTATGCAGGTATACTTTATGATTACCAATCGACGCTTTTTGGATATAGCCTTTTCTTCTATCAGGCATACTAAATCTTTTACCGTTATTATCTTTAATTTTTTTTGTTAACATTTCCTCGTTAATTTTAAGACTATTCTTTTGCTCAGGCTGAGGAAGCTCTTTTTCAACAACATTTATCTTGTTTTTTTCAATCTGTTCTAAATTTTTCGTTTTTCTATTATCTAGTTTTACGTCCAGAATCTCAAACTTACCGTCATCTCTTTTCTCTATATTTTGTATGTTTTTTTCGTCTATATCATCTAAGTAATGACTTACTTTAAAACTACAGGTGTAATATGTCTCTACTAAATATTTTGCCATCGAATTTCCTTATTTATTTATAAAATTGAATCTTAAGTTATAATATATATAGAATTTTAAAATTTTAGTCTAATTTAATATTTACAATTTTAAATTGAAAAAAAAATAAACTTTTATGTTGACAGTATTTAAACAAATTTTTACCTGGTGGAATCAACAGACGTTTGGAACAAGATTGCAAATATTTTTTTCAGGAAAACTAGTTGGGGAAGATAAAAATGGAAATAAATATTATGAAAGTAAATCAGGAAGAAGATGGGTAATTTATAATGGTGAAGTTGAAGCATCAAAAATACCCAATGAATGGTATTCATGGATGCATTACATGAATAATAAAATAGAAAATGATCATAATTTAAAAAAATATGATTGGCAGAAAGAACATTTACCCAACCAAACAGGATCAGAAAATTCTTATCACCCAAAAAAATATAATAATGCTGTTAAAAAAAAATATAAAAGTTGGAAAAGTTAAATTATTATTATTGACAGTTTTTAATTTCCTACTAATAAACAATTTACTCGCTGAAACTATTCAAAAAAGTGAGACAATCGCAGAACTAAGTGTTCTCGATAAAGTAAGCTCAAAAAATACGAATATTAAGATACAAGTAGGTGAAGAATTTTCATTTCAAAATCTAAGTATAAAAGTGTTAAAATGTTATAATTCAGAATTTGATGATGATCCAGAAGTTACGGCTTTTATGCAAGTAAAAGATATTTCAATAGATAATAATGATAAAGTATTTGTTTTTAATGATTGGACATTCGCATCAAGTCCATCAATTAGACCATTTGATCACCCAGTTTATGATGTTTGGTTAAAAAAATGTTATAGTTAGATAACTTTTTCTTTATCCAACCAGCTTACATTGAAATCTGATGTTATAAATTTTTTGTTATTTAGCAATACTTTATGTAATTCTATTGTAGTTGTTATTCCATCTATCACAAACTCATCAAGAGATCTTAACATTCTTTGAATTGCTTCTTCTCTATTTCTTCCATGTGTTATTACTTTGCAAACCATGCTGTCATAATAAGGGGTAATTTTATATCCTTGGTATATAGATCCATCAACTCTTGTTCTAAAGCCAGATGGTTGATGGCACATACCTATCTTGCCTGGTGAGGGTTGAAAATTATTACTTGGATCCTCTGCATTAATTCTACATTCTATAGCATGGCCTCTAGGGTTTATATCACTTTGTTTTAAAGCAGTATCTCCAGAGAAAGCTATCCAAATCTGCTCTTTTATTATATCAATTCCAGTAACCATTTCAGTTACTGGGTGCTCAACTTGCACCCTGGTATTCATTTCCAAAAAATAGAATTTCCCGTCCTCGTATATAAACTCAACTGTTCCAGCTCCTTCATATCCAATTTTGCTAACCATATTGACTGTCTTTTCAAATAGATCTTTTCTGACCGCATCATCTAAAACTGGACTGGGAGTTTCCTCTATAAGTTTTTGGTGTCTTCGCTGAACAGAGCAATCTCTTTCGTGCAAATGAACAGTTCTATTCTTACCTGATAAGATTTGTATTTCAATATGTCTTGGATTTTGAAAAAATTTTTCAATGTAAACTTCATCATTTCCAAAAAATTTTTTTGCTTCTTGTTTTGCAGTTAAAAAAAGATTTTCAAATTCTTCTAACTTATTAACAATTTTCATTCCTTTTCCGCCTCCACCACCAGATGCCTTGATTAGAATAGGAAAACCAACTTTATCACATATTTTTTTTGCTTCATTAATATCCTGTATTCCACCATCTGATCCCTCTATAATTGGAAGTCCATATTCTTTAGCAACTCTTTTTGCTTCAATCTTGTCTCCCATCATTTTTATAAGATTAGAAGAAGGGCCAATAAATTTTATATTATTTTCCTCTAACATTTTTGCAAACTCGAAATTTTCTGATAGAAAACCATATCCAGGATGAACAGCCTCAGCACCTGTGAGTTCAATGGCTGACATGATCGCAGGAATATTTAAATAACTCAACGTTGGTTGATGTGGTCCAACACAAATACTTTCATCAGCTAATCTTACGTGCATGCTTTCTCGATCCACATCTGAATGGATAGCTACTGTTGATATACCCCATTCTTTGCAAGCTCGAATTATCCGTACTGCTATTTCACCTCTATTGGCTATAAGTATTTTCTTAAACATTAATTTATTTTAAGAGTGCAATAGTCTGGCCAAACTCAACAGGCTGGCCATCTTCAACACAGATTTCCATCACAACCCCGTCTTTTGGGCTTGGAATATGATTCATAGTTTTCATTGCCTCAACTATCATAACTGTATCACCTTTTTTAATTTTTTGATTTATATCAATAAATTTTTTGCCTCCTGGTTCTGGAGCAAGATACGCAGTACCAATTATAGGGGATGTTATTTTTTTTGAATTATCAATTGTAACACCCTCAGTAATCGGCCTAATTTCGTTTTTAGTTTCTGAGGTTTCAATATTTTTCAAATGTTTAGATTTAGAAACTTTTACTTTAATATCTTTTTCCGTGTACTCTATCTCTGTTAGGTTAAATTCCTCCAAATAATCGTTAAGCTCTTTAATAATATTTTTATTAATTTTCATTTTTTAATATCTCATG
>CACJBW010000025.1 GCA_902591775.1 uncultured Pelagibacteraceae bacterium
GGATCATATCAAAGAAATTTCAGAGTACTCGAATAGAAAAGAGGAAATTTCTGTAAATTTGCCTGAGCAAACAATAAGTTTTGGTAATAAAGAAATAAAATTTAAAATAGATCAATTTAAGAAAAAATGTCTAATAGAGGGATTAGATGATATTGCGTTATCTCTAGAAAAATCTGAAAAAATAGTTTCATACGAAAATAAAATTAAAGAGGCAAAACCTTGGATATTTAATGATTAAAATTAAAAAAAGAAAAATTTTATTATTACCAGGAGATGGTATCGGACCAGAGGTAATTGCTGAAGTCAAAAAAATAATTGAATGGTTTAACTCAAATAAATCCTTGGATTTTGAAATTGACCAAGATTTGGTTGGTGGTGCTGCTTATGACAAACATGGAACCCCAATAACTGATGAAGCATTTTATAAGGCACAAGAAAGTGCTGCAGTAATACTAGGTGCTGTTGGTGGACCAAAATGGGATAATATTGATTTTTCAAAAAAACCAGAGAGAGCTCTATTAAAATTAAGAAAAGAATTAAAATTATTTGCAAATTTGAGACCTGCAATTTGTTTTAAACAACTCGTTGATGCCTCAAGTTTAAAGCCTGAATTTGTTTCTAATTTAGATATTCTTTTTGTTAGGGAATTAACGGGTGGGATTTACTTTGGTGAACCTAGAGGGATAAAACCAATTGATAATGGTGAAAGAAAAGGAATTAATACTCATGTATATACTAGTAGTGAAATTGAGAGAGTAGCCCGTGTTGCATTTGATCTAGCCAGAAAAAGGAACAATAAAGTCACTTCCTGTGAAAAGTCGAATGTCATGGAGGCAGGTCAATTATGGAAAGAAGAAGTTCAAGCAATTCATAAAAAAGAATATAGTGATGTAGAATTAAAACATATGCTAGCAGATAACTGTGCAATGCAGTTAGTTAGAAATCCCAAACAATTTGATGTGATAGTAACAGATAATCTTTTTGGTGACATGTTATCAGACGAAGCTGCAATGTTGACTGGTTCTCTAGGGCTTTTGCCATCTGCGTCTCTTGGAGCCAAAGATAAAAATGGTAATATGAGATCTTTATATGAGCCAGTTCATGGATCAGCACCCGATATAGCAGGTCAAGGTATTGCTAATCCAATTGCAACAATACTGAGTTTTGCAATGGCTTTAAGATATTCTTTAGACCTAGATAAAGAGGCAGATAGTTTAGAAAAAGCTGTTCAAGGTGTGCTTGATGAGGGTCTTAGAACTAAGGATATAATATCAAAAGGAATGAAAGAAGTATCAACATCAGTGATGGGAGATGCGATAATTTCAAAATTGCAATAATTAAACATTTATTCTAAAGTATAACTATGCCAACTTATAATGCACCTGTAGATGATATGATGTTTCTCTTTGATAAATTGAGGAACAATAAAAAATATAATGAAATTGAGAAATATAAAGAAGTTAATACAGAATTAGTTAAAGATATTTTAGAAGAAGCAGCAAAAATTACTCAAAACTTAATCCTACCTCTTGCAAAAAGTGGAGATGAAATGCCAGCTGTTTTAGAAAATGGTGTGGTTAGAACACCTCCAGGATATAAGGAAGCTTATCAAAAATTTATTGAAGATGGATGGATTTCTTTATCTTGTGATCCGAAATATGGTGGTCAAGGAATGCCTAAAACAGTAAGCACTTTCTTTGATGAGATGTTATCATCTGCAAGTTTATCTTTTAAACTTTACAGTGAACTGACTATTGGAGCATATAACTGTTTGTTAAGGCATGCTGATGATGAAATAAAAAATACTTATTTACCTAAAATGGTTGAGGGTAAATGGAGCGGCACAATGTGTTTAACAGAACCAGTATGCGGAACAGACTTAGGTCTTCTAAAAACTAAAGCAGTAGATCAAAATGATGGAACTTACAAAATTAGTGGTCAAAAAATTTTTATTACTTCAGGTGATCAAGATTTAACAGAAAATATTATTCATTTAGTATTAGCTCGATCAACAGACTCACCAGCAGGAACAAAAGGTATCAGTTTATTTTTAGTTCCAAAATTCGTTTTAAATAAAGATGGATCAGTTGGGCCAAGAAACGGAGTTTCAACAGGATCAATAGAAAACAAAATGGGCATTAAGGGATCTGCAACATGTGTATTAAATTTTGATGATGCTGTTGGTTATATGATTGGACCAAAAAACAAAGGCCTTAACTCTATGTTTACAATGATGAATTTGGAGAGAATTATTGTTGGGATTCAAGGGTTAGGTATTTCTGAAATTGCATACCAAAATTCCCTTACTTACGCCAAAGAAAGAAAACAAGGTAAGGCATTTAATTCAAAATCAAATAATGGTGCAGATTTTATTATTGATCACGTTGATATTAGACGGTCACTTTTGAGTATGAAGTCTATGATAGAGGGACAAAGAGCCTTAAGTTTCTGGCTGTCTCAACAAATTGAAGTTAGCCTAAATCATTCTGATGAAAAAATAAAACAAGAAGCTTCAGATCTTGTTTCATTAATGACTCCAGTTGTTAAATCTCTTTTCACGGACAATGCAATGGAAATAACAAGTGAAGCAATGCAAATTCATGGAGGATATGGATTTACTAAAGATCAAGGTATTGAACAATTCTACAGAGACAATAGAATTACACCTATTTATGAGGGAACAAACTCAGTTCAAGCTGCTGACCTAGTCTTCAGAAAATTAATCAATAAAAATGGTGATATTATTGAAAACTATCTAAATTTGGTTAAAGACGAGATAAAAATTACTGACAAAAAAGCCGAGCCTTTTGTAAAACAACTTAACTATCATCTTGATATTTTGTCAAAATTTACTGATTGGATGAAGGAAAAAATAAAAAATTCTCCAGAAGATGCAAGTGGAGCATGTAATGACTATTTAAAAGTTCTTGGTTTAGTTGCAACGGGGCATGCTTGGTTAAAAGTTCTAGAAGTTTCCTTTAAGGAATATGAGAGCAATAAAGATTTTTATGAGGATAAAATCCAAACTGCGAACTTTTTCTTTAATAGAGTACTTCCTAGGATAGAAAGTAGTTATATTACTGCAACTACTGGAAGTAATTATATTATGAATTACAAATTTAATTAGAATGAACCCTTATGAAACAAATTTGGATAAAAACGATGCCAATTATGTTCCATTAACCCCTTTATCATTTCTAGAAAGAGCAAAAGATATTTATCCAAACTACGAAGCAGTAGTTTATGAAAGTAGGAAATACACTTGGAGTGAAGTTTATAAAAGATGTATTAAGTTTGCTAGTGCATTAGATAAATTAGGTATTAAAACAGGTGATACGGTATCTGTTTTGGCTTTCAACACACCTGAAATATTCGAAGCACATTACTCAATACCTATGGTCGGAGCAGTTATTAATGCTATTAATACAAGACTAGACTCAAAAACGATTAGTTATATTTTAAATCATAGTGAAGCAAAGGTGCTAATTGTAGATAGACAATTTCATGATGTAGTAAAAAAAGCTTTAGAAGAAGTAAATTCAAAAATTACTATAATTGATATAGATGATAAAGATGCAAAGCTAACCGATTCAAAAAATATTGGATCTTTGGAATATGAAGAGTTTTTAAATTCCGGAGATGAAAATTTTAAATGGAAAATGCCAAAAGATGAGTGGCAAGCTATAGCATTAGGTTATACTTCTGGAACAACTGGTAATCCAAAAGGAGTTGTTTATCATCATAGAGGATCATATTTAATGGCAACAGGAAGTGCAGTTGCATGGAACATGCCTAATCAGTTAAATTTTTTATACACAGTACCAATGTTTCATTGTAATGGCTGGTGTTATCCTTGGACAATGTCAATGATTCATGGTCGAGTAATTTGTCTGAGAAATATTGATGTAAAAAAGATATTTGAATTAATTGATAAATATGAAGTTACTCATTTTGGTGGAGCACCAATAGTTTTAAACATGTTAGCTAATGCACCTCAAGATCAGCAAAAAGAGTTAAAAAGAAAAGTGTATGTATTAACAGCAGGTGCCCCTCCTCCGAGTATAATTTTCGAAAAAATGCAAAAGTTAGGCTTTGAAGTAATGCATGTATATGGTCTTACAGAAACCTATGGTCATATTTTGCAGTGTGCATGGAATCAAGAATGGGATGAATTAGATCAAAATAACCAAAACGAAATAAGAGCAAGACAAGGCGTAAGGTATCCAAATACAGAAGGCGTCATTGTAATGGACCCTGAAACCATGAAGCCTGTTCCTCATGATGGAAAAACAATGGGTGAAATTATGATTAGAGGAAATGTGGTGATGAAGGGTTATTTTAAAGATAAAGAAGCAACAGAAAAATCAATGGATGGAGGATGGTTTCATTCTGGCGACTTAGCTGTAACACATCCAAGTGGTTACATAAAAATACAAGACCGATCAAAAGATATTATAATTTCAGGAGGAGAAAATATTTCATCTATCGAAATCGAAAATACGATTTCAAAACATCCCGCTGTATCACTGGCAGCTGTTGTAGCAAAACCAGATGAAAAATGGGGTGAAACACCTTGTGCTTTTGTTGAATTAATCGAAGGAAAATCAAGTTCAGAGGAAGAAATTATTAAATTTTGTCGAGAAACTCTTGCTGGATTTAAACTTCCTAAGAAGGTTGTGTTTACTCCTCTACCAAAGACATCCACTGGAAAGATTCAAAAGTTTGAACTGAGAAAGCAAGCTAAGGAATTAAACTAATATAGTTTCTTTACAAAAATCAAATAAGATGGCAGTAATGCTCAAAAAAAAAAATGAAAACTTTTTTAATAGCAAAATCAAGAAGGCTTAGAGGTACACCGTACACCTCTAGAATTGAAAAACAAGGTGTAACTGCTTATACTATATATAATCATATGTTGCTGCCAGCAGCATTTGGTTCTGTAGAAGATGCTTATCATCACTTGAAAGAGCATGTTCAGATTTGGGATGTTGCCGCTGAAAGACAAGTTGAAATTTCTGGTAGAGACTCAGCAAAATTGGTTCAATTGATGACTTGCAGAGATTTATCAAAATCCAAAGATGGAAGATGTTATTATTGTCCAATCATAGATGACAATGCAGGTTTAATTAATGATCCTGTTGTTCTAAGATTAAATGAAAATAGGTGGTGGGTCTCTTTAGCTGACTCAGATGTAATTCTATTTGCCAAAGGATTAGCGATTGGAAACAAATTTGATGTAAAAATTTCTGAACCTGATGTTGATATAATGGCAGTTCAAGGACCAAAATCATTTCAATTAATGGAAAAAGTTTTTGGAGAAAAAATTGTAAATTTAAAATTTTTTGGTTTTGATTATTTTGAATTTGGTGGAGATAAACACCTTATTGCAAAGTCTGGATGGTCAAAACAAGGTGGCTATGAAAT
>CACJBW010000026.1 GCA_902591775.1 uncultured Pelagibacteraceae bacterium
TATTGTAAGTTTTTTTATACTTCTTAAAGGCTTGAATAAAACAAATAATTATTCTCCTAATTTAAACTCAAGTAAGATTGATTTTAACTTTAAGGCAAAGTTTCTTTACTCTGATGAAGAAACAACATTATATGAATTGATAAATGATAAAGATTTTTCAATAATTAATATTTGGGCTTCATGGTGTCTACCTTGTAGGGATGAGCATTCTTTTCTATTAAACCTCAAATCATTGGATAAATTAAATATAATAGGAATTAATTATAAAGATAATGAGATTAATGCAAAAAAATTTATTAAAGAACTGGGTAACCCTTATTCTAAAATTGTAGTTGACCCTTCTGGAGTTAATTCAATTGAGCTTGGAGCATATGGTGTACCCGAAACAATTCTTATAAATAACAATTCTAAAACTATTTTAAAAAAATATATAGGTCCACTAGATGATAAGAAATTTGCTGAACTTAAATTGATAATTAAAAATGAAAATTAAAATTTTGATATTTATAATAATTTGGTCAGTTAGCTTCTTTAATTTTTCTTATGCAGATAATTCTGAAAAGGTCGATCAAATTTCCAAAAATTTGAGATGTCTAATTTGTCAAGGACAATCAGTTTACGATTCCCAATCTGATTTTGCTTTAAGTATGAAAATTTTAATTCAAAACAAAATCGATGAAGGTCAAAATGATGAACAGATCTATGACTTTCTTAAGAGCAAATATGGAGAGTGGATAGTTTATGATCCAGAAATTAACAAAAATACAGTTTTGCTTTGGGTATTACCTTTGATTTTATTTGTTTTTGGCGGTATTCTAATTCTTAGAAAAGTATCTATAAAGTAGACACAAATTTTTTATGCAAACCATTTTAAAATTATTGTTAATTTATTTTTTGCTGGGTTTTAATTTAACAAACGCAGATGGACATAGTTCTAATGAAAATTGGAGTTTTTATACTGGAACGTTTGATTTTAGTGATGAGGGAAAAAAGTCTACTTTATTTGGTATACAGCATATTAATACTGGAAAAGATAAAGAGAGTTTTTTAGGTATCCTTCAACCAGTAACAGGTCTAATGGTGACGGCAGATAACGCTGCATATATTTATACAGGTTTTCAAATTTACAATGAGGGTCCTTTGAAGTTTACTCCAAGTTTTACTCCTGGTCTATATTCTGAAGGTGATGGTAAGGACTTAGGTCATGTTATAGAATTTAAAACAGAAATACAAATTTCTTATGAATTTTCTTCTAATAGTGAAATAGCAGTGTCCTATAATCATATATCTAATGCGAGCCTTGGAGATAAAAATCCTGGGGCAAATAGTTATATGTTTAATTATATAAAAAAATTTTAATTTAATAATATGAATTTAAAAAATTGTCACAATTACGGTGATTTTAGAAAATTGGCTAAAAAAAAATTACCTTCTCCAATTTTTCATTACATAGATGGTGCGGCAGATGATGAGATAACGTATGCTAGAAATACTAGCGCTTTTGACGATGTTGATTTAGTTCCAAATGTTTTAAGGGGAGTTGAAAATGTTGATCTCTCAACAACAATTTTTGGAAAAAAATTGGATTTACCATTTTATTTATCACCTACAGCATTACAAAGACTTTTTCATTATGATGGAGAAAGAGCAGTTGGAAAAGCAGCTAAAAAATTTAATACTATGTTTGGTGTTTCAGCTTTGGCTACTGTTAGTGTAGAAGAAATTTCTTCTATGATTGACACACCTAAGATGTTCCAATTTTATTTTCATAAAGATAGAGGCCTTAACGACTCTTGTTTGGAGCGTGCGAAAGCAGCAAAATTTGATGTAATGGCTTTAACAGTAGATACTATTACGGGTGGAAACCGAGAGAGAGATTTAAGAACTGGTTTTACATCTCCACCAAAACTAACTTTATCAAGTTTATTTAGTTTTGCTACTAAGCCAATGTGGGGAATAAACTATCTAACAAAAGGTAAATTTGAATTACCTCATCTTCAAGATTTTGTTAAAGAAGGTACAAGTACTAACTCTTCGATTGGAAAGTATTTTTCTACCATGTTAGATCAATCTATGAATTGGAAAGATGCTGAAAATCTTTGTTCCAAATGGGGAGGTCATTTTGCACTTAAAGGCATTATGAGTGTTGAGGATGCTAAAAGAGCAGTAGATATTGGATGTACAGGTATAATGGTTTCTAATCATGGAGGAAGACAACTCGACGGTTCTAGATCACCATTTGATCAATTAGCAGAAATTGTTGATGCAGTTGGAGACAAACTTGATGTCATATGTGAAGGAGGAATACATAGAGGAACTCATATGCTTAAAGCATTATCTATGGGTGCCAAAGCTTGCTCAGGTGGAAGGCTTTATCTTTATGCTTTAGCAGCAGCAGGTCAAGCAGGTGTAGAGAGAGCACTAAATCAATATAAAACTGAATTGCAACGTGATATGAAATTAATGGGTTGTACAAAAATTAGTGATCTAAATAGAGGTAATTTAAGATTTAGAGGACAATGAGTTTAAAAAATTGCTATAAATTTGATGACTTTAGAAAGTTAGCAAAGAAAAAACTTCCAGCACCTATATTCCATTATATAGATGGAGGAGCTGATGATGAAGTTACAATGAATAGAAACACTGATTCATTTAATGACTGTGATTTAATTCCAAATATCCTAAATAGTGTTGGTGAACCTGATTTAAAAACAGAGGTTTTTGGAACAAAGATGGATATGCCAATTTTTCTGTCACCTACAGCTATGCAAAGTTTATATCACCCGGATGGAGATAAAGCATCTGCTAGAGCTGCTGAAAAATTTGGAACGATTTATAGTATGTCTACCATGGCATCTTTTTCGATTGAAGAAATTTCAAATCTTTCAAGTGGGCCAAAAATTTTCCAATTGTATATTCATAAGGATCAATCAATAACAAATGACTTAATTGATAGATGTAAGAGAGCAAACTTTAACGGAATGTGTATTACAGTTGATACAATTGTTGCTGGGAATAGAGAAAGAGATCATAGAACAGGTTTTACCACACCACCTAAATTCACCTTAGATAGTCTGATGAGTTTTGCGATGAGACCTCAGTGGGTGTTTAATTATTTTACGAATAAGAAATTTGAGTTAGCTAATCTCAAGGATAAAGTTGAGAAAGGTACTAATATTGCTCAATCTGTTATGGGATATATAAATGAACAATACGATCCTGCTATGAATTGGGAAGATGCAGAGTATTGTATAAAGAAATGGAACGGTCCTATTGCACTTAAAGGAGTTATGTCAGTTGAAGATGCTAAAAGAGCAATAGATATTGGATGCACCGCTATAATGATATCAAATCATGGTGGAAGACAACTTGATGGGTCAAGATCTCCATTTGATCAAGTAAAGGCTATCAAAGATGCTGTAGGAGATAAATTAGAGGTAATTTTAGATGGAGGAGTAAGAAGAGGAACGCATGTTCTAAAAGCATTAGCCGCGGGTGCGACAGCTTGTAGTTTTGGAAAAGCATTCTTGTTTAGTTTAGGTGCTGGCGGACAGCAAGGTGTCGAGAGATTATTACAAAATATGCATGATGAAATAAGACGAAATATGATTTTGATGGGATGTAAAAGTATAAATGATCTAGACGAGTCAAAAATTATATATCGAAGATAAAAAATTTTAATTAATAGACATAGTTAATCTTTTCAGTTAGTTTCCACTTTCAAAATAATTTTATGAGACTTGCAAAGAATTTAGAAAATTTAGGAACCGAATCCGCTTTTAGTGTGTTAGCTGAAGCAAAAGCATTAGAGGCTAAAGGCCACCCGATGATACACTTAGGTTTGGGACAACCAGATTTTAAAACTCCCAAACATGTAGTTGAAGCTGCAAAAAAGGCTTTGGATGATGGTCATCATGGATATGTTATGTCAAATGGAATTCCAGAATGTAGGCAAGCTGTAACTAGATGGATTAAAAAACGTTATAATACTGACATAGATTTTGAGAGAATATTAATTATGCCAGGTGGAAAACCAACAATGAGTTATGCAATTCAGTGTTATGGTGAACCTGGAGCAGAGATAATTCATCCAACACCTGCTTTCCCAATTTATGAGTCAATGATTAACTATACTGGTTCTACTCCAGTGCCATATGATTTAACTGAGGATAAAGATCTAAAATTTGATCCAGATAAAATATTGTCACTAATAACAGATAAAACTAGATTATTAATTTTAATTAATCCAAATAACCCAACAGGAAGCTTTGTTGAAAAACCAGTCATAGATTATTTTGCCAAAGAATTGGAAAAACATCCACATGTTACGATCTTAAGTGATGAAATCTATA
>CACJBW010000027.1 GCA_902591775.1 uncultured Pelagibacteraceae bacterium
CACTAATTTTTAAATTTAGCCCCGAAGTAGCTCATTCTCTAGCAATAAAAGCACTAAAGTTAAATAATATTCCTTACTCAAAACCCGAAGATAATCATATTTTAGAAACAATTTTTTGCGAAAAAAAATTATCTTCACCAATTGGTGTTGCTGCTGGGTTTGATAAAAATGCTGAAGTATATAATCCTCTCTTTAATCTTGGATTTGGTTTTGTTGAAGTAGGGACAATCACTCCAAAGCCTCAATTTGGCAACCCTAAACCAAGAGTTTTTAGACTTGAAGAAGATGAAGCTCTTATAAATAGATTAGGTTTTAATAACTCTGGTTCAGAACAAATTAGTAAGAGAATTAAGGAAAATAATAAAAAAGGTTTTTTAGGAATAAATATTGGACCAAATAAAGACTCCACGAATAGAATCGATGATTATTTAATTTGTTTTCGTAAATTTTATAATTTAGCTGATTATATAACTATAAATATCTCCTCACCAAATACAGAAAATTTAAGAGACTTTCATAACCAGGATGAACTAAATTCATTGATTGACAAACTAAAAAATGAAAAAAAAAATTTAAATTCAAACATTCCACTAGCAATAAAAGTCTCACCTGATCTTAATGACAATCAAATTAATGAAGTTTCCAAGATCATTATGGAACAAGAAATAGGAATCATTATCGTTTCCAATACCACAGACAAGAATAGAGAAAATTTAAAAAATATAAATAAATTAGAAAAGGGTGGACTGTCAGGTAAACCAATTGAAAAGATTTCAAACGAGGCGATTTCTAAATTTTACAAAATTCTAAAAGATAAAACAAAGATAATAGGAGTGGGTGGTGTTAGTAATGGACAAGATGCTTTTGAAAAAATAACTTCTGGTGCAACACTCGTTCAATTATATACTGGAATGGTTTATAGGGGTCCTCGTATAGCTTCAAAAATAAGTAAAGAATTAATTGATTTATTAAAAAATAAGGGGTTTAAAAATGTTTCAGAGGCTATTGGAACTAAAAATTAATCTTGACGCGATAAGATTCAGATCCTATACAAGCTCATAATTTATGTCTAAAAAATGCGAACTCACTGGAAAAATCCCACTTAAGGGTCATAACGTTAGTCATGCTAACAATAAGACTAAAAGAAGATTTCTTCCAAATCTAAAAAAAGTTAAGTTTAAAAGTGAGCTACTTAAGAGAACTTTAAGATTAACCGTCTCAAATGCTGGTGTTAGATCAGTAGATAAAAAAGGTAGTTTTGACCAATTTCTAATTTCAGCTAAGTCTAGAGATTTATCATTAAGACTAAAAAAATTAAAAAAATCCTTAGTTAGTAAATCAGCATAATGAATAAAGTATTCTTAACACTCTCATTTTTAATGGGATTGGTTGTCTTAGCATCTAATTATTTAGTTCAATTTCCAATTCAATATTATGGTCTTCAAGAAATTCTTACATACGGAGCATTCAGTTATCCAGTAGCTTTTTTAATAACTGATCTAGCAAATAGATCTTTTGGTAAGTTAGTTGCTAGAAAAATTGTATATATAGGATTTACAATTGGTATTTTGTTTACACTAATTTTCTCAACAAATTTTGCAGATTTAATTTCAGTAAGAATAGCAATTGGTTCAGGAACAGCATTTATTATCGCTCAATTACTGGATGTACAAATATTTGATCAATTAAGACAAAAAAAATGGTTTATTGCACCACTTGCCTCTTCATTAATTGGTTCTACCGTTGATACATTTTTATTCTTTTCAATTTCATTTTATGGAACAGGAATACCTTGGGTGACACTTTCTTTAGGAGATTTAGCAGTAAAGATTTTTGTAGCTTTAGTAATGTTGATACCTTTTAGATTATTACTAGGCACTTTAAAAGCTGCTTAATTCAAATTTTTGGCTCTTGTTGTGTCATGCAATGAATAGCTCCAAAACCCCAAATTAAATCAATACAATCAATAGCAATAACTTTTCTGTTTGTAAAAAATTTTCTAAAAATTTTTAAAACCTTTTTGTCTTCTTTTACGTTAAATACTGGAACTAAGACTGTTTTATTACTTATAAAAAAATTTAAATAACTTGCTGGAACACGAGTTTTCTCTATAACAATTGGACTAGGCATAGGAACCTTGATAATTTTAAATTTTTTTCCATTTTCATCATAACTGTTACTTAATATTTGAAAATTTTCTTTAAGAGCTTTGTAATTTTTATCCGATCTATTCTTTTCTTCTGCAATCATAATTGTGTTTTTTGAAACAAATCTTGCGATATCATCGATATGCCCGTGTGTGTCATCTCCAGCAATTCCTTTATTAAGCCAAATAAAATTTTTCGCATTCAAATATTTTGAAAACAGATTTTCATAGTCAATTTTTTTGAAGCCTTTATTTCTCTCTTGTTTACTACTTAATAAGCACTCTCTTGTTAGCAATATGGAGCCATATCCATTATTATCAAAAGCACCTCCCTCCATTACCGCTCTCTCAAATTTTTTTGAATTTACCTTTTTAGGTAAAATACTTTTAATTTTTAAGTAACTACTAATATAGTTATTGATTTTGTTATCATTTCTAAAATTTTTATATTTTGACCAGGCATTAAATTTAAAATCAAGAATGGTTTTTTTTCTATTTTTTTTGTTGACCAAAAATATTGGTCCAGAATCTCTTAACCAAAGTCTGTCTGTCTTAAGTTTATGAAATTTAATGTTAGATATATTACAACCTATTTTTTTTAAATATTCTCTTGTGGTATCAATACTTTTAGTATTATTGACTAATAAATCTATTCTTTGATATTTGGTTAAATATTTGATTATTTTTCCAACTACATTTGGAATCTTTTTAAATAATCTAGGCCAATCATTTTTATTATGAGGCCACGCAATCCAAACTGATTTTTGAGGCTCCCATTCTGCTGGCATTCTAAATTCACTTATTTTTTTATTCATCTTCAGGATTTTTGAGAATATCTTTGTAAAATTCAGTTCTTCTATCCCTTAAAAAAGGCCAGTGCTGTCTAGCAGTATCTATTTTTTTATAATCTATTTCACAAACTAAAATATCCTCTTTTTTATTTCCTGCTTTTGCAATTATTTTCCCACTAGGATCTATCACCATTGAATTACCCCAAAATTCAATTTTTTTCTTACCTTTTGTTTCTATCCCAACTCTATTTATAGCAGCCACATAAGTTCCATTAGCAATGGCATGAGATTTTTGCATTGTAATCCATGATTCTAATTGAGATTTTCCAAACTTTCTTTTTTCTTTCGGATGCCATCCAATAGCAGTAGGATAAAAAATAATTTGAGCTCCTTTTAAAGCTGTTAATCTAGCTGCTTCGGGGAACCATTGATCCCAACATATAAGAGGACCTATTTTTCCAAATTTTGTCTTAACACTTTTAAATCCAAGGTCTCCAGGACTGAAATAAAATTTTTCATAATACCCTGGGTCATCAGGTATGTGCATCTTACGATATTTAGACAAAATATTTCCATTTTCATTAATAATGATACTAGTGTTGTGATAAAACCCTGATGTTTTTTTTTCAAACATAGTGATATTTAATACAACGCCAAGCTCTTTTGCTAAATCACAAAATATTCTAGAGATTTTTCCTGGAATTTTTTCTGCCAATTTAAAGTTTGAATGACTTTCAGTTTGGCAAAAATAATTAGATAAAAATAACTCCGGAAGACATATTATCTTTGCCTTTTTTTTTGCAGCTCTTTTAATATTTTTTATTGCTAAATCAATATTAGATTGAATTGAACCCAAAGATTTACTTTGTATTAAACCGATTTTGATTTTTTTAATCATTAATCAAAATATCTTGGAAAAATTTTTTCTTTCTCTATTTTTCCATTCACCTCTATGATAGGCGTCACTTGCTATTAAAGGTAATACACTTGTTGCTTCTGCAAAAACCATTTGCTCTTTGGCAATATCTACTTTACCCCATGAGCTTGCTTCTTTTAATGTTGAGCTACTGCATGCTCCATCTCTAGAATCAGCAACTGTTATTTGAATAGCATATTTATGCATATCTACATCTTTACCTAAAAGTTCAGCACATATGACAGTGTCTTGAATAAAATTTTTTGGCACACCTCCTCCAATCATAAAAAGTCCTGATCCTTTAGATTTAATTTTAATTTCAGTTAATTCTCTAAACTCTCGGATTGTATCGATTGTGATATGATTTTTTGGATTTCTTTCTTGATGCATTACAAGCCCAAATCCCGCGCTTGAGTCAGTAAACGCTGGACAGAAAATTGGAACATTGTTGTCATAGGC
>CACJBW010000028.1 GCA_902591775.1 uncultured Pelagibacteraceae bacterium
TTATTTTAGTTTCCAAATCAATTCCGATCGTCTTCTTAATTTTTTCTGCTATTCTTGCAGATTTACCAGTTCTATCTCTTAGATAGTATAATTTTGCTCTTCTTACTTTTCCTGATCTTACAACTTTAATTGTATCTACAATTGGGCTGTATAATGCAAAAGTTCTTTCTACTCCTTCACCAAAAGAAATTTTTCTAACAGTAAAAGATGAATTGATATCTCTACTTTTTTTTGCAATGCATACACCCTCAAAATATTGAATTCTGTCTCTTTTACCCTCTGTTATCCTAACCCCAACTTTAACTATGTCCCCAGGGAAAAAATCAGGATGTTTTCTCTCGGAAATAATCTTATTTAAATTTGATCTGTTTATTTCTTCAATATTTTTCATTTTAATTTTTCTTATATTTTTGCCACAAGTCTGGTCTTCGGTCGCGTGTTATAGCCTCAGATTGGGATAAACGCCAGTCTTTAATTTTGGCGTGATCACCTGAAATTAGCACATTTGGGACCTTTTTTTCCTCCCAAACCTGGGGTTTTGTGAATTGGGGATATTCTAGAAGTCCATTCTCAAAACTCTCATCTCTTGAGGAATTAATATTACCTAAAATTCCTGGAATAAATCTTAGAATAGAGTCTGTTACAACAAAGGCTGCAACTTCACCCCCTGACAATATAAAGTCACCAATGCTAATCTCTTCAATATCTCTACTTTCTAGTATTCTTTCATCTACTCCTTCGAAATGACCACAAATTAAATTAATTGTTTTTTCATTTGAAAACTCTCTTGCAAGTTTAGAATTAAAAACTTTTCCTCTTGGACTCAAATAAAGGGTTTTTTCTTTAGCCTTGATATTTGCATCTAATGAATTTGCCAAAACATCTGCTTTCATAATCATTCCGTTTCCACCACCATAAGGAGTGTCGTCAACAGTTTTATGTTTATCTAAAGCATAATCTCTTATGTTTACTGTTTCTAAATCCCATTCTTTTCCTTTCGACTTTCCAAAAAGTCCTTTGCTCAAATAACCTGGAAAGTATTCAGGATACAACGTAAATACTCTAGACAAAAACATTTTTCTATTTAGCTTCTTCCTTCGGAGCTTCTTTTTTAGCTTCTTCCTTCGGAGCTTCTGTTTTAGCTTCTTCTTTTGGTGCCTCTGCTTTTGGAGCTTCTGTTTTAGCTTCTTCCTTCGGAGCTTCTGTTTTAGGAGCATCTGCTTTAGCTTCGCCACCCTCATCAGTTTTCTTTCTATCTTTTTTTGGAATTGCTTTTTGAGGATTATTACCTTTTGCTGGCATAGGCATAATCTCATTTTCTCCTAATAATCTTGCAACTCTAGTTGTTGGTTGTGCCCCTTGACCCAGCCAATACTTAACTCTCTCAACATCTAATCCCATTCTTTCTTTTTTTTCTCTCGGAATTAGAGGATTAAAAAAACCTAATTTTTCTATAAATCTTCCATCTCTTGGAAATCTACTATCAGCAACCACTATCTTATAAACTGGTCTCTTCTTAGTTCCTCCCATTGATAAACGCATTTTTAACATTTGTTCTCCTATTTATTTTAATTGATTAAAAAGTTCTGGTGGTATGCCTTTATCCATCATCCCTTTTGTATTTCCTTTGGACATTTTTTTCATCATTTCTGACATCATCTTAAATTGCTTAAGCAATTTATTGATAGTGGCTACGTCTGTTCCTGAGCCATTAGCAATTCTTTTTTTTCTAGAACCATCTATAATCTTAGGGTTTTCTCGCTCTTTTTTAGTCATTGATAATATTACTGCTTCGTTTTGAGTAATTATTTTTTCATCCACTCCTGCTTGGTCCATTTGAGATTTAACTTTTGAAACACCAGGCAAAAAAGACATTATACCTTCAATACCACCCATTTTTTTCATTTGTCTTAGCTGAGTAAGATAATCCTCTAAAGAGAACTGACCTTTTTTTAATTTTTCCTCTGTTTTTTTTAATTTTTCTTCATCTAGATCTTCTGCAGCCTTTTCAACAAGGGAAACAATATCTCCCATACCTAAAATTCTATTGGCAATTCTGTCTGGGTGAAAAACTTCAAAATTTTCTATCTTTTCACCAACTCCTAAAAATTTAATTGGAACATCTGCAACATATTTCATACTTAATGCTGCTCCACCTCTTCCATCGCCATCTGATCTTGTAAGAATAATACCTGTCAGATTAACAGTACTTTTAAATTCTTTAGCAACATTAGCTGCTACTTGGCCAGTCAAAGAATCTGCGACAAGAATTGTTTCTGAAGGATTTATAATACTTTCAATTTGTTTAATCTCACTCATCATTTGTAAATCAATCTGAGTTCTTCCAGCTGTATCAAATAGAATTACATCTGCTCCATTAAGATTAGCAGCACTAATCGCTCTTCTACAAATATCTGCAGGAAGTTGCTCTTTGATGACTGGAAGCGTTATTATATTATTTTGCTCACCCAAAAGTCTTAGTTGCTCTTGTGCAGCAGGTCTGTAAACGTCTAGACTAGCCATCATAACTTTTTTCTTTTTGTTAGCCTCTAAAAATCTTGCTAACTTAGCTGTAGTTGTAGTTTTTCCAGAACCCTGTAACCCAACTAACATCACTGGAACAGGAGGTACTGCATTTAATTCAATATCAGAATTTTTATCCCCTAAGAAAGAAATTAACTCATCGTTAACAACTTTAACTACCATCTGTCCTGGTGAAGTAGACCTAATGATCTCTTGACCAAGAGCTTTGGGTTTCACTCTATTTATAAATTCTTTTACAACTTCTAAAGATACATCCGCTTCTAAAAGAGCAAGCCTAATCTCTCTTAAACCCTCATCTACTTGCTTTTCATCAAGCGAAGGCGCCTTTTTTAAAGAAGAAAATATTTCTTCAAATTTATTTGTTAAATTTTCAAACATAATCACATCCAGCAAGTATCGCACCAGTGGGCGAACTCTCGCTGACTGGTGTCGATCTCTTTGTTACCAAAGACACCGCAAATTGCTGTATTTTGCGGAAACGGCGATAAACTATAATAGAGGTTCAAAATGTCAATAAATAAGTTAAATACTGAAGTATATGGAATTTAAAGCTTTTAAAATGGATGGTCTTGGAAATGATTTTGTAATTATTGATAATAGGTCAAATAATGTGAAATTAAACAAGGATCAAATTATTAAAATTTGCGATCGAAACTTTATTGGTTGTGACCAACTAGTCTATATTAACAACAGTGATAATGCTGATGCTGATCTAGAGTTTTATAATTCTGATGGTTCGGCAGCTGACGCATGTGGAAACGGTACAAGATGTGTAGCCTTTTTATTATCAAAAGAAAAAAATACAAAAAATATAAGCGTTCAAGTAGCATCAAAACAGTTGAATTCAAAGTTACTTGATGATGGTCAAGTTGAAACAATAATCGGTGTACCAAAAACTAATTGGAATGAAATTCCTTTATCTAAAAAACTAAACACTAAAAATTTAGGAATTATTATAGAAGATAACAATAACCAAGCAGTGAGTGGCGGTATAGCTATTAACGTAGGTAATCCTCATACTATTTTTTTTGTTAATGATGTAGAAAATTTCAATTTAGAAAAAATTGGACCTGAGATCGAAAATCATAAATTTTTTCCAGAAAAATGTAATTTCACTCTTGCTCAAAAATTAAATAAAAATCATTATAAAATTAAAGTTTGGGAAAGAGGCGCAGGTTTAACAAAGGCATGTGGAACTGCTGCGTGTGCAACAGCAGTAGCTGCAAATTTAGAAAAGTTAGAAAATTCTAGAACTGAAATTGAATTCACTTTAG
>CACJBW010000029.1 GCA_902591775.1 uncultured Pelagibacteraceae bacterium
AATAAAAAGATATATTAAAAAAATATTTTAATTAATTAATTATTTCATAAATTTGATTGAGATTTTTCACTATATATTTTGGTTTATATCTTAGTTTTTCATTATAGTTTTTCTCAATTAGTATTGTGGTGCAGTTTGCTTTATTACCTGCGCCAATATCTCTCCATCTATCTCCGATTAGAAAAGATTTTCTTAGATTTAAATTAAATTTTTTTGCACCAATGTAAATCATACCAGGATTAGGTTTTCTATCAATACAATTGTCATCATCACTGAAACATACATATACATCGTCAAAATTTAATTTTTTTTTTAGGTACTCATTAATTTGATTTATATTCTTTTTTGAATTTTTTTTTCTAGAAAAATCAGGTTGATTTGTAATCATTATTAAGTGGTAATTTTTCTTTTTATAAAATTTACAAAATTTTACTATGCCCTTACAAAGTTTTATGTCATTTATTGTCTTAGGTGATTTTGGAAGATTATTTACTGTCGGAGCCTCAACCAGAACACCATCACGATCAAAAAAAATTGCTCTTGCATTTACCATTTCGTCTTATTTTTTTGAAGAGAGGTATGAGAGACAATTAAATGCCATATTACAGCCTGGAAACCTTCAGTGAGTGGTGTTAAGTATTTATTGTTAACATTGGGAATTTCAATACAAGCATCAGAAACTTGAGAAGCAAAACCATTTTTTTTACCAACTATCGAAATAATTTGTGCATTTTTTTTCTTAGCTAATCTCATGCACTCGACCAAATTCATGCTTATTTTTTTTTTTTCGTTACCTCCACCTACAGAAAAAATAAAAAGTATATCTTTTCGAGAAATATTTGAAGTTTTTAACCAATTGCTATAACTGGTATTCCAACCATCATCATTTATCCTTGCTGTCAACTCTGATACATTATCAGTTATACAATAACTTTCTATACTGCATATTTTTCTAAAATCATTTGTTGCGTGACTTGCATGCCCCGCTCCACCACCACTTCCAGCAAAAAATATTCTACCATTTTTTTTACTACAATTTCTTATAATTTTAATTGTCTTCAAAATAGTTTTCTTGTCAATTAACTCTAAAATTTCAATACTATTTTTAATAAATTCATTTATTTCTTTCATAAAATATAAAAACTCTAATTTTGATCTGGTATAATATGCAATTTAATTGTAGACAAGTTTAAAAATGATAATTGCTAGGGTGCCATTGAGAATTTCACTAGGAGGAGGTGGAACAGATTTATATCATTGGTATAAAAAACATAAATCTTTCTTAATAACCGCAACTATCGATAAATTTATCTATCTAACAATTAGTAATCGAAACCTAACAAAAGATTTTTGGTTAAGTTACTCCAAAATTGAAAACATAAAAAATAAAAAACAAATTAAACATTCTATAATTAATAAAATTCTAAAAAAATACTACAAAGCTAATGGGCTAGAAGTCCATACTATTTCTGAAGTTCCATCTAACTCTGGACTGGGTTCTTCTGGTGCTCTATCTGTTGGCTTAATTCAATGTTTAGAGTTATTTAATAAAAGAAAAATTTCTCAAAAAAAATTAGCAGAAAAAGCTGTGAATATAGAAATGGAACTGAATAAAAAAGCAGCAGGTAAGCAAGATCAGTACGCAAGCGCTTACGGAGGTTTCATTAAACTAATCATTGATAAGAGTGGAAAAACGTCTGTGAAGAAACTTAAAATTTCAACAAAAAAAATACTTGAATTCGAAAAGAATTTATTTTTAATTTATATAAAGAATAAACGTTTTACTTATCAAATACTTAAAAAACAAACAAAATTAATCACAACAAAGATTTCAAAAATTAATATTATGAAAAAAATTCAAGACCTTGGATATAGAAGTACTAAAATACTTGAGCGTGGAAATTTAGATCAATATGGTTTCATTTTGAATGAACATTGGCATTTAAAAAAAAAAATTGGAAATTTTATGACGAACCCTTATGTGGATAAACTTTATTTAGATTTAAAAAAAAATGGAGCTACTGGTGGGAAAATAATTGGCGCTGGTGGTGGTGGTTTTTTAATGGTTTATGTACCTAAAAATACTCATTTAAAGTTTAAGAAGTTTTTATCAAAAAAAAAATTAAATATATTGAATTGGAAATTTCATTACAAAGGATCTGAAGTTATTTTTTGTGATGAATAAAAATCTAAAAGTTTGTGTTATTGGAGGAGGTATTTTTGGTCTCACTACTTCCATACACTTATCTAAATATTGTAGTTCAATTAAAGTTTTTGAAAAAAACCCTGTTTTACTTGATGGAGCAACAAAATATAACCACAACAGACACCATTTTGGTTTTCACTATCCACGAAGCTTAGAAACTGCAACGCAATGTTTAGAAGCAAAAAAAGACTTCGATAAAAATTACAAAAGTTGTATTGATTACTCTTTCAACAATTTCTACGCGATATCAAATAAAAAATCTAAAATTACAAATTCTGATTTTGAAAATTTTTGTGATAAAGCTTCACTTAAATTATCAACAGTAAACCCACCAAATGAATTGTTCCATGTAAATCAAATTTCAAAATGTTATAGGGTTCGAGAGGGTGTATATGATTTTAACAAAATTAGAACTATTGTTACAAATAGAATTAATTCTTTAAAAAATATAAAAGTAATCAAAAATGCAAAAGTAACTACTTATGTAGACCAAGAAAAAATAATTAATTACTCAATTTCTAAAAAAAAATACACTGAGAAATTTGATTTAATTATTAATGCAACTTATGACAAAATAAATGAATATATATTAAATGATAAAATAGAGATGGAGTACAACCTTCAAGAAATGTGCCAGCTTGAGATAAATACTGAAAGGTTTGGATCAACAATTTTAGATGGAGAATTTCCTTCAATTTTACCAATAGCTGGAGCAAAAAATCAATATTTGTTTGCACATGTAAAATATTCACAGCTTGTGAAAATTAAGTCTAAAACGATTCCAAAAGAGATTTTTAAAGAAAGAATACCATCACAAATTAATTTAACGTTAAAAAAAAGTGAAAAATATTTAAAAATTTTAAATAAATCAAAATTAATCGGAAGTTTTAGAATTATTAGAGCAGTAAATATCGATAAAAAATCAGACTCTAGAAAGTCTGAAATTATTCAACATAAAAATGGAAACTTATCAATCTTTTCTGGCAAAATTATTACTGTTGAGACAATTGCTAAAAATATATCAAAATTAATAAAATCTACATATAAATGATTACCTCATTAATTTTATGTGCAGGAAAAAACTCTAGACTGGCAAATCACAGAAATAAAATAGTTAAACCTCTGATTAAATTTAAA
>CACJBW010000030.1 GCA_902591775.1 uncultured Pelagibacteraceae bacterium
TGATCCTGCAAGTGTTAAAAAGATCGTGCAATCTTTATCTTTTATCATTTCATTATAAATATTTGCCGCATTTGCAGTCTCTCTTGAAACGAAAGACATTTTTTCCATTGAAGAGACTATTTTTCTAGCATCAAAAGAAGTTATATCAATATGCTCTACTTCTTTACTAAGTAAATCACTTTTTCTATTACTTGATTGGTTTTTATTATCTGACATTAAGCAACAAGAAACTCTTTATTTGCTTCTTTGTCATACATCGTAATGATTGGATTATCCTCAACTTCGTAAATATCATCTGAGTAAAATCCATTAAAATTAGTTCTAAAAGTTAATCCATATGCTCCAAGCTGTCCTAATTCTATATAGTCGTTTTCTTTAATGTTATTTGGTAAAATAAAAGGACCTTTCATATAATCCATGCTATCACATGTTGGACCATAGAAATCAAATGATGTTAATTTTTTGGAGATTACTCTTCCATCAGTTATCATTTTTGATGGATAAACTATGTTAGGAACACCTGCATCAAACAAAGTTCCATACGTACCATCATTTATATAAAGTTTCTGTTTTTTTCTTAAATCAACTCTTACAATTGTTGAGCCACTTTCTGCAACAATCGCTCTTCCAGGTTCACAAATAATTTCTGGAACCTTATCTAATTTTAAATTATTTAAACCTTTTTTAATTTCATTAAAGTAAGCATCTAGAGATTGAGGAACAAGATCAGGGTAAATAGTTGGAAAGCCACCTCCAACATTAATTACGTCTGGAATAATTTTTGTTTTTTTAATTATATTACTGATTTCAAGTATTCCTTTTGAATAAGATATTGGGTGCATACATTGTGAACCAACATGGAAACTAAGTCCAATTTTTTTAGAATATTGTTTTGTTAATCTAAGTAATCCAGTTGCTTCAGTATTAATGGCTCCAAATTTTTTTGATAAATCAATCTCTGCATGCTCATTAGATACAGAAACTCTAACAAACAACTCTAAGTCTTTAGCATAATTTGTGCTTTCTAAAATTTTTATTAATTCATCTTTAGTATCCAAAGAAAAGGCCTTAACATTATATTTAAAATATGCCTCTTTAATGCTTTCTCTACTTTTAACTGTATGCATATAAGAACAATTCGCATTTGGACTTATTTTTCTTATGGCCTCTATTTCTTTTATAGATGCTACATCAAAAAGATTAATACCACTTTCAACAATAGTTTTAAGAACTAATGGGTGAGGGTTGGTTTTTAACGCATAAAGTATTTTTCCAGGGAAATTTTTTTGAAAGTATCTAGAAGCCAATTTGATTGACTCTTTTCTAATACAATAAACAGGTCCTGTCGGTCTCAGTTGATTAACTAATTCTTCAACTGACTTAAATTTTTGCATATCTGCACCTCTAAAAAAAATTTACAAAAAAAACCTGCATATCACGTATGCAAGTTTCATACGTGCAGCATTTATGGGAAATAATTAACAATGTAAAGTAAATAATGCTATTGAAATATTAAAATTTACTTCCATATAAGAGCTATGATCAACCAACCCACACTTCAGAAATTGAGTGATTTCGAGGATAAATCGCTTTTGATTGTAGATGACGACAATCCATTTAGACAAAGATTGGCTAGAGCTATGGAGAAAAAAGGTTTTACAGTTACACAAGCTGAGAGTGTAAAAATTGGTATTGAAACCGTAAAATCACAAAGTCCAGCATTTGCTGTTGTGGATCTTAGATTAAATGATGGGAATGGACTAGAGGTTGTAAAAGAAATTCAAAAGGTTAACATTAAAAGTAGAATTATTATGTTAACGGGATATGGCAATATCCCAACAGCAGTTGCTGCAATTAAAGAGGGAGCAATTGATTATATTGCAAAGCCTGCAGATGCAGATGATGTTGAAAAAGCACTTTTAGCTGATCCAAATCAAAAACCATCCCCACCTGAAAACCCAATGTCAGCGGATAGAGTAAAATGGGAGCACATACACAGAGTTTTTGAGTTATGTAACAGAAATGTCTCTGAAACTGCAAGAAGACTAAAAATGCATAGAAGAACTCTTCAAAGGATACTGTCTAAAAGATCTCCTAGATAACTTAATTTTTTGTAAGCCTTAAAAATACGTCTTCAAGATCGCCATCATCAGTTGAAATATCTTGTATTCTTATATCTTGTTTTTTTATTTCTGAAATTATTGAATCTATGCTCAGTTTACTCTTCTCATATGATAAAACTAACTTGTTTTCGTCATTTGATATGACTTTTAAAGACTCAAAAGTGTTATCTTGAATATTAGTTTTTTTATCTGTGGTGACATACACAATTTTTGTTTGAATTTTTTTTAAGAGATTTTTAGTTGTATCCAAAGCAACTAATTTTCCTGCACTTAAAATACCAATCCTATCACACATTTTCTCCGCTTCCTCAAGGTAATGAGTTGTTAGTATTGTTGTTACCCCTTGTTTGTTCAAGGATTTCACATTTTCCCATAATGTATTTCTAAGCTCTACATCAACTCCTGCGGTAGGCTCGTCCAAAATTATAATTGGAGGTTGATGCACCATAGCTTTTGCTACAAGTAATCTCCTCTTCATACCACCAGATAAGGCTCTAGCATAACTGTCAGCTTGTTCCTCTAATGATACCAACTTCAATATAGTATCTGTAATTCTATCTTTTTCTCTAATTCCGTATAGACCTGCTTGAAGCTCTAAAAGTTTTCTGGGACTAAAAAATGGATCAAAGTTTACTTCTTGTGGAACAATCCCAATAGAGGCTCTAACTTGTCTTGGGTTTTTATCTAAGTTAAACCCCCAAACATTTACTTCACCACCAGTTTTTACAACTGATCCACCTAATATGTTTATAAATGTACTCTTTCCAGCTCCATTTGGTCCTAATAGACCAAAAATTTCACCTTCTTTCACCTCTAAGTTTAAATTATTAAGTGCATGTGTTTGTTTCGAACCATTTTTTGAATAAACTTTATTCAAGTTTTTAACAGTTAAAACGTTTTTTTTATTCATATGAGGGCATACATTTATTACATTTATAAAAATTAAGATATCATTACATTATGGAGAAAATTAAAAAAAGCGACCATTTTTACTTAATAGATGGTTCGGGTTACATTTTTAGAGCATATT
>CACJBW010000031.1 GCA_902591775.1 uncultured Pelagibacteraceae bacterium
CAATCGTTTCATTACCTGTTTCAATTAAGATTTTTCCACTATCAGGAATAAGATTGCCTGATATGGAATTTATAAAAGTTGTTTTTCCTGAGCCAGATTCTCCTACTACACCAACGACTTCCCCAGGATATAATGTCAAATTCATATTTTTGCATCCCACTTGATTACCGTAATATTTGTTTAAATTATGAACTGACAAAATTGGTTGCATTTAATTATTTTCCATTCTTTGATTACAATAATTTGTATCTGAACATATAAATGATCTATTACCGTCATCATCAGTAATTATTTCATCTAAAAAACTCTCATTTGATCCACAAATAGAACATTTATGAGGTGCCTTTGAGGGATCAAATGGATAATCCTCAAAATCAAGACTCGTTACTTCAGTATATGGTGGTATTGCATAAATTCTTTGCTCTCTTCCTGCTCCAAATAATTGAATAGCAGGGTTATTGTTCATTTTTGGGTTATCAAATTTTGGAATAGGTGATGGGTCCATTATATATCTTTCATTTGTCTTTACTGGATAAGCATATGCTGTTTCTATATGACCATTTTTGGTAATATCTTCATATAACTTTACATGCATAATTCCATATTCTGATAGTGCATGCATTTTTTTAGTTTCTTGATATCTTGGTTCTAAAAACGCAAGAGGTTCTGGTATTGGAACTTGATAAACAAGTATTTGTTTTTCTTTTAACTTTTCTTCTGGAATTCTGTGTCTTGTCTGAATTATCGATGCTTGGCTTGTTTTTTCTGTGGTCTCAATATTAGCAGTTTTTTTAAAGAAATTTCTAATTGAAACTGCGTTTGTAGTATCATCTGCTCCTTGATCAATAACTTTTATCACATCGTCAGTTGTTAAACATGACGATGTTACTTGAACCCCTCCTGTTCCCCATCCATATGGCATAGGCATTTCTCTAGATGAAAATGGAACTTGATAACCTGGTATACAAAGAGCTTTAATCAAAGCTCTTCTTATCATTCTTTTTGTATTTTCGTCTAAATAAGCAAAATTATAAATTTCATCTTGAGCTGCAACAGTATTTTTTTTATTTTTAAATTTAAGTACGTTGTTCATTTTTTTTATACTCTTCTCTAATTTTTCTTACTAAATCCAATTCCGCCTGAAAATCTACATAATGAGGTAATTTGATATGTTCTAAAAAACCTGTGGCTTGAATATTATCACAATGAGATATAACAAATTCTTCATCTTGAGCAGCAACACCTAAGTACTCCTCACCAAATTCTCTCCATCTCATTGATCTATCAACTAAAGCCATAGAAATAGCTTTTCTCTCTAATTGACCAAAAACTAAACCATATCCACGGGTAAATTGAGCAGGTATTTTTTTACTACCTTTAAATTGGTTTACTGACTCACACTCAGTAAACATGACATCAGCAATATTTATTTCTATACCTAATTCTGGAATTTCAAATTGAACCTCAACGTAACCAGTTCTTAATTCACCAACAAATGCATGGTTTCTAGCATAACCTCTCTGTGTTGAGTAAGCTAAACCAAGAAGAAAACCCTCATCTCCTCTTGAAAGAGATTGCAATCGTTCAGATCTTGTTAAAGGAAAATTAATTGGGTTTCTTGTAATATCTTTAGATGTTTTGCCACTAGGTATTTCTTTCTGAATTAATCCTTCTTTATTTAAAAAGCTTAAAACATGAGGGATTTCTTTATCATCATATTTTTCAATCTTAGCTTTTTCATACTCACCATCAGCAAGAAGTTTGAAGTCAAGTAAACGGTGTGTGTAGTCAAATGTTGGGCCTAACTTTTGTTTACCTGGGATATCTTTAAATGTTGCAGATATTCTTCTCAGGCATAACATTTTGCTAGTTTCGATAGGTTTGCTTGAACCAATTCTAGGTAAAGTAGTTCTATAGGCTCTCATTAGAAAAATTGCTTCAATCAAGTCACCTCTAGACTGTTTGATTGCAAGAGCAGACAAATCTTTGTCATATAAAGATCCTTCTGACATAACTCTATCAACACTTAAAGTTAGTTGTTCACTAATTTGTTTAATATTTAGTTCTGCTATATTTACATCACCTCTTCTTATTTCAGATAACCAAGAATGTGCATTATTGATTGCCTTTTCTCCACCTTTTACAGATACATACATTTTATAGTTCTCCTATTTTTAGTGATCTTGGTATTGAATAAAATTTATCATTATCAACAAAATAAAAATCAAGTCCTAATGGAAATTGCTGGTTATTTTTTTTTATAATCTCTCTATCAGGTAAAAATATACTTTTAGAACTTTTAATACCAGGACCAGTAATTATGGCATTTGGTTTTTCAAATTTAGACTGGCAAATAATAGTGCACGATTGATCAGGATTTTGGTCGTCCCCTTTTTTAAATTCATCTAATGGTAAAAGATCATCCCAAATACCAATTGCAAAATTTGCATTTTTTTTATCTGTAATATTTGCACCTGTATTAAATTTAATCCAATCAATAGTTTCTGGATTGTTAATATCACGACCTAAAAAAATATTCGAATAACTGTCACAAAAAGTTTTTATAATTGAACAACTGGCTGAAAACATTTTCGAAGGCGAATTTATACTGTCTAATATTTCGATCGAACCAGGATATGAAGTTGCAAACAAAATACTTCTAAAATAATCAGCACTTGTTTGAGAATTATTTTTTTTAGAAACAACTTCCATAAATTATTTATCCTCACCTCTTACCAAGGTAAAAAAATCAACCTTAGTAGCTTCTGTTTTAGATAATATTTCATTTCTTTTGTTATTTTTATATTTAATTAATTTATCTATTATATTTCTTTTAATTATTTCTTTTTTTTCAGTTTGCATCAATGCATCACACAAAGCTGCAATTTTGGATTTATATTTATTTCTACCTTGAACATAACCATGGCCTTGGATTTTTTTATCTAAATTTAATGAACATCTCGTTATAGTTAC
>CACJBW010000032.1 GCA_902591775.1 uncultured Pelagibacteraceae bacterium
TTTGCTGAAGTTTTTGGTTCAATACAAGGCGATCCAACAGCAAAACTTTCAAGAAGGCCAAAGATGACGGACCAAGAATGGAAAGATTATTGCACAAAAATTTCTGAACTTGCAAAGTATCTTGAAGATGAAGGTATGCCTTTAGCTTACCACCATCATATGGGTACAGTAATAGAAACAGAGGAAGAAACAATTAGATTGTTAGAAAATACAGATGATAGTGTAAAATTAACCTTAGATACCGGGCATATGTTATTTGCTCAGGGAAATTCAATTAATTTAATTAATAAATTTAAGGAAAGAGTAATCCATATTCACTGCAAAGATATTAGGCAAGAAGTATTAAAAAAAGCTCTTTCTGAAGATTACAGTTTTAGAGATGCGTTTTTAGAAGGTGCATTTACCGTGCCTGGCGATGGGTGCATCGACTATAAACCTCTGTTTGATATTTTAAAAAAAAATAATTATCAGGGTTGGCTTGTTGTAGAAGCTGAACAAGATCCTAAAAAAGCCAATCCACTTGAATATGCTATTAAGGGTTACAAATATATTACAGATACTTTAAAGAAATCAAATTTAGAGATTAATAATTTATAATTTTATTTTTTTACTATCCTCAAGTTTACCATCGAAAAAATCAAAAATATTTTGAATAGTTTCTTTTGCCATTCTTGTCATGCATTCCTCAGTGAATGCTGCAGCATGAGGACTGAGGAAAACTTTGTCATTTTTTAATAGAGGATTATCAGCCTCAGGAGGTTCTACCTCAAATACATCAATTCCTGCTCCAAAAATCAAATTTTCATTCAAAGCCCTATCTAAATCTTTTTCATTTATAATACCGCCTCTTGCAGCATTTATGATGATGCAGTTTTTCTTCATCGTTTTTAGAAGTTCGTAATTTATAATATTTTTAGTTTGATCAGTTAAAGGTATATGGAGTGAGACAGCATCCATATTTTTAATAGCTTCTGATAAATCTTCAACTTTTTTACCACCCATTTTGCTTATTGTTTCTGAATCTACAAATGGATCGTAAACAAAAACGTTCATTTCAAATCCTAAACATCTTTTAATCAACGCTTTTCCTATTCTTCCAAATCCAGCAATAAGAATGTTTTTATTCCAAATCTCTATAGTTTTTGGTAATTTATTTCGTTCAGTAAATTTTCCACTTTTGACTGAATGGTCATACATACTCTTTCTTTTTGAGATACTTAAAAGCATGAAAAGAACATGTTCTGCAACTGCCACAGCATTTGCTGTTGTAGTTATTGCTACATCGATATTTCCTTTTTTACAGCTATTTAAATCAATATTATCGTAACCAACTCCATGTCTTGAAATTATTTTAAGGTTTTTTGCATTTTCAATTGCCTCAGCCGGTAATATCGAAGTTCTTAAAGAAACTGCGTCCGCATCTACAATTCTTTGTTTCACGTTTTCAACACTTAAATCCTCAACAACTTCGTAACTATAGTCACTATTACTTTTTAATAATTCCATACCTTTTTCATGAATAGGTTGGAGAATGAGAATTTTTTTCATAGTTTTAAAAAAGAAATTATACTAGTCTAGCAAGATCTCTTTTACTATTTCTAAATGTTGGAAGTGGATATTTAAATGCATACTTTCTTGGAATACATTTATTCTTTGCTTTTTCCCACAAAGCAATCCATTGCTTATAATTGTGGATGTTAATATTTTTTTTATTTTTACTTCTTACATAAAAATTGGGCAAAGGTTTCCTGCCAGATGGGGTTCCAGCTCTATTGTATCTTAAATCAGCGCTAATTCTAAAATCATTAGATCTATTAGGCAATGAACAGTGAATGGAGTGTTTATGCAAAATAATAATATCACCAACATTAGCCTCTAGAAAAACTGGCTTATAATTATCAAGTATTTTACTATCTTTTATTTCGACTTGACCTCTATATCCCGATATATGGTTCAATAATCCCAATTTATTAATTTCTTTTACTGTAATCATACATCCATTTTTTTTAGTAGTTTTAGTAAATGGAATCCAAACAGTTACCATATCAGTTAATCTTTGTCCCAAAGATGATAATACCGCTGCATCCTGATGCCATGGTGTTCTGCCTGAGAGACCATCGTGAACGGAATGTTTAGGTAATTTATTTTCGGGTTGTTTAATTCTTGTATTTTGAACTGGATTTGAAAGTATTTCTGGACCTAATAATTTTTCAACCACATCCAAGATTTTTTTGTGATTTATTAAATTCCATAAAGATTGAGATGCAAAATAATCACTATCTCTTTTAACATGATCTCTTGGAAGTCTAGTATTAAAATATTGATCAAGATCATAAATTTTTAATTTTGAAATGTATGTGTATTTTTTTCTAAAGTTATATTTAAAAATTTTTTCTTTCATGTGCTCAGGAGCAAATTTATGAACTAAATTGTCCATTACATATTCCATGTCATTTAAAATTGGTTTTAAATCTTTATTGAAGTTAAGAACATTTCTTACTCTTAAGAAGCCATCTCTATCTAAAATTCTCTTTAATTTAGTCTTTATTTGCATAATTACTAATATTTTAGCAAATAATTTGAATCATGAAAAGATGTAAGCATTCTTTTTTTCGTCGCAATAATATGTGGATGATATTCAAAATTTTTATATTTCCATATCACTGGTTTGTTGAGAGCATAACTTCCATAAATAAAAAATCTTTTTGGACAGTTTCTTTCCTTAAATCTATTTACTCCGTGATAAGAATTAGGAGTAGATTTAAAGAAAATTATACTTCCCTGTTTTGGGGTAAATTCCTTTAATTTATCAAGTTCATTAATCTTAGGAAACCTTCTAAAACTTTTTCTTAGGTTTTTGTTTGCTTTTTTCTTATATAACGTAAGAGATCCTCCATTTTTTTTTGGTATATCGGTTAAATA
>CACJBW010000033.1 GCA_902591775.1 uncultured Pelagibacteraceae bacterium
TAATTTTTTATAACCAATTTAAAAATGTGATTACTCAAATACCTCAGGAACAACAAATTATTCCTTTAAATACATCTGAAAAGGAGGAAAATTCATCAGAGGATAACTATGAATTTGAACCCGAAGAAGATGAAATATTGAGCAACCTGTTACCAAAAAATATTTCAACTCAGATTTTTAAAGCGATGTTAGAGAATTCAGCTAGCGAGCAAGGTTCAAGAATGAGTGCAATGGATAATGCAACTAGAAACGCAGGTGAAATGGTTGACAAACTTACTATTGAGTATAATAGAAGTCGTCAGGCAGCAATTACTAAAGAGTTAATAGAAATAATTTCAGGAGCAGAAAGTTTATAATTATGAGAAAAGGACAAATAACACAGATTATTGGGGCGGTAGTAGACGTAAAATTTGATGGAGAACTACCAGAAATTTTAACTGCACTAGAGTGCGATAATGGTGGAAATAGATTAGTTTTGGAAGTTGCACAACACTTAGGGGAGTCAAGTGTTAGAACAATTGCAATGGATGCAACAGAGGGTCTTAAAAGAGGAGACGAGGTAAAAGACACAGCTGCTCCAATTAAAGTTCCAGTAGGTCCCGAGACTCTCGGAAGAATTATAAATGTAATAGGAGAGCCTATAGATGAAAGAGGAGAAGTAAAAAGTTCAGATAACTGGCCAATTCACAGAGCTGCACCAGAATTTAATGATCAATCAACAGAAACTGAAATACTTGTCACAGGAATAAAGGTTATTGATCTTTTAGCACCCTATGCAAAAGGTGGTAAAATTGGTTTATTTGGTGGAGCTGGAGTTGGTAAAACTGTTTTAATTATGGAATTGATTAACAACGTTGCAAAAGCTCACGGTGGATTTTCAGTTTTTGCAGGAGTAGGAGAAAGAACAAGAGAGGGAAATGACCTGTATCATGAAATGATAGACTCAGGTGTTATTAAAACTGATGGAGAAGGTTCTAAAGCAGCATTAGTATATGGACAAATGAATGAACCTCCAGGTGCAAGAGCGCGAGTTGCTTTAACTGGATTAACTGTTGCTGAGTATTTTAGAGATCAAGAAGGTCAAGATGTACTATTCTTCGTTGATAACATATTTAGGTTTACACAGGCAGGATCTGAGGTCTCTGCATTGCTTGGTAGAATACCTTCAGCTGTAGGATATCAACCAACATTAGCAACTGATATGGGAAACTTACAGGAAAGAATTACAACAACGAATAAAGGTTCAATTACATCTGTTCAGGCAATTTATGTTCCTGCAGACGACTTAACTGACCCTGCACCTGCAACTTCATTTGCTCACTTAGATGCAACAACGGTACTTTCTAGACAGATTGCTGAAATTGGAATTTACCCAGCGGTAGATCCATTAGACTCAACGTCTAGAATTTTAGATCCTAGAATAGTTGGTGACGAACATTATAGAGTTGCTAGAGAAGTACAAAAAGTTCTGCAAACTTATAAATCTTTACAAGATATTATAGCAATTTTAGGTATGGATGAATTGTCAGAAGAGGATAAATTAGTAGTTGCTAGAGCTAGAAAAATACAAAGATTTCTATCTCAACCTTTCTTTGTAGCTGAAGTATTTACTGGCTCGCCAGGTAAGCTTGTAGATTTAGAATCAACAATAAAAGGTTTTGATGCTATTTGTAAAGGTGAATATGATCACTTACCAGAAGCTGCATTTTATATGGTTGGCACTATTGAAGAAGCTATTCAAAAAGCTGAGAGTTTAGCTAACGAAGCTGCTGCATAATGAGCGAAGAATATTCTGTAGAAATAGTAAACCCTGAAAAATCATTTTTATCAAAAAATGATGTCACCGAGGTAGTTGTCCCTGCATTTGAAGGTGAGATAGGGATTTTAAAAGACCATATCTCTATTATTTCTTTTTTAAAACCAGGAATAATTAAAATATTTTCAAAGTCTGGCGAGGAAAGTTTTTATGTAAATGATGGAATAATTGAATTTAAAGATAATAATCTTTCTATACTTACTAGTCTTATTATAAAATTAAAAGACATTGATAAAGAAAAAATTTCAGAAATTCAGAAATCTGCTGAGGAAGAACTTAACAAGTCTGATATAAATGATCAGGAAAAATATTTGCTTGATCAAAAACTTGAAGTATTAAAATCAATTAACTAAAATTTTTTTTACTTCTTCTTGAACTTTTTCGTATACATGTAGTTTAAATTCTACCACAAGTTCAGTAATTTTATCTGGATCTACCCATTTCCATTCAAGAAATTCTGGATGTTTTGTATTAATATTAATTTCTTTTTCATCACCATTAAATCTCATTATATACCATTGTTGTTTTTGACCTTTAAATTTACCTTTCCAAATTATTCCTAATAATTCATTTGGTAAATGGTAGGTAAGTAAGCCATCAATTTTTTTAATTAAACTTACTGATTTAATACTAGTTTCCTCTTTTAATTCTCTAATTGCAGCCTCATAAAAGTCTTCACCTTTATCAACCCCACCTTGTGGCATTTGCCAAAAGTTTTTTTTATTATCTATTCTTTTTGCAACAAAAATTTTATTTTCTTTATTTAAAATAACTATCCCAACACCACTTCTAAGTGGTAAATTTTTGTATTTCTCTTTCATTTTAGCCGTTTAAAAGCTCTAAAGCAAATTGAAGTTGATTGTCTGTATCTGTATTAAACCTAAAGTCATCAGATCCTTCAGCTACCTCAATATCAGGCGAGACACCTATTTCTGATATAGATTTTCCTGATGGAAGATAATATTTAGATACAGTCAATCTTATTGCACCTTTATTTTTTAGTGGAATGATTGATTGCACAGAACCTTTACCATAGCTATTTTCTCCAATTATTAT
>CACJBW010000034.1 GCA_902591775.1 uncultured Pelagibacteraceae bacterium
ATAATCAAATTTTTAACGAATTGAAAGAAATCGGTCATAATGTTGAGTATATTGATGGCACTCATGGTGGAGGTCAAGCTATTAAAATAAATCGTACAGAAGGGGATCTTTTAGGAGGATCTGATCCTAGAAAAGATGGTTACGCAAAAGGGTACTAAATAATGTCAAAAAGAATTGTTAGAAACATTTTTGAAAATGTGAATGATGAAAATATTGCTCTAACCTCTGAAATCAGTACAAAACTAAATTACAAAGATTTAAAATCATTTATAGATAAAATTTCTAAACAGCTGGCTGGAAATGGATTATCAAACAAAGATAGAGCAGCGATAGTTTTACCAAATGGGCCATATATGGCTTCAAGTTTTTTAGCTATTTCAAGCTATATGTCTGCTGCACCTTTAAATCCATCATATAAATCTGAGGAGTATGAATTTTATTTAAAAGATTTAAATCCAAAAATTGTTTTGGTTGAGAAAAATTCTAAAAATCCAGTTGTCGATGTAGCAAAAAAATTAAAAATAGAATTATGTGAGATTAATCCAGAAAAGGATGGACCTTCAGGAATATTTAATATTTATGAAAAAGAAAGTGAATATTCTTTACCTGATGAAAATGATGAAGCATTAGTGCTACACACTTCTGGTACTACATCAAGACCAAAAATTGTTCCTTTAACAAATAAAAATATTTTTTCTTCTGCAGAAAATATTTCTAAAAGTTTAAATCTTTCTAAAAATGACCATTGTCTTAATATTATGCCACTTTTTCATATACATGGTCTTATAGCTATTTTAGCTTCATCAATGAAAGCTGGGGCATCTGTATGTGCATCAAATGGTTTTAATGCTATCAAGTTTTTAGATATGGCTAAATCAGAAAAAATAACTTGGTACTCAGGGGTGCCTACAATGCATCAGGCTATTTTATTAAGAGCAAGTAGAAATTTAGAAGTTGCTAAGCTACTAAAACTAAGATTAATTAGATCATCATCTGCATCTTTACCACCAGCAGTATTCAAAGATTTAAATGATGTTTTTAGTTGCCCAGTAATTGAAGCATACGGTATGACAGAAGCTACTCACCAAATGACTTCTAATCCATTGCCACCTAAGCAACAAAAAGCAGGATTTGTAGGCCTTCCAGCAGGTCCAGAGGTATGTATTATGAACGAAGATGGGGAAGTGCTAAAACAAGGTGATGAAGGAGAAGTGTGTATAAAAGGTGAAAATGTAACTCTTGGATACGATAATAATGAAGAAGCAAACAAAACAAGTTTTACCAATGGTTGGTTTAGAACTGGCGATCAAGGTTATTTCGACAATGAGGGTTATTTAAAGATTTCAGGAAGATTGAAAGAAATAATTAATAAAGGTGGAGAAAAAATATCTCCATTAGAAGTTGATAATGTATTAATGGACCATCCATTAATAGATCAAGCAGTTTGTTTTGGATATGAAGACAAAATGCTTGGAGAAAATATTGCTAGTGCAATTATAATAAAAAGTGGTGAGGCATTTTCAGAAAATGATGTTTTAGAATATGCTCAAGAAAAACTTGCTAAATTTAAAATACCAAAAAAAATTTTTTTTGTTGAAGAAATTCCAAAAGGAGCAACAGGAAAATTACAAAGAAATGTTTTAGCAAAAAAATTTGGTTTAAATAATTAATGACAAAAGTTTGTATATTTGGTGCAGGATCGATTGGGGGATATTTAGCTGCGTGTTTGAGTAAAAATAATATTGATTTATCACTTATAGCCAGAGGTCCACACAAAAAAGCTATTGAGGAAAATGGTTTAACATTAATTAAAAAAGATAAAACAGAAAACTTTAAATTAAAAGTAACAGATGATCCCAAAGAACTTGGAATTCAAGATTATATTTTTATTTCAGTAAAAGCTCATGCAATTTCTAATATAGTTGATTCTCTTCAAAGCTTAATTGGAAAAAATACAACTATAATATCTGCTGTGAATGGCTTACCTTGGTGGTATTTTCATAAAGCTAACACGGGGACAAACTTAGATGAGAAACATATAGATAGTGTTGATCCTGATGGTAAGATTTGGAATTCTTTGAATCCTTCAAGAGCTCTTGGATGTGTGGTTTATCCAGCAGCTGAAATTACTGAACCTGGTGTTATTAAACACAATGGTGGTGAAAGATTTACATTAGGCGAACCAGATGGATCAAAATCAGAAAGACTTAAAATTATTGCAGACTTATTAATTGCAGGAGGCTTAAAAGCTCCACAAAAAAGTAATCTAAGAGATGAAATATGGATAAAGCTCTGGGGTAATTGCTCATTTAATATAGTAAGCGCACTATATGATAAGACTTTGGATGAAATTGGTAATGACCCAGAATTATTAAACACCGTAAGAAAATTGATGGAAGAATGTCAGTTAGTAGGAGAGAAAATAGGTGTAAAATTCAACGTCTCAATCGATCAAAGAATTAAAGCTGCTATCTCTATTATTGGTCACAAACCCTCGACAACGCAAGACTTACATGCAAAACGTCCTTTAGAAATAG
>CACJBW010000035.1 GCA_902591775.1 uncultured Pelagibacteraceae bacterium
GCAAAAAAGAAGCTGTAAAAGGAATATCATTTAATGTTGAGGAAGATGAAATTTTAGGTTTGCTTGGTCCTAATGGATCTGGAAAAACAACAACTATTGGAATGTTGTTAGGCTTGCTTCAACCTACAAGTGGTCAAATATTTATCAATAATCTCAAACTTGAAGAAAATAGAATTCAAATTCTTGAAATGATTAATTTTATATCCCCATATATTGAACTGCCCAAAAAACTTACAGTGAAACAAAATTTATATGTTTATTCTAAACTTTATAAAGTTGAAAATATTAAGGAACGAATTGAGTATTTATCGGAAAAGCTAAGAATAGGTGAATTATTAAACAGTATTACCGGAGAACTTTCATCAGGTCAAAAAAATAGAGTAAGTTTAGCCAAAGCCCTAGTTAACGAACCAAAAGTTCTGCTTCTTGACGAACCAACTGCTTCTTTAGATCCAGAAGTAGGAGATTTTGTTAGAACATTTTTAGAAGAATATAAAAAAGAAAAAAAAATTTCGATACTTTTAGCTTCTCATAATATGAATGAAGTTACACGTTTGTGCAAATCTGTATTAATGATGAAAAATGGAGAAATAATAGACCAAGGTAAACCTGAAGATTTAATTACAAAACATGGAAGAGCAAATCTAGAGGAAGTCTTTTTAAAACTATCAAGGAGTAAAAGTGAGTTTAACTAGAATATATGGTTTATTTTTAAGACATTTTTATCTAATCACTAGATCATTTCCTAGAATATTAGATCTAGTTTACTGGCCATCTATTCAAATTACATTATGGGGATTTATATCTAATTTTTTTGCAACTCATACAACTTATTACAATAATGCAGTTGGTGTAATCCTTACTTGTGCAATTCTCTATGATTTTTTGTTTAGGACAAGTATTGGTTTTAACATGCTTTTTTTAGAAGAAATTTGGAGTAGAAATTTTACTAATCTTTTCATAGCACCAATGAGAATTGGTGAGATTTTAACCTCACTTGTTATAACTGCTTTAATTAGATCACTAATTGGCCTTGTTCCAGCAATTTTACTTACATCTCCATTGTTTGGAATTTCAATTTTAGATTTAGGAATATTTTTATTTTTTCTTTTTTTAAGTCTTTATATTTTTGGAATCACACTTGGTATTTTAGTTTCTTCAGGTTTGCTTAGATTTGGTCCATCATTTGAAAATATAGCATGGTCAACAATGTTTTTACTGGCACCTTTTGGGTGTATTTATTATCCAATAGAAACTCTTCCAGAAATATTTCAAAAAATAGCTTATGTACTTCCATTGGTTTACATATTTGAAGAGGCTAGAAATATTTTGATTAATCAAACAGTTAATATCGAAAATGTTTACTATGCATTTATTTGGAACGCTTTTTATTTTTCTCTTTCAATTGCTTTATTTTATTATTCTTTCAATGCCGCAAAAAATAAGGGGACTTTGATTAATATGGGTGAATAATGGTGCGCCCGCAAGGAGTCGAACCCTGAACCTCCAGAGCCGAAATCTGGCGCTCTATCCAGTTGAGCTACAAGCGCATATTGTATAATTATATCAATATGAAAAGTATTATAAATATAAAAGTTAAAAATAAAGAAAAAAATTCAAGAATAGACATTCTTTTATCCAATCAGGATAATAAATTAAGTAGGTCAAGAGTAAAAAGTTTAATTTTAGAAAATAAATTAAAAATTAATAATATTATTATTACCGATCCCTCTAGAAAAATTAAATTGAATGATGAAATTTATTTTGAGATTTCAGAACCAAAAAAAGAGGCTCTTGAGCCATTTGAATATGCCCTTGATATTGTCCACGAGGATAAAGATTTAATGGTTATTAATAAATCTGCAGGAATTTCTATGCATCCTGGACCAGGAAATTATGATAACACAATTGTAAATGCACTGATAAATTATGATAGTAAAAATTTATCAAATATTGGAAACGAACTCAGACCTGGAATTGTACACAGGATAGACAAGGATACATCTGGATTAATAGTTATTGCTAAAAATAATATTTCACACGAAAATTTATCTAAGCAATTTTCTGATCATTCTATTACTAGAGTTTACCAAGCTTTAGTCTGGGGTAAAATAAGACCTCAAAATGGAAAAATAGAGACTTTTATAACTCGAAGTTCAAGAAACAGACAAATGATGGAAGTTTCATCTAAGAAAGGCAAAAAGGCTTTGACCAATTATAAAACTTTAGAAATATTTGAAGATGA
>CACJBW010000036.1 GCA_902591775.1 uncultured Pelagibacteraceae bacterium
AAGTGTCTACAAATAAATCTCTAGGGTAGTTAAAAAAATTAGCTATACCTCTTCCAAAAGACCCTGCATTTGCTTCTAACGATACCAAGGTACCACCAAAAAAAATTAATATTAGAATTGCAATTCCAAGTAGCGAGGACCTAGTTCTCTGGTTTGTTAATTTTTTTAAATTAACTTCAATTTGTTCTAGGTTGGCAGGTAAGGCTTTTGTCATAATTTTTAAAAAATAAATCAGAGGCAAAGATTTACAGTCTTTGCCTCTGATTATAGGAGGTTTAATTAATTATTTTTTTGCGCTTCAATTTTAGCTTTTCTTGCAGCTACAACTGACTCGTAAAAAGAATGATCCACCGGAACCCATTTTTTTACAATCCCGTTTGCAACGTTTTCGCTACATTTTGGATCGTTCTCGTGTATCCATTGCTTTAAACCAATCATTACTTGGTGTGCTCTAACAGGTAAAAAAGTAGGCATCACAATTGGACCATTAGGAATTAATTTTGAAGACCAAATTTGAACAATGTCGTCCATATTTAAAATCCCTTTATCAACCATTTTTCTTAAATTCCCTGACGAATATCCTTCTTCCCAGCTACCAACACCAGATACCCATGTTACACCAGCATCAACATCACCATTCATTACCGCTAATACATTGTTTTCATGCCCACCAGAAAATTGTGTTTTTGAAAAATATGTATCTGGGTCCATACCCATAGCCTTTAATTCAATTGAAGGAATTAAAAAACCTGATGTAGAGTTAGGGTCAGCCCAACCAAAAGATTTACCTTTAAGATCTGCCATTGATTTAATTCCAGATGCTTTAGTTGCTACTGCAACAGAGTAGTAACCCATATCACCTGTTGGCTGCATTCTCGTTAGTACTGGTACTACTGCAGTTGGATCTTTTAAATACATACCTGCGTAACCTGAAGAACCGAACCAAGTGTAATCTAGATTACCACCTAGCATCGACTCCATTGTTCCAGCGTAGTCTTTAAAAGTAAAAAATTTAGCTGGTACACCATAAGCGGCTTCGATATACGGCATGAAACATTCATTTCTAGCTATAATATCTTGAGCTGCTTCGTCACCTAAAAAACCAACTCTAAACTCTGGTTGGTATTTACTTAAGTCCATTTTTGGACCTGTGTAAGTTACTGCATTAGCTTGAGTTGAAAAAAACACCATAGCCAAAAGTGCAATAACTCTTGTTAGTTTATTAAACATAATTATCTCCTTTTTATAATTTTAGTCTAACGACTTATTTGTAACGATGAGTTATTGATCTCATGCAGTTGCAAATTCTTTCTCAACATCTCCATTTATCTTTTTTTTTGTTTTAAGCTCAGTGGATGTTACTTGTGGTTCAAAAGCTTCATCAGCTTCTGCACCATAAATTTCTCTTGCAAGTTTGTCTGATAATTTTTCTGGTACATCATCAAAGACAATTGCGCCATCTTTCATTCCAATAATACGGTCACAATAGGTTTTTGCTGTATCTAGGGTATGAAGATTTGAAATGACCGTTAAATTTTTTTCATCATGAATTTTTCTTAATGACTCCATTACCATTCTTGCATTCATTGGGTCTAAAGATGCTATAGGTTCGTCTGCTAAAATCATTTTAGGATTTTGCATCAAAGCTCTGCATATAGCTACACGTTGCTGTTGACCTCCAGATAACGTTTCAGCTCTTTGAAGGGCAGTGTTAGCCATACCTAAGTTATTGAGTAAAATCAGAGCATCAGCTCTTTCATCTCGAGAAAACATTTTTAAGGATGCTCTAAATGAGCCCTGATAATTTAATCTGCCTAATATTACATTTGTTAGAACATCTAATCGTGGGACTAAATTAAATTGTTGAAAAATCATTGCACAGTTTCTTTGCCATGATCTCTTTTCCTTACTTTTTAAATCTAGAATATTTTGACCTTCAATTTCAATCGACCCATCTGTTGCGTCGGTAAGTCGATTTATAATTCTTAGTAATGTTGATTTACCAGCCCCAGATCTACCTATGATTCCTATCATTTGAGGTTTGTTAACCTCAAAAGAAACGTTTTTAACGGCATGATTATCACCGAAAAATTTGTTAACTTTTTTAATAATCATTTGAGGAATTCATT
>CACJBW010000037.1 GCA_902591775.1 uncultured Pelagibacteraceae bacterium
ATATTGCAACTGGTGGAAAATTATCTCAGGTTAATAGAACAACTGGTATGAATACAGTTGGTTTGTTATCTCAAATTGGAATAATGAACCCTTTTACAAGAAAACAAGAAAGTGAAGCAGATTACTTAGGATTAATTTTTTCTTCTTTGTCTGGTTACGATATTAGAGAAACCACCAAAATATGGGAAAGAATGAAGAAAGCAAATAAAGGTAAAGAACCACCTGAATTTATGAGCACACATCCATCGAATGATAGAAGAATTGACCAGATAAGTAATTGGATAAATGAGATTATCCTAAAGTACCCACCAATAGCCTGATGCGTTGGTGAGCCCTGATGGACTCGAACCATCGACCCATTCCTTAAAAGGGAATTGCTCTACCAACTGAGCTAAGGGCCCAACACGAAAATTCTTATATTGATTTTTTTATATTTGGCAATGGTAAAAATTTACAAAATACTAATATACTTGTCATGAAATTCTTCAAAAGTTCCCATTTTAATATTTTTTCGAATTTCATGCATAAGTTCTTGGTAAAAGTTTATATTATTTAATGTTAAAATCATTGAGGCCAACATCTCATTAGTATTGTGAAGGTGATTCAAATAATTTTTAGAGTATTTATTTAGGTCAAACTTAGTAACGCTGCTATCTAGAGGTGTATTATCTAATTTATTTTCTGAATTTCTTATTTGAATTCTACCGTTCCAAGTAAAAGCTAATCCAGTTCTTCCAGATCTTGTGGGTAGGACACAATCAAACAAATCTATACCTCTTTTAACTGCTCCTAATATATCAGATGGGGTTCCTACTCCCATTAAATATCTAGGTTTTTCTATAGGTAAATTATCTTTTATGCCATCTAATATATCAAACATTTCTTTTTGAGTTTCTCCTACCGCTAGACCACCAATGGCATATCCATCAAATTTTATATCGATTAATTTATCAAGAGACTCATTTCTTAAATCTTTAAATAGACCTCCTTGAACTATACCAAACAAAGCTTTCTGCGGATTAGATCCAAATTCTTCTTTAGATCGTATAGCCCACTCTGTGGACAAATTCATTGAATTTTTAATTTTATTATAATCATTAGTATTTTTTGGACACTCATCCATCACCATAACAATATCTGAGTTGAGTTTTTTTTGAATTTTAATACTTTCTTCTGGACTTAAAATAAATGTTTTTCCATCGATGTGTGATTGAAAAATTGCTCCTTTATCTCTATCAATTTTATTAAATTTAGATAAGGACATCACCTGATAACCACCAGAATCAGTCAATATAGGAAGTTTGCAATTCATAAATTTATGTAATCCACCAACTGCTTCAATCCTTTCAGTGCCAGGTCTTATCATTAAGTGATAAGTATTAGAAAGAATTATCTCACTTCCTGTTTTAATAATATCATCTATAAAAACTCCTTTAACCGTTGCTTGAGTGCCTACAGGCATAAATGCAGGAGTATTAATATCCCCGCGATGAGTTTCAATTAATCCAACACGATAATTTTTACATTGATGTTTTACGCTAAAAGAAAAATTCTTTTTTATGTTTTGCATCCATTAAATTCTACTCAGATTTAAAGCTAATAATTTTATCTGGATTAGAAACAGACCCATTCGGTCCATCTCCCTTTGTAATCATATCAACAAAGTCCATGCCCTCAATTACTTTTCCAAATACTGTATATTGTCTATCGAGATGAGGTGTAGGACCAAAACAAATAAAGAACTGACTGTTTGCGCTGTTAGGATCTGAAGATCTTGCCATTGACAATGTTCCTCTCTCGTGTGGTAAATCATTAAATTCTTCTTTAAGATTAGGCATGTCTGAACCACCCATGCCAGCTCTACTTAAGTTGAAACTATTAGAGGATGAATTTCCAAATTGAACATCTCCTGTTTGAGCCATAAACCCATCGATTACTCTGTGAAAAACAACACCGTCATATTTTCCACTATTAGCTAGTTCAGTTATTCTTTTAACATGGTTTGGTGCTACTTTTGGAAATAATTCAATTTTTACATCTCCATCTTTT